>NZ_JBHJWG010000039.1:0-84971 GCF_042266305.1 Kitasatospora sp. NPDC056076
GGGGGGGTGGGGGTTCTACCCCCCCGGGCCGCCGGGGGGGGGGGGGGGGGGGGTTTGGGGGGGGGGGGGGGTGTTTCCCCCCCCCCCCCCCCCCGACCCTTTCCCGCTGCTAAGCCACCGGGCGCCATCGTCAGTAGCGCGGCTTCCGGGTCAGCGCCAGGCCGCCCAGCAGGAAGGCGACCCCGAGCACGCCGGCGACCACCGCGGAGGTGGTGTCGGCGGGCTTGTGGCTGGCGTCCATCACGGCGGTGACCAGGCCGGCGACGGCGCTGATGTAGCAGAAGATGGTGATGAAGATCTTCACCTTGGGGTGCATGGAGGTGGTCCTTTCCGGTTTCCGGGAGGGGTGTGGTGCGGTCGGGCGGTTTCCTGCGGTCAGGCGGTTTCCTGCGGTCCGCGGCCCGCGGGTGCGGTCGCGGCGGCGGTGAGGCCGAGCAGCATCACCCAGGCGTCGGGGTCCGACCGGAAGCGGTTCCAGCGGTCCGCCGCGAGGGCGAGTTCGGCCAGTGAGAGGACGCCCCGGGCGACCAGCGGCTCCAGGCGCCGCGGGCCGAGCTGCGGGGCGAAGGCGTCGGTCGGGTGGTCGTCGTTGGTGGTGGCGAAGGGGCGCAGCACCGGCTGTTCGAAGCCGGCCGCGCGCAGCAGCCGGGGGAGCCGGCGCCCGATCGAGCGGTCGCCGCCGTCGGCCCGCTGGGCGGCGGCCATCTTGGCGTGCACGCCCGCGAGTTCGGGGTACGAGGGCTCGGCGGCGCCCCACAGCGCGGAGTCGACCTCGGTGACGGCGACGGTGCCGCCGGGGCGCAGCACCCGGCGGACCTCGGCGAGCACCGCGACCGGGTCGGGCACGTGCTGGAGGACGTAGCGCAGCAGCACGAAGTCCACGCTCGCGTCCGGCAGCGGCAGGTCGGCGCCGTCGGCGACCAGCAGGGTCACCCCGGGGCCGGCCGCGTGGGCGAGCAGTTCGCCGTCGATGTCGGCGGCGATCAGTTCGGTGCCGGCGGGCAGCGCGGCGCGCAGCCGGCGGGTCACCGCGCCCGGCCCGGCGCCGAGTTCGAGCACCGTGCGGCCCGAGGGGAGGCCGAGTTCGCGCAGGATGCGCAGTTCCTCGGGGAAGGAGAGCGCGGCCTGCGCCTCCAGCCGGTCGAGTTCGGCGGCGAGGCCGCCGCCGGTGGTGCGGGCGGGGTCGTAGGAACCGCCGACCGGTCGTACGGAGGTGCTCATCGGGGCCTCGCGATCATCGTCATGCCGTGCTTGGGGCGGAGGGTGACCAGGGCCTCGGGTTCGACCGGGAAGCCCTCGACCAGCTCCAGCCGGACGGACTGGAGCAGGGAGGCGAGCACCAGGACGGCCTCCAGCATCGCGAAGTGCTGGCCGACGCAGATCCGGTCGCCGCCGCCGAACGGCAGGTAGAGGTGGCTGGGCAGGTCGGCGCCGTCGAAGCGGTCCGGGAGGTACGCGTCCGGCCGGTCCCAGTACTCGGGGTGGCGGTGCAGCACCCACTGGCTGACGCACACCAGGGTGCCGGGCTCGACGTGGTACCCGCCGATGACGTCGGACCCGACGGCCCGGCGGGAGATCAGCCAGACCGGCGGGTAGAGCCGCATGGCCTCCTGGATCGCCCGCCGGCAGGCCGGGAGCGCGGCCAGGTCGGCGGCGGTCGGCGGGCGGCCGCCGAGGACGCGGTCGACCTCCTCCTGGACCTTGGCCAGCTCCTCGGGGTGGCGGTCGAGCAGGTGGAGGGTCCAGGTCAGGGACTTGGCGGTGGTCTCGTGGCCGGCCATCACGATGGTCAGCACCTGGTCGCGGAGGTCCTCGTCGGAGACCAGGTGGTGGCTGGACATCAGGGTGTCCAGCAGGTCGCCGCTCGCCCCCGCGCTGCCCCCGCCCGCGCGGCGGGCGGCGATCAGGGTGCGGGTGACGGTGTTGAGGAACACCCGGGCGCGGCCGAAGTCGGCGTACCGGCGGGCGGTGTCGGCCGGGTCCGGGTCCGGGGTCGGTACGTAGTGGCCGATGCAGCGGTTGACGGCGTCCACCGCGCGCGCGAAGCCCTCGCCGATGCCGTCGATGTCGGCGCCCAGGATGGCGTGGGTGAGGATGCCGAGGGTGAGCGCGGTGAGGTGCTGGTCCACCTCCAGCGGGGTGCCGGCCTCGACGGCGGGCCGCCAGCGCTCCAGCATCTGCGCGGTGGCGTCGGTGACGATGCCGTCGAAGGTGCGGACGGCGCTGGGGCGGAACGCGGGCGCGGTGAGGTGCCGTTGGCGGGCCCAGTCGGCGCCGTTGCTGGTCAGCAGCCCGTTGCCGAGCAACGGGCGCAGCATGGCGTCGTCCGGGGTGCCCTCCTTGGTGTAGTTGGCGCCGTTGTCCTTGAGGACGTGCCGGGCGTACTCGGGCCGGTTGAGCAGGTAGACGGTGTCGCCGTCGGCGCGGTGCCGGGTGACGTCGCCGTAGGTGCGGGCCAGGCCGGTGATGAAGTCGAGCGGCGACTCCCTCATCAGCGCCATGTCGATGTCGTCGGCAGGGCCTGGCGGGACGGTGTGCGTAGGCACGGTGCGGACCACCCCCGTGTTTCCTCTCGGTGCTCACCCGGGACTTCCGGAATGCGTACGCGCCCGGCGAACACATACGTACGTATTTCCCGCTGAATTCCCCGTACGCATTCGGATGCGTATGTCGATACGTATTCTGATGCGTATTCAAGGGCGCGGGACGCCTGAAATCTACCGCACCCGCCGCACGTGCTCAATACTTAGTCCGGGCACCGGAAGTGAGGTCTTGGCGGCCCATTGCGGCCGTGTCATTCTTCATTCGTCGGCAGCGCCGGGAAGCACGGAAGTGCCGAGGCCTGCCGACGACCAACCGGAATCCAGAGAAAAGGAAATTCTCATGGCTTTGGACCAGAGGAAGCGGGCCGAGTTCGTCAACGGCTACACCCGCGCCCTGATCAGCGCCTGGTCGAGCGAGGAGTACGCGGCCCGCCTGCGGACCGACGCCCGCGCCGCCCTCGCCGAGGCCGGCCTGGAGCTCCCGGCCGACGCCGAGATCGTCATCGTCCAGACTGCCGCCGAGGGCGAGCAGGAGGGCAACCTCGAGGTGCAGGTCGAGCTGTACGAGATCGGTCTGGCGACCGGCCGTTACGAGTTCCACATCCCGGAGACCCCGCAGATCGACACCGCCGAGCTCAGCGAGGGCGACCTGTCGGACATCGCGGCCGGCGGCAACTCCTGCTGCTGCCCGTGCTGCTGCTGCACCTGATCCAGCCGGGAAACCCGCAAGCCGGGCAAGGTGCCCGGCCGGTCGACCTGATGACCAGGCCGACCTGATCACCCCACCAAGGAGCGATCCACAGTGGCGACTGCCGTCGGGGAACACCCCGTCTCAGTCCGCGGCCTTCGCAAGAGCTACGGCGACTGGCACGCGGTCCAGGGTCTGGATCTGGACATCCACCAGGGTGAGGTCTTCGCCCTGCTCGGGCCGAACGGCGCGGGCAAGACGACGACCGTCGAAATCCTGGAGGGCGTCCGCCAGCGAACCGGCGGTGACGTGCGGGTCCTCGGCTGCGACCCGGCCGAGGACCGGCGCGACTGGCGCGCCAGGATCGGAGTGGTCCCGCAGACCACCGGCGCCTACTCGGACCTGACGGTCCGTGAGGTGGTCGAGCACTTCGCGGCGTTCTACCCGAACCCGCTCCCGGTCGGCCAGGTCATCGACATGGTCGGACTGGGCAAGCACGAGAAGAAGCAGAGCACCGACCTCTCCGGGGGACAGGCCCGTCGGCTCGACGTCGCGGTGGGCATCGTCGGCGACCCGGACCTGATCTTCCTCGACGAACCCACCACCGGGTTGGACCCGGTGGCTCGCCGGGAGGCCTGGGACCTGGTCCGCTACTTCTCCGAGCGCGGTCGCACCACCGTGCTCACCACGCACTACCTCGACGAGGCCGAGGCGCTGTGCGAGCGCGCCGCGGTGATCGTCGCCGGCCGGGTGGTCCAGTGCGGGCCGCTGGCCGAGTTCGGCGGCCGAACGCAGACTCCGACCACGGTCTCCTTCCGGATTCCGCCGGAGCTGGCCGGCCGCGCGCTGCCGTCGTTGCCACCCGGGGCCGACCCGGCCCCGGTGGGCGCGGACGGCGTGCTCAGGATCGGCACCCACGCCCCGACCGCGCTGCTCGCGGCCCTGGTCCCGTGGGCGCACCGGGCAGGGGTGGGCGAGCTGCCCGAACTGCGGGTGCACCGGCCGACCCTGGAGGACGTGTACCTGGACCTGATCAGGGAGCACGCCGACGGCACCGACCGCGGCGCGGACAACAGCCAGCTGATCTCCGAGACGGGGACCCGATGACCCTCACCCAGACCCCCGTCGCCGCGCCGGCCCGCGACGGAGCCCGGCGCGCCGGACGGATGCCCGGCGTCTGGCGGGCCTCCGCGGCCCGTTCCAAGGTCGAACTACGGGCGTTCTTCCGGAACAAGCAGTCGCTGGTCTTCACCCTGATGTTCCCGGTGATCCTGCTGTTCGTCTTCGGCTCGATCTTCTCCGGGAAGGTGGCCGGCACCGACACCGACCTCAAGCAGGTGTTCATGGCCGGCATCATCGCCGCCGGCGTGATGAGCACCTCCTTCTCCGGCCTCGCGATCAACATCGCGATCGAGCGCGACACCGGCACCGTCCGCCGGCTCGCGATGACCCCGATGCCCAAGTCGGCGTACTTCGTCGGCAAGCTGGTGCGGGTCATCGTCACCACCGCGCTGGAGGCCGTGCTGCTGATCGGCATCGCGCTGGCCCTGTTCGGGCTGCCGCTGCCCAGCACCCCGGAACGCTGGTTCACCCTCGGCTGGGACCTCGCGCTCGGCACCGTCGCCTGTGCGATGGCCGGCGCCGCCTACTCGGCGCTGATCCCCAACAGCCGGTCCGCGGCGGCGATCGTCACCCCGGTCTTCATGGTGCTGCAGTTCATCTCCGGCGTCTTCTTCCCGTTCGGCCAACTCCCCGCCTGGATGCAGACGGTGGCGGCGTTCTTCCCGGTCAAGTGGATGGCCCAGGGCTTCCGCTCGGTCTTCCTGCCGGACTCCTTCACCGCCGTGGAGCCCGCCGGGAACTGGGAACTGGGCCACATCGCGATGGTCCTGGTCGCCTGGTCGCTGGCCGGCCTGGTGCTGACCGCCTTCTCCTTCCGCTGGCGCGGACCCAAGGTCCGCTGAGACCCCTCGGAGCTGGAACATGACGACGGCACCGGTGCGCCTGCCGGACCACCTGATCCACCCGTTCGCCCCCGCCGGGCGGGCGGACCCGCACCCGGCGTACCGGTGGCTCCGGGCCAACGACCCGGTCCACCACGACCCGGCGTCCCGGCTCTGGCTGGTCACCGCGCACGCCGACTGCGCGACGGTGCTGCGCGACCCGCGCTTCTCCGCCGCCCAGGGCCAGCGGGAACGCGCCCGCGACGACGCCCTGCCGCCGTCCATGCTCACCACCGACCCGCCGGACCACCAGCGGCTCCGGGCCCCGGGGGCGCTGCTCCTGGGGCCGGCGGCCGTCCGCTCCCTCGCCGACGGGCTCGCCGAGGACGTGGACGCGCTGCTCGACCGGCTGCCGGCGGGCGGGCGGGTGGACGCCGTCGCCGACCTCGGCCGGCCGCTCGCCACCGCCGTGTACGCGCGGCTGTTCGGCCTGCCCGCGGCGGAGCTGCGGCGCTTCGAGGCGCTCGCCCGGGCCGCCTCCGTCAACCTCGACCCGATGGTGCCCCCGGCCCGCGCCGCCCTCGGCCGCAGCGCCGCCACCGCGCTCACCCACTACCTGGACGGGCACGCCGGCCGGGTCCGGGACCGGGACGTCCCGCTGGCCGCCCTGGCCGCCGACGACCGGCTCAGCCGCGCCGAGATGCTCGGCGTCCTCAACCTCGCCGTGATCGGCGGCTGGCAGCCGCTCGCCGAGTTCGTCGGCAACGCGCTGCACCTGCTGCTGCCCGACCGCCCGGCCGTCGCCCGGCTCGCCGCCGCCGACGAGGACCTCGCCCGCCTCGCGGTGGACGAACTGCTCCGGCTGGAGGCCCCGATCCCGTTCACCGCCCGGGTCACCACCGACCGGGTCGAACTGGCCGGCGGCGTGCTGCCGCCCGGCGCCCGGGTCCTCGCGGTGCTCACCGCCGCCAACCGCGACCCGGAGGTCTTCGCCGACCCGGACGAGCTCCGCCTCGACCGCAGCCCCAACCCCCACCTCGGCTTCGGCGGCGGCCCGCACTTCTGCCTGGCCGCCCCGCTGGTCCGGCAGACCGCCGCCCTCCTGCTGCCCCGGCTGGTCCGCCGCTTCCCGGCCCTGCGCGGCCCGGACGGCGCCCCGGACTGGGACCAGAGCCTCGTCCCCCGCCGACTGCGGGCCCTCCCGATCGAGCTCGGAGCAGCGCTGTGACCAGCTACGACGTCATCGTGGTCGGCGCCGGGGCGTCCGGCCTCACCTGCGCCCGACTGCTGTCCCGGGCGGGTCTGCGGGTCGTGGTGCACGAGGCCCGGGAACGGCTCGGCGGGCGGATCCACACCTTCCGGCCCGCCGACGGCGGCCCGCCGCTGGAACTCGGCGCCCAGGTCGTGCACGGGGACCGGAACCCGGTGCACGAGCTGCTCGGACCGGGGAGCACCGGCGCCGTCCCGCGCCGGGTCACCGCCCGGATCGTCGAGGACGGCGCCGAGCGGTCGATGGGCGCGCTGAGCGCCGGCCGCCGCGCACCCTGGCTGCTGGAGGCCGCGCTGCGGCGCACCCCCGGCGTCACCGGCCTGTCCGTCGGCAGCTGGCTGCGCGCGTGCGGCAGCACCGGCGCCGAGGCCGCGGCCGCCACCGAGTGGTTCCGGCAGAACTGGGCCACCGACCCGGAGCGGCTCAGCGCCGCCGGGGTCGCCGCCGCGCACCGCGGGGACACCGCCGGCGAGGGCGAGTACGCCGTCGACGGCGGCTTCGCCCGGCTGCCCGAACGGCTCGCCGACGGCCTGGACGTCCGACTCGGCTCGGTGGTGCGGGAGTTGTCGTACGAACCGGGCCGGGCCACGGTACGGACGGACGCCGGGAGCGCGGTGGCCCGCGCCGTCGTCCTCACCGTCCCCCCGGCCGCCCTCGGCGGCATCGCCGGGCTGCCCGCGGCCAAGCTCGCCGCCGCCGCCGGGCTGCCCGCCGGGGACGGCTGCTGCGCCGTGGTCACCCTGGACCGGCCCGCGCCCGACACCGTGATCGTCTTCGACGTGGACGGCCGCACCGGCTTCACCCGCTGCGCCGCCGGGCGCCCCGAGGTGCTGGTGGTCGCCAAGGCGGGGGCCGCCGCGTCGCTGCGCGCGGCCGTCGCCGACCGCACGGCCCTGGCCGCCCTGCTCGCCACCGCCCTGCCCTGGACGTCCGGCGCCGCCGTCCTGGACACCGCGGTCGCCGACTGGGGCCAGGACCCGTACGCGGGAGGGGCGTTCACCGCCCCCCGGGCCGGGCTGGAGGACGCCGCCCGGCGCTGGGCCGAACCGGTCGACGACACCCTCTTCCTCGCCGGTGAGGCGACCGTCGCGGGTGAGCAGCTGCCCTGGGTGCAGGGCGCCCTGGCGAGCGGCGAGCGGGCCGCGGAACAAGTCCTCAAGGCACTCCGACGGACGCCGTCCGATGAACGACCTCCGATGAACGCCACCCGATGAACGCCATCCGATGAACGTGAGCCCGATGACCGTGCACCACGGCTGGTACCTGCTGGCCTTCCGATCCGAACTGGCCGACGACATCACCCCGTTGGCGATCGGAGCGCGCCGCCTGATCGCCGTCCGCGAGGGCGGGCGGGTCCGCGTCCTGGACGCCAACTGCCCGCACCGCGGCGCCCACCTGGGCTACGGCGGGCGGCGCGAGGGCGACTGCGTGGTCTGCCCCTTCCACGGCAAGCGGATCGGCCTCGGCGACCCGTCCAAGCACTGGTCCGTCGCCGAGCACCGGGTGCTGGAGTGGGGCGACGCCGTGTTCGTCCGGCTCTCCGACCACCCGGACGGCGACCGCGGCTTCGAGCGGGCGGTCCGGGGCTGGCAGGACGAGTACCCGCTGGTCGCGGCCGTCGCCCTGCCGGTCGCGGTGCCGCCCGAGTACGTCGTCGAGAACGCCTTCGACCCGGACCACTTCAAGGCCGTGCACGGCGTCCCCGGCAACCGGGGGATGGCCACCCGGGCGGGCGAGCACGGCGAGCTCGTCATCGAGGGCGAGTTCCTGATGCAGACCTCGCCCTGGCAGGACGCCCGCACGCTGGAGGAGATCCGCTGGGAGGCGGTGCGCACCGGCCGGGTCCGCTGGGACTTCAAACCGCGCTTCCACGCCCAGGCGTTCAGCCCCCACGTGGTGGTCACCGAGTTCGGCCCGCCCGAGACCCGGCAGGTCATCGTCACCGGCTCCGTCCCGACCGGGGACGGCGGCTGCGTCGCCCGGGTCGCCATCGGCGTGCGCGAGGACCAGCGGGCGGCGCTGCCGGCCCTGCTCGGCGGCAGTGAGAAGGCGCTCGCCGAGGACAAGGTGGTCTGGGAGCACCTGGACCACACCATGACCCCGCGCTACGACGCCCGCGACGAGCCGGTGCTCGCCTTCCGCCGGTTCTGCGCCGACTTCGGAGCCCGACTTGACGACTGACCTGCACCTCCACCGCCAGGGCGACGGCCCGGCCGTGCTGTGGATCCACGGCTACACCATGGACTCCACCACCTGGCAGCCGCTGTGGGACCGCCTCCCCGGCTTCACCCACATCGGCGTCGACCTGCCCGGCCACGGCGGCTCCGCCCCGCTCCTGCCGGGGCTGACGCTCCCGGCCCTGGCCGGGCGACTGGCCGAGGTGGCGGCGGACACCGGCGCCCGCCGACTGGTCGGCCTCTCCTTCGGCTCCGTCTCGGCCCTCCAACTCGCGTTCCAGGAGCCCGGGTCGCTCGACCGCCTGGTCCTCGCCGCCCCCACCCTGGCCGGCACCCCCAACGAGGACTCCGCCCGGGTCCGCTACCAGCAGCTGTCCATGCTCCACCGCATGGTCGGCCCCGGCGACCAGCTCGCCGACCTCTGGATGCAGTCCCCGCCGGACATCTTCACCGGCACCCGGCGCCACCCCGAACTCCGCGCCGCCCTGCGGGAGGTGGTCGCCCGGCACAGCTGGGCCGAACTCGGCAACCGCGCCATGGACGCCCTCACCGCCCACCGGCACACGGTGGACGACCTGCGCCGGATCACCGCCCGCACCCTGGTCGTCCTCGGCGACGAGGACATGCCCGCCTTCACCCGCAACGCCCGACTGCTGCGCGACACCGTCCCGGACTGCCGGCTGGCGACCCTGGCCGAGACCGGCCACCTCCCGCTGCTCGAACGCCCCGACGCCTGCGCCGAGTTGCTCGCCGCCCACCTCGCCTGAACCGTCCTCGCCCGAACCGTCCTCGCCCGAACCCCGGGCCCGCCCGAACCCCCGACCGTCCAGGTCGCATTCACGCCAGCCCCGCGACCGGTCCGCTGCTGGACTGGTCGCGTGTCCACCACCCTCCACCCCACCCCGCCCGCCACCGCCCCTGCGCCCGAACGGGGTTGGCCGGCCGTCCTCGCCGTCACGACGGGGATCTTCGCCATCGTCACCACCGAGATCCTGCCGGTCGGCCTGCTCACCCCGATCGGCGCCACCTTCCGGATCTCGGACGGCACCGCCGGGCTGATGATGACCCTGCCGGGCGCCGTCGCGGCCGTCGCCGCCCCGGCCGTCACGGTCGCCGTCCGGCGGGCCGACCGGCGCGCGGTGCTCTGCGGCCTCATGCTCGCCCTCGCCCTCGCCGACCTCCTCAACGCGCTCGCCCCCGGCTACTGGGCGGTGCTCACCGCCCGGGTGGTGCTCGGGGTCGTCATCGGCGCCTTCTGGTCGCTCGGCGCCGGGCTCGCCCCGCGCCTGGTCGGCGCGCGGCGGCAGGGGCGGGCCAACTCCGTCATCTTCTCGGCGGTCCCCCTGGGGTCGGTCCTCGGCGTACCCGCCGGGGTCCTCCTCGGCCACCTGGCCGGGTGGCGGGCCGCGTTCGCGGCCATGGCGCTGCTGAGCCTCGCCGTGGCCGCCGCCCTCGCCGTGACCCTGCCCCCGCTGCCGCCGCAGACGCCCACCCGCCCCGCCGTGCTGCGCGGGCTGCTCCGCACCGGGCCCGTCCTCGCCGGTCTCGCCGCCACCCTCCTCCTGGTGACCGCCCACTTCGGCACGTACACCTATGTCACGCCCTTCCTGGCGGACGTGACGCACGCCGGGCCGGGGGCCGTCTCCGCGCTCCTGCTGGTCTACGGGGTCGCCGGTGTGGCGGGCAACTTCGCCGGCGGACTGCGGGCGGGCCGGAGCCGGGCCAGCCTCACCCTCGCGATCGGCCTGCTCGCGGCCGCCGTCCTGCTGCTCCCGGCCTTCGGGAGGTCCTTGGCGGGGGCGGTGCCGCTGCTCGTCGTGTGGGGCCTCGCCTACGGCGCCGTCCCGGTCTGCGTCCAGAGCTGGTTCGTCCGCGCGGCCCCGCAGGCCCCGGAGGCGGCCACGGTGGTGTTCACGTCCTCCTTCCAGGCCACGATCTCGCTCGGCGCCCTGGCCGGCGGAGCGGTCGTCGACGCCTGGTCGCCGTCCGCGGTGATGGTGGTCGGCGGGTGCCTGGCGCTCGCCGCCGCGGCGGTGGCGCAGCTCGCCCCGCGGTCCGTCGCCACTGCCTGAAAGCCCGAGGAGCGGGAAGTCGGCCCCACCGACTTCCCGCTCCGGTACCGGGGGGGCGCTACTCCTGGAGGAAGGTCTCGCTGAAGCTGGTGCCGCCGGAGCCGAGGCCGCCGGTGGTGGCCTCGTAGCCGGCGTTGGAGCTGGGGTCGAGGGCGACCGGGCCGGCGGAGCCGAGGGACTTGCCGTTGACGGTGGCCGAGGTGAAGTTCAGGGTCCCGAAGTCGGGGTAGGCGCCGGTCGGCGACTCGATGATGACCTCGGCGCTGGTCCGCTGGGCGCTGGTGGACTTGGTGGTGGTGTAGGTCCAGCCCTTGGAGGAGTCGGTCAGCTTGAGGGTGTACCGGCTGCTGCCGGCGTAGGTCACCGAGGCGCTGATGTGGTCGCCGGCCGACACCGGGTACGAGCTGAGGCTCAGGTAGACCGGGGCGGCCGGGTACATCTCGTACCAGGCCTGGTCGACCGGGCTGCCGCTGGAGCAGTCGGTCGCGACGCCGGTCTGCTCCACGCTGGAGGAGCCGTACCCGTCGATGCCGACCCACGGGGCGTAGAGGTCGTTGCTGGAGTTGCAGGTCGCGTCGGGCTCGGTCCAGGAGGCCGCGACCGAGCTGAAACCGCTGCCCTGGGCGGCGTAACCGCCCCAGTTGTAGCCGTTGGTGTTGTACGAGAGGGGGCGGAAGGCGAGCCCCTGGACGGCTGCCGCGGTGCTGGGGGCGGCGGGGGCGGCCAGCGAGGTGGCGGCGGCCGCGAGGGTGACGACGCGGACCAGGAATCTGCGCATGGTGGCTCCTTCGTGAGGGGACGAACAGGAGCGCACACGCCAACGAGGGCCGTGGGGGCGGCCGTTGGCGGGTGGCAGTACAGCTTGAGCCGACTGTCATGACCGGGGCAAGAGGATCAGGGGGAAGGTTGGCCAAGCCATTGCACTGTCGGGTGCACTTCTTGACGATCCGTCCACGGACCCAACGGGCCGCGCCCCGGCGGCAGTTGCTCGACGGGGCGCGGTACGGACCGGGGCGGAAGGGGATCAGGTCACCCGGACCGGGCGGACCTCGACCAGGTCGCCGGGGGCGGCCGGCATCCAGCGGGCCCAGGCGACCGCCTCGGCCTCGTCGGCCACGTCGATCACCCAGAGGCCGCCGAGGTGCTCGTGGCCCTCGCGGTAGGGGCCGTCCGAGACCGGGGTCTGCGGGCCGCCGGGGTTGCCGCCGGGCACGACGAGGCGGGCGCTGCAACTGCGGCGCAGGCCGCCGCCGTACCGCACCGTCACCCCCGCGTCGTGCAGGGCGCGGCCGAACCGCGCGTGGGCGGCGTCGAGTTCGGCCTGCTCGGCCTCGCTCAGTCCGTTCCAGACCCGCTCGTCGCCGTGAATGAGCAGGGTGTATTCCATCGTTCTCTCTTCTCCGTCCAACTGCTACATCTGTCGGCTCGCCAGCCGGGCGAACAGCCCGTCCCGGTCGGCCAACAACTCCTCGTACCGGCCCTGCTGCACCACCCGGCCCTGGTCCATCACGATGATCCGGTCGGCCTCGGCGACCGTGGACAGTCGGTGGGCGATCACCACCCGGGTGGCGTTGAGTCTTCGGGTGGATTCGGTGACGAGCCGCTGGGTCGGGTTGTCCAGGGCGCTGGTGGCCTCGTCGAAGAAGACGATGCGGGGCCGGGAGACGAGGGCCCGGGCGATCATCAGGCGCTGCCGCTGGCCGCCGCTGAGCGTGCTGGTGCCCTCGGACAGGACGGTGTTCATGCCCATCGGCATGGCGGCGATGTCCTTGTCGATGCCGGCCATCTCGGCGGCGGCCCAGGCGTCGTCCAGGGTGTGGTTGGTGGAGCCGACGATGTTGGCCTTGATGTCCCCGGCGAGCAGGGCGCCGTTCTGCAGGACCACCCCGCACTGGCGCCGGACCGCGGAGACCTCCAGCTCGCCGAGGTCCTGGCCGTCGTAGAGCACGGTGCCGCTCTCGGGGCGCTCGAAGCCGAGCAGCAGGCGCAGCACGGTGGACTTGCCGCTGCCGGACGGCCCGACCACGGCGACGAACTCGCCGGGCTCGATGGCGAGGGTGACGTCCTGGAGGGCGGCCGGGCCGTCCTCCCCGTAGCGGAAGGTCACGTGGCTGAGGCCGAGGCGCCCGGAGAGGTCGCCCGGGTCGGCCTTGCTGTCGTCGACCTCGGGCTTCTCCTCCAGGATCGGCCGCAGCCGCTCCAGCATCGGCACCACGCCCATGGCGGTGACGGCCGCGGAGGTGAACTGGAGGCTGGAGGCGATCAGCAGGTTGAAGGCGGTGAAGAAGGACAGGAAGACCGGCACCGGGACGTCGCCGTCCAGCGGCCCGGCGATCACGCCGAAGACCACCACCGAACAGACCAGCGGGAAGCCCGCGTTGAAGGTGGTGACGGCGTTCTGCACCCGGCGGGAGGAGGCGGCCAGGCCACGGCCCTTGCCGAGTTCGGCGGCCCACACCCCGAACACCCGGTCCTCGGCGGCGGTGACCCGCAACTTGGGCACGGCGGTCAGGAGTTGGAAGACCCGGGCGGAGGTGGCCTGCTCGTGGGAGTACAGCCGGCGCTGCCAGCGGACCTCCAGCCGGCCGGCGGCCAGGCCGACGCCCACGCCGACCAGCACCAGCAGGGTGGCCAGGCCGGCCAGGCGCAGGTCGTAGAAGTAGACCAGGACGAGGTTGGCGAGGCCGGTCAGCAGCCCGAGGGTCGCCGTGGTCATCATCCCGGAGAGGGTCTCCTGGGCGGCGCTGACGCCGAGCACGGTGGTGCCGAGTTCGCCGGTGGAGTAGTTGGCGAAGAACGGCGCGGGCAGCGAGAGCAGCCTGGTCCAGACGCCGACCTGCATCGCGGCCGTGGAGCGGCTCTCGATCCGCAGCACGGCGATGTTCTGCACGATGGAGAGGGCGGCGACGGCCATCGCGGAGCCGATCACGACCAGCGCGCCCTCGGTGATCAGGTTGCGCTGGGCGTGGGCGACGAAGGTGCCCAGCACCTCGCCGGTCATGATCGGGACGAGCAGCCCGATCAGCGCGACCAGGGCGGCCATCCCGGTGAACATCCACAGGTCCTGGCGGTTGTTGCGCAGGCCGAAGCGGAGCAGGGCGGAGACGGACCGGACGGCGGAGGGAAGCGGCCGGTACAGCACGGTGGCCTTGTTCTGCAGTTCGGCGGCGAGCTTCGGGGTCAGCGGGGTGACGGCGCCGCCCTCGGCGAGCACGTAGCCGGTGCCGAGCGGCAGCAGGGCGACGGGCGCTCCGGCCTTGCGGTAGCCGACCATCGCGCCGAGGTCGTCCCGCCACCAGGTGCCGTCCAGCCGGACGGAGCGGGTGCGCACGTGCGAGGCCAGGGCGATCGCCTGGAGCCGGTCCAGCCGGTGGTGGTGGCCGGTCCCGGCCACCGGGGCGGTGACGCCGAAGCCCTCGTGGGCGGCGACCAGCCGGGCCGCGGCCAGGGTGGGCTCGTCGCCGGTGGCGTCGCCGATCCGCAGCCGGGAGGAGGTGTCGCGCAGGATGGTCTCGAAGCCGCGCGCGGAGTCGGCGAGGGTGCCGGCGTCGCGCTCCTGGCGGGTGGCGATCTGTTTCGTCTCGGTGCCGCGGCGGCCCTCGATCCGGCGGTCGACGGTGTCCAGGAGCCGCCCGCAGTGGTCGGCCAGGCGTTCCCAGAGGCCGCCCCGGTCGAGCAGTTCGCGCGGGGAGCGGGCCCGTACGGTGGCCGGGCCGGTGGCGACCAGCCAGTCCCGTTCGGTCAGCAGGACCTCGGCGCCCTCGGTGAGTTCGCCGCTCGCGCCCTCGGGCGCCTCGATGCCGCCCTGCTCGACCCGCACCCACTGGAGGCCGTCCACCGAGCGCAGGGCCTGGCCCTTCTTGAGGGCGGTCGGCCCGGCCGGGTCGAGCGGGGTGAACTCGCGCGGCGGCAGGGTGTCGCGCAGCGCGCCGGCCAGCGCGGTGAGGCCGCGGGCGAGGCCGGCCAGGAACTGGTCGGCGGCGAGCCGCGGTCCGTCCTGGTCCCGGCTCCGGTCGGCGGACAGCGCCTCGACCCGGGAGGCGGCGAGGAAGGCCGCGTCGGCGCCGAGCACCGGGCGGGCGACGATGCCCCGGCGGGCCCCGTCGGCGGCCGCGCCGGGCACCAGGGTGCCCGCCTCGATCCGGCAGAGGAAGTGCCAACGCCCCCGGGGCGCACCGGAGTCGAGGTGGACGGCGAACAGGTCGACGGCCCCGGAGCGGACCAGCAGCAGCTGCCCGGGGTCGTCCAGCACGAGGTAGCGGTCGGAGCGCGACTCGGCCGCGCCGGTGAGAACGGGCGAGAACGCCTCGGTGGACAGACTCACAGTTCGTCCTCCTCCTCGCGGCGCGCGGACTCGATCAGCGCCGTGTAGTGCCCGCCGAGCGCCAACAGCTCGTCGTGGGTGCCGCGTTCGACGATGGAGCCCTCGTGCAGCACGATGATCTCGTCGGCGTCGCGGACGGTGGAGAGCCGGTGGGCGATGATCAGGCAGGCGCAGCCGCGGCGGCGCAAGTTGTCCATGATCACCCGCTCGGTCTCCGGGTCGAGCGCGCTGGTCGCCTCGTCGAGCACCAGCAGGGTCGGCTCGCCGGCCAGCGCCCGGGCCAGTTCCAGTCGTTGGCGCTGGCCGCCGCTGAAGTTGCGGCCGCCCTCCAGGACCGGGCTGTGGATGCCGCCGGGGCGGGTCATCACGGTGTCGAAGACGGCGGCGTCGCGCAGCGCGGCGGTGACCGCCTCGTCGGGGACGTCCTCGTTCCAGAGCGTCAGGTTGTCCCGGACGGTGCCCTCGAACAGCGAGATGTCCTGGTCGACGTAGGCCAGCGAGGAGGCCAGCACGGTGCGGGAGATCTCCTCGCGGGGCCGCCCGTCCAGCAGGATCCGGCCGGACCACGGGGCGTACAGGCCGGTCAGCAGCCGGCCCAGGGTGGACTTGCCGCTGCCGGAGCCGCCGACCACGGCGACCCGGCGGCCGGGGACGACGGTCAGGCTGAGGTCCTTGATGATCGGCTCGGAGAGCGGGCTGTAGCCGAAGCGGACGTCCTCGAACTCCAGGGTGCCGTCGAGCTTGGGCCCGGCGGGCGGTTCGGGCCGGGCGAAGGCGGCGGCCACCGGGTAGCGCTCGACGTCGTACAGCCGCTTGATGTCGGCGGTGACGTCCTGGAGCCGGCCGCCCAGGTTGGTGAGCTGGGTGACGGGGCGGCTGAGCGCGGCCAGCAGGGTCTGGAAGGAGACCAGGATGCCGACGCTCATCGCGCCGTCCACCACCCGCTGGCCGCCGACCAGCAGGATCAGCCCGCTGTTGAGCGCGGCGAGCATCGGCGGCACCACGGTGAGCACGGCGCTGGGGATGCCGAGCTTCTGCTTGGCGGTGACGACCTTGGCGAGGAAGCCGGCCCAGCGGCCGAAGGCGTCCTGCTCGGCGCCGGTGGCCTTGACGGTCTCGATCAGCGAGAGGGTGGTGAAGGTGGTCGCGGTGAGGTTGCCGCGGTCGGTGCGCAGCGCGGCCACGGCGTCGGTGCGGGCCCGGGCGACGGCCTGCAGCACGACCACGTTGAGCAGCGCCATGCCGACGCCGACGAGGCCGAGCAGGATGTCGTAGCGGATCAGCACGGCCGCGTAGAACAGCACCAGGCCGAGGTTGATCACGGTGAGCGCGAGGTCGCGGGAGAGGATCTCGGCGACCACGTCGTTGCCGGACACCCGCTTGGCGACCTCGGCGGGGCGGCGCTGGAGGAAGAAGTCGACCGGCAGCCGCAGCAGGTGGCGGAAGAACCGGGCCGAGCTGACCAGCCCCATCCGGATCTCGATCCGCAGCAGGTAGTGCCGCTGGACGGAGGTCAGGACGAAGACGACGACGGCGGTGCCGGTCATGGCGGCCAGCAGCGGCAGGAGGTAGCCGCTCCCGCTGCCGGTCAGGACCCGGTCGATGAACACCCGGGTGTAGGCGGGGATCGCGATGCCGGGCAGCACCAGCAGCAGGCTGGCGAGCAGCACCAGCGGCATGGCGCGCCCGGTCGGGAGCCGGCGTTCGAGCAGGGCGGGGCCGATGCCGCCCTTGTCGCCGCCGGGCTCGAAGTCGGGGCCCTTCTCGAAGGAGAGCACGATGCCGGTGAAGCCGGAGTCGAACTCGTCCCACTCCATCAGCCGGGGGCCGCTGGCCGGGTCGTTGACGGCGACGACGGTGCGGCCGTACCGGGTGCGGATGCCCTCGACGACCATGAAGTGCTGGAAGGCCCAGAAGATGATGACCGGGCCGTCGAGGTCGCGGAGCTTCTCGGCCTCGGTCTGGTAGCCGCGGGCGGTGAGCCCGTAGGTGCGGGCGGCGTTCAGCAGGGTGGAGGCGCGGGCGCCGTCGCGGGAGACCCCGCAGACGCCGCGCAGGTCCTCCAGCGGGACCCAGCGGCCGTGGTAGCCGAGGATCATGGCGAGGCTGGCGGCGCCGCACTCCACCGATTCCATCTGCAGGACGGTGGGGACGGCGTGCCGCCAGCGCCGCGGCGCGGCCGCCCGGGTGGGGCGGCCGCGGCGGCGCTTCGGCTTCTCGGGGTCCGGTTCCGGCACGGGGGCGGAGGCCCGGGTGCTCTCCGGGACGGTGGCGGTCATCGGTGCCTCCTCTCAGCGGCCGAGGATCAGGTTGAACGGGGTCTGCTCGCCGACGTTGATGGTGGCGGTGACGGCGACCTGGGTGCCCAGCGGGTTCGGCGGGCCGCTCTGGGAGGTCCAGGCGAAGCCGCTGGGGGTGTTCGGGTCGGGGGTGAGGTCGACGACGACCAGCCGGGGCGCGTCCTTGCCGAGGTAGCGCTGGGCGGCGAGGTCGCCGCCGACCAGGCCGGAGACGGCCTCCCGGGTGAGCGCGTACGGGCTGACCGAGCTGACGGTGCCGCGCAGCAGGCCGAAGGCGCCGGCCGGGGTGGTGGACACGTTGAGGTCGACCTGGTCGCCGGGCTCCAGCCCGACGGTGCGGGTGGCCGGTACGAAGACCATCGCGACCATCCGCTCCTGCGGGTCGTCGACCCGCTCGACCGAGGCGACCGGTGAGCCGGGGGCGACGACCTGGCCGTCGGTGACCGACAGGCCGACCACCCGCCCGCCGAACGGGCTGGTGATCTCCCGGCTGTGGCCCTCGGTGTCCTCGACCCGCACCACGGACTGGCCCTGCCGGACCTGGTCGGAGGGCTTGGCGAGGACGGTGCGGACCATCCCGCCGAACGGGCTCTGGATCATCGCGGTGCCGTGCGGGTGGGTGAGCAGGCCGGGGGCGTCCACGGTGATCGGGATCGTTCCGGCGAAGGTCCACAGCAGCGCGGCGGCCATGGTGATCATCACGACGAACAGGGCGATCCAGCCCCGCGGCGCGGCGAGCAGCGTCGGCGAGTCGAGCTCGTCCGGCTCGCGCATCCGCTGCAGCGCCTTGAAACGGAACTTCATCTTCTGGCTTCTCTCCGTGGGACGCCCACGTCCTGGCGCAGCGTCGGCGGCCGGCTGCCGATCACCAGCTCACCGACGGTGCCCTCGGTGAAGTAGTCGAGGCCGCTGGCCGCGGCGAAGTCGGCCGCGTCGCCGCCGCCGAGGCCGCAGACCGCGAGGTCCATCGCGGTGCCGACCAGGTAGAGGGTCTGGTAGAGCGCGCCGACGTGCTTGAGGACCAGCGGGTAGGCGACCGTCTCGTACTTCCACATCACCCGGCCGAACCGCGCGGTGACCAGCAGCACCACCTGCGGGTCGGCCTGCATCAGGCAGGACTCGCGGGCGCTCTTGACCAGTTGGGCGGTGGCCGGGCTCGGCGCGCTGACCAGCTCCAGCTCGTGCCGGTCCGTCGCGTAGTGCCACAGCCCGGGCTCCAGGCCCGCGCAGGAGGTCACCAGCGGGTACAGCTCCAGCTCGTGCACCGCGCCGCCGCTCGGGTACGGCCGGTCGGCCAGCTCCTGGCCGTCCCCGCCGGTGAAGGTCTGGCGCCGGCGGGCGCTGCGGTAGAGCAGCCCGCCGAGCTGCTCCAGGGTGATCGGCGCCTGCTCGTCGTGGTCGCGCACCGAGCGGCGCTGCTCCAGCACCTCGGTGAACGGCCGGTCGGTGCGGGCGAGTTCGTCCAGGTCGGGGACGGGCAGGGCGACCTTCTCGCCCGCGAACGGCGCGGGCGAGGCGGGCTCGGGGGCGAAGCGGTCGCCGAAGCGGTAGGTGCCGCCGTAGCCGGCCACGCTGGTGGGCCGCCGGGTGCGGGAGTGGAAGGCCAGGTCGGCGGCGGTCCACTGGGCGAACCGCTGCTCCTCGGCCTCGGGCTCGGCGCCGGGGGCGCCGTAGGCCAGCAGCCCGGCGGCGGCGAACAGCCGCAGGGTCTGCCGGACGGCGTCCAGCGGCAGGGCGCCGGGGAGTTGGGCGAGTGCGGCGGGGCTGGTCCAGCCGGCCAGGGCGGCCAGCAGGCCGGCCGCCCGGGTGGTCAGCTGGACGGCCAGCGGGCTGCCCGGGGAGCGCACCAGCAGGGCGCCGTCCTCGACCGCGGCGGTGGCGAAGCGGGACAGCTTCACCTGCCCGGTCGGGTCCGGGGTGGGGCCGGGCTCGGCGGCGCCCCGGCCGACCGGGCGCAGCCGGGCCAGCGGCTCCTCGGTGCCGACGGCGCCGTCCGGGCCGTCGACGGCCAGGTGCACGGAGTGCTCCAGCATCCCGGCCGTGCCGAGCCGGCGGCGGGCCAGCTGCCAGCGCAGCAGCCCGGTGTCGCCGTCCCGGGCCGCGACCAGGGCGGCCAGCTCCTCCTCGGTGTGCTCCCCGGCGGCCAGCGCGGCCACCGCCTCCCGGGCGCCGGGCGCCAGGTCGGGCAGGTCGAGCGCGCCGACCGGCGCGGTCAGCCGGACGGCCCTCGGGCCGAGCGGGGCGAACGCGCCGTCGGGGCGCAGCCGCAGCCGGCGCACCGTACGGGCGGCGGCGGGCAGGTGGATCCGGTCAAGGGCGGTGGTCATTGCGTCGGTACCCGGCCGTTCCTAGAAGAAGACGTTCTTCGGGTTGAGCTGCTCCTCGGTCTGCGGAGCGGCCAGTCGGCCCTGGCGGACCGGCACGTCGTAGAGCCGGCCGGGGGCGAGGCGGCGCCAGAAGTGGCGCATGCCGGGGGCGATCACCTTGACCACGGCGAGGTCGAGGTCGGGGCGGCTCTGGTCGAGCACGATCACCTCGACACCGGCCCGGCGGGCGCGGTCGACGCAGTCCCGGACGTGTCCGGCGAGGTCGTCACCGTCGAGCGGGGCGAAGTCGGCCAGGGTGGTGGCGGCGAGTTCACGGCCCGGCAGCAGCCAGGGCTCGTCCGCGACGGTGGCCGTCCGGCACCACTCCAGGGTCTCCAGGTCGTCGGTGCGGTAGAGGGTGTCGCCGTTCTCGTCCCGCCGGTCGATGAACGGGAGGAACTGGTTGACCTCGGTGAGCGCGCGGATCGCGGCGATCCGCGGGTCCGGGTGGGCGCCGAAGCCGACCATGATGTCCTCGACCTCGTGCACGCGCCGGGAGATCGCGGCGAACACCGGCACGCCGAGGTCGGAGGTGAGGTCGAGCACCCACAGCTCGCGGTCCACCGAGGCGTAGAAGGCGCGCATGGTGTCCACGTACGGGTCGTTCAGCGAGTCGAGGTCGAACTCGGGCTGGGCGGTGCGGTTGTACCACCACAGGGCGACCGCGTCGCGCTCGACGACCTCGCAGAAGCCCTGGAGGATCGCCTCCTCCAGGGTGTTGCCGCTGGCGCAGCCGTTGGAGTCGCCGACGCAGTAGAAGTGCTGCTGGAGGTCGGGGTGGCCGTACCAGGCGTAGCCGGAGGGGACGAGCCGCTCCTCGTCGTGGGTGAGCGACCAGGCGCGGGTCCAGTCCAGTTCGGCGTCGACCGGGAACGGGTCGGGCACCAGGTGCAGCCGGTGCTTGGGGTCGGCGTTCCACTCGGCGCGGTTCGCGAACTGGGCGTCGGAGAACTGGAGCAGGGCGTCCATGTGGACGGCGACGGCCGGGTCGAGGTCGCGGTAGGCGGCGCGCACCACCGGCTCCTCGCCGCGCCAGACCGCCGAGTAGCGCTCGATCGCCTCGCAGATCGCGCTGACCTTGGCCTGGATCTCGGAGCGGCCCTTGCCGCCGCTCTGGCCGCGCATGTTGCGGCGCAGCAGGTCCATGTTGTCGTTCACCATGGCGAAGTTGTGGCCGGCGGTGAAGCTGTAGGTGATGCCGTTGCCGGTGTCGTCGTGCGCGCCGAGCCGGGTGATCGCGCCCAGGTGCGGGCTGATGTGGTGCTTGAGCCGGTCGTAGGTGAACTGCGGGGCCTGGACGCGGTAGCCGCCGTCGGTGGTGTGCCGGGCCGGGCTCGGCCGGAGGACGACCTTGGGGCTGCGCTCGGTGAGCAGTGCCGGGTCGCCGCAGTCGGGGCACTGGGGCTGGCGGACCAGGGTGTGCTCGGTGGTCTGCAGGGTGTTGAGGTCGAGGCTGACCATGGTGCCGGAGAGGGCGGAGCAGCACTCGTCGGCGAGGATGCGCGCGGTCTCGGTGGCGAGCAGCTGGGCGGTCATCGCCGGGCCGGCCGGGATGGCGGCGCGGGTGGGGTGCAGCGGCACGGTCTCGCCGCGCTTGCCGGCCAGGTAGCGCTCGACCTGGCGGTTGCCGCTGATCCGCTGGGCGAGGCAGCTCCAGCAGCCGGTCTCGTCGGGGCGCAGCAGCGGGCCGAGCCAGGGGGAGGTGCCGGTGGGCTTGGCGAGCAGCCAGGGGCGCCGGTCGGCCAGCCGGGCGGTGTTCAGCCGCTCCAGGGCGGGGGCGAGGTAGTCGTCGGTGAGGGCGACGACCATGGTGTCCGGGCCGCCCGTGACGGCCTGGTCCTCGGTGACGGCGCGGGCGCGCAGGCCGGTGGCGGTGAGCGCCTCGACCAGCGGGGCGGCCTCGGCGGCGCCGAGGGCGAGCACCAGCAGCTCGGTGGCCCGGGCGGCCTCCAGGGCGACGGCCGGGTCGACGCCCTGGGCGTCCCAGTAGGCGAGGACGTGGTCCGGCAGTTCGGGCCGGCCCTCGGCGAGGTGCCCGGCGGCCTCGTAGCGGCGCAGTGCGGTCAGCGCCTGGCCGAGCGGGACCTCGGTGCCCAGCGCCTGGAGGATCTCGGCGACGGTGCGCCGTCCGTCCAGGTAGGGCAGGAGGCGCACCGCGGCGGCCCCCGGGACGAGGTAGTCCTGCCCCTCTCCGAGCAGGAAGACCTTTTCTCCCACCGTCTCGGTGAGGAAATGGGCCTTGAGCCGCGGTCGCTCCATCAGTCATCCCCCTGTGTTCACAAGTTCGTCGTGAGTATTCGAGCACGGCGCCAATTGGGCTGTACATACTGCATATCCGTCGGCGCCGTCGAGTTACGCATCGCGTGGAATTGCGTATTCCGTTCGGCCGGTACGTATCCCGGTACGTATTCGCCCGGAACGTTGACAGGGGGGCGCGGCGGGCGATACTGGTGTGTCCGCACGCGGGTACGACGGGGGGTTGCGGTGCCGACTGGAGTTTTGCTGCACCGGGAAACGGAGCTGGCGGAGCTGGCGCGCGCGGTGGCCGGGGCGGCCGCCGGCCGGTCCGCGGTCGTGCTGGTCAGGGGCGCGCGCGGGGCCGGGAAGAGCGCGCTGCTGCGGGCCGCGCTGGCCCGGCTGCCGGAGGGCGCGGTGGTGCTGCGGGCCCGATGTCACGACAACGAGCGGGACTTTCCGTACGGCGTGGTGCGTCAGCTCTTCGACCCCTTCATGCGCATGACAACAGGTGGGGCGCCAAGCCCGCAGTTCCTGGGCGAATCACCCGGGGAATTCCCCGGGACGGCCCTCGCCGGAGATCTGCCGGACGCCCTCGGAAGAGCCCTTCCGGCGGGTTCCGAAAACGCCGGCAACGGGCGCGAAAGGGTGCTGAACGACCTTTTCCACGCGGCCCGCTCGCTCACCGCCCGGACCCCCGTCGTGATGGCCGTGGACGACCTCCACCTGGCCGACGAGGAGTCCCGCCAGTGGTTCTCCTACCTCGCCCGCCGGCTCGACGGCCTGCCCGTCGCCCTGCTCGCCAGCACCGCCGACGAGGCCGCCGACCCGCTCGCCGCCGAACTCGCCGCCCTGCGCCACGCCCGCACCCTCACCCCCGGCCCGCTCTGCGACAGCTGCGTGGCCGAGCGGGTCGCCGAGGAGTTCGACGCCCCGGTCGACCCGGAACTCGCCGCCGTCTGCCACGACCTCTCCCGCGGCAACCCGCTGGTGGTCGAGGAGCTCACCGCCCGGCTGGCCGCCGCCCGGATCAACCCCGGCTCGCCCGACCTCGACAAGGTCCGCCGGATCGGCGCCGGCACCCTCGCCGACACCACCCTCAGCTGGCTGCGGCAGAGCCACCCCCGGGCCGCCGAACTGCTCACCGGCCTCGCCGTCCTG
Source organism: Kitasatospora sp. NPDC056076 (assembly GCF_042266305.1). Taxonomy (NCBI): domain Bacteria; kingdom Bacillati; phylum Actinomycetota; class Actinomycetes; order Kitasatosporales; family Streptomycetaceae; genus Kitasatospora; species Kitasatospora sp. NPDC056076. Next base: position 23,080 of record NZ_JBHJWG010000039.1, read on the forward strand.
GGCACCGGGGCCGACCTCGCCACCGCCGCCCTGCTGACCGGCCAGGGCGAACTCCTCGCCGACGAGGCCCGGGAGGCGCTGCACCGCACCGACCTGATCGAACCCGGCCCGCCGGAGACCTTCCGGCACGAGCTGGTCCGCACTGCCGTGCTGGCCCGCACCGACCCGCGCGTCCTGGTCGCCCTGCACGAGCGGGCCGCCGCCCTGCTCGCCCGGCTCGGCGCCCCCGCCGCCCGCACCGCCGAACACCTGATGTCCTCCGGCACCACCGGGCTGGACTGGGCCGTCCCCGTCCTGCGCACCGCCGCCCGGGACGCCGCCGCCGACGGCCACTGGGACGACGCCGCCCGCTACCTCCAGCGCGCCCTCGCCGACGCCGCCGACCCGGAGCTGGTCCGCTCGCTCACCGGGCAGCTCGGCACCGTCGAACTCCACCGCGACGTGGCCGCCGCCGCCCGCTGCGCCGCCGGCCTCGCCACCACCCCCGACCCGGCCGAACGGGCCCGGCTGCTCCGGCCGTTCGCCGGGCCGGTGCTCGCCCTCGGTTCGGCCGGCGCCGCCGCCGTCCCGTTCGCCGAGGCCGCCGCGGCGCTCGCCGCCACCCCCGGCCCCCCGGCCGAACTGCTGCTGCCGCTCGCCGCCCAGGCCGCCCTCACCGGCCGGCGCACCGCCCTGCGGCCCGCCCTGGCCGCGCTGCGCGCCGAGCCGGCCGAGCCCGCCGGCACCGCCCTGCTCGGGGCGCTGGCCGCGCTGGCCGCCGCCGGGGGCCAGCCCCGTACGGCGGTGCGGCTGGCCGGGCGCTGCGTGCGCCGGGTCTCGCCCGCCGAGGCCGGTACGGAGGTGCTGGGCGCGGCGATGGCCTACGCCTGGACGGGACGGCTGGACGAGGCGGCCGCCTGGGCCGGCCGGGCGGTCCGCTCCGCCCGGCGCTGGAACCACCGCGGCGAACTGGCCCTCGCCCTGCTGGCCCGCTCCGACATCGCCCACCGGCAGGGCCGGCCGGACGCCGCCCTCGCCGACGCCGAGCAGGCCGCCGACCTGGCCCGGCAGATCCGGGCCGAGGACCTCGCGGGCGCCGCGCTGGCGCTGGCCGTCCGGGCCCGGCTGCGCCGCGGCCTGCCGGTGGACGCCGCCGCGCTGGCCGGGGTCGACCTGCCCGCCGAGGCGCACCCGCTGCTGCGCGCGGTGCTGCTGGAGGCCCGCGGCCTGGTCGCCGCGCACCGCGGCGACCACCAGCAGGCGCTGCGGCTCTTCCTGGAGTGCGGGCACCAGCTGGCCGCCCGCGGTGTGGCCGATCCGGCCTGCGTGCCGTGGCGCGCCCACGCGGCCCAGGCCTACCAGGCGCTCGGCGAGCACGCCGCCGCCCGGACCATCGCGGCCGACCCGCTGCCCGGCGGCGACGCCCGGCCGCGCCCGGCCGAGGAGCGCGGCGGCCCGGCGATCGGCACCCGGGACGCCGGTCCGGTCCGGCTGACCCCGAGCGAACGCCGGGTCACCGAGCTGGTGCTGCAGGGCCTGAGCAACCTGGAGGTGGCCGAGCGGCTCTGCCTCAGCAAGCGCACGGTGGACACCCACCTGGGCCGGATCTACCGCAAGCTGGCGATCAAGGGCCGGCCCGAACTGGGCGCCGCGGTCAAGGCGTTGTGACCGTGGCCGCGGGCCGGGCGGGCCGTCCGACGCGCCCAGCGGGCTCAGCCCGCCGCCACCAGCCCGAACTCCGCGCCCCACGGGTCCCGCAGGACCGGCGGCTCGTCCGAGCCCGGCCGCATCAGCCGGGCGCCCAGCCGGACCGCCCGGTGGACGGCGTCCGCCGGGTCGGCCGCGCCGAAGTGCGGCAGCCAGCACGGACGGCCCTGGTCGCTCTCCACCACGCGGGCGTGGGCGGAGCCGTCCAGGGTGAACTCCCCCTCCGTGCCGAGCCGGTAGCCGAACAGCGGCCCGTAGAACGCCTCGGCCTGGACGGCGGACGGCACCCGCAGCTCGTGGCCGCAGATCGCGCCCGGCTCGTCGGCGAGCACCACGCCCTCGGCCCGGGCGCCCTCCCAGAAGCCGACCGTGACCCCGGAGGAGTCGACGGCGAGCAGCAGCCGGCCGTTCTCCCCGGCGGGCACCGGGGGCATCACCACGCGTCCGCCCAGCCGGCCGACCTGGACGCAGCAGTGCTCCGCGTCCTTGGTCGCCAGGTAGACGTTCCACGCGGCCTGCGGCGGCAGCCCGACCGGTGCGGCGCCGAACCCGCCGATGACCTCCCCGCCCAGCACGGCCAGTTGGTAGTCCGGCGACTCGGTGACGAACTCCCAGCCGAACAGCGCCGAGTAGAACTCCCGGCTGCCGCTCAGATCGGGAGTGATGCAGTCAGCCCAGCACGGTGCGCCGATGGCATAGCCGGTACGTCGAGGCACGAGTCGTCCTTCTCCTTGGTCATGGCGTGATCGATCAGTCCGGCGGCCTCCTCCGCCCCGCTCACGCCGGGCAGGTGCAGGCAGTGGGTCGGTGCGTCGGCGAGCAGTCCCGAGGACCCGGCCGGCCAGGTCCTGGTGGTGAACTCCCATGGTGCCAGCCGCACTTCCTCGTCGTCGCTGCGGCACAGCCGGACCAGCGCCGGCGGGGCCAGCCGGGCCCGGACCGGGACGACCGGCCCGAGGCTCTCCGGCCGCACCAGCAGGACCTCGCCGCCGACCGGCGAGGTGACGGTGCGCCAGGTGCCGTCCGGCAGTCCGGCGCCGCGCAGCCAGGCCGCGGCCGGGCCGCGGGCCTCCAGCGGCGCGAGGTAGGGCAGGACGTGCCCGGTGCGGCGGTCCAGCACCATCAGTCGTCCGGAGACGAACTCCCAGGAGCGCTGCGCCAGCGCGGCGCCCACGTTGGCCTGCTCCGAGTACGGTCCGCCGAGCAGCGCCACGGTGGCGCCGCCCTTGGCCAGCACCACGGCGGGGGCCAGGCAGAACCGGTCCTGGAGGGCCGCGAACGGCGGCACCGCGCCCGGGACGTTGCCCCAGCCCCGGAAGGTGCGGCGCAGCAATGGCGTTCCGTCACTGCGGCGCACCAGGAAATCGCCGGGCGCGTCCTTCCCCGGTGAACGGGAGAATTCCACCCGCAGTTGGTCGGGGTCCCGGGAAATCCCGGTGAGGTGCGGCCCGAAATGGAACGAGATCTCGTCGCGGTCGGCCTGGACGAGGGCGATCTCCGAGCCGAAGAAGTCCAGCACGATCGGTTCGATAACCGGCACTGTCGCTCCTGGCGGATTGTTGCACGTTCAATTTATGCGGCGGTCCGGAGTTCCGCCGACAGGCCTTCCCCGCCGTCCGGCCGGACTGCTCGTCGGCCGGTCGTGGCGGGGGTGGCGTCAGGTGCCCTGGCCTGCGGAAGCGGCCGTCAGTTCCAGTGCCAGTCGGCCGGGGTCGCGGCACCCTGGAGCATCTCCGACCGGGACGCGCGGAGGTGGGCGGTGAGGCCGTTCGTGAACTGCTGCACCGAGGCCGTGGCCGGGCCGACGGCCGGTGCGGAGCCCGGCGTGGCGTACGCGGCACCGGCCAGGACGCCACCGGCGAAGGCGGCGGCGACGGCGGAGACGGCGGCGGTACAGGCGAGCTTGCGGTAGGAAAGCAGCATGAGGGTCCCCCAGGACGAAGTGCGGTGCGGAAGCGGGTGCCGGCCAATTCGCCGACCTGATCGGTCGGCCGTCGGTGATGACGGTCCGTAATCATCGGCGGGCCCGGTCGGGGAGCTCGCGGCTTCCCGACAACCGAAAGTCTGGAGGATGCCGAGGGCCGCCGGAAGGTGTTCGGGGCGGCAGGAAGATCGCGGTGGCACCTTGGTGCCATTGCCTTCTCATTACCCTTATCCCGGCCGGTCGATCCGGAGCCCCGAAAGAAACGCTTCCGCAGTTGTCCTGACCTGCCCGTCCTGGCATGATCGGGCAGCGGACTTGTCCGGCCGAGCGCCGGAAAACCGGTACCGGCTGCGGGGGAGTGGTGCGCCGATGACGCGGGGGATCGACGATGCCGCGCAGGCGGTCTATCGACTGATGCTGACGGATCCTCAGCTGGATGTCGAGGGGTTGGCCGACAGACTCGGCCTCGGCGGGGCGCAGGTCCGCGCCGCGCTCGACCAGCTCGCCGACCTGCGGCTGCTCCGCCCCTCCGAGGTCGAGGCCCCGGGCACGCCCTCCGGCGGCCTGCGGCCGGTCGACCCGCGGGTCGGACTGCCGGCCCTGCTGCGGTACTACGAATCCGTCCAGCAGCGCGCCCAGCTGGAGTTCGAGCGGCGCCAGGCCGAGATCTCCGGCATGCTCGCCCAGTTCCGCGACGAGTCGGCCGAGGACAGCCAGCTGGAGCGACTGCTCGGCATGGCCACCGTGGCGGCGCGGATGGAGGAGCTGGTCAGCTCGGTCCAGGACGAACTGCTCACCTTCGCGCCCGGCCGCGCCCGGCCCGCCGCCTCCCTCCAGGCCAGCCGCCCCGACAACGAGGAGCTGCTGGCCCGCGGGGTGTCGATGCGCACCGTCTACCTGGACGCGGTGCGCAAGGACCGGGCCACCGTCCTGCACGCCGAGTGGCTCACCGGCCTCGGCTGCGAGGTGCGCACCGTGCCCGCGCTGCCGCTGCGGATGCTGGTCATCGACCGGCGGGTCGCCCTGGTCCCGATCGACCCCGCCAACACCCTCAAGGGCGCCGTCCAGATCTCGTCACCGGGCGTGCTCACCGCCCTGGTCTCGCTCTTCGACCAGACCTGGTCCGACGCCACCCCCTTCGGCGCCCCGCGCGAGCGCGACGAGGAGGGCCTCACCCGCCAGGAGCAGGAGCTGCTGCGCCTGCTCGGCCAGGGCTACACCGACGAGGCGGCCGGCAAGCACCTCGGCATCTCGCTGCGCACCACCCGCCGGATGATGGCCGACCTGATGGACCGGCTCGGCGCCCGCAGCCGCTTCGAGGCCGGTCTGCTCGCCGGCCGGCGCGGCTGGCTCTGAGCCCGTCGCGCCCTACCCCGACCGACCTCCGCACCGGCCCGCCAGGGCCGGCGCCGGAGCCCGCCGGAATCAGCCCTTTTCGGATGTTCTGTGACGGGATCGTCCCGTGACCGCCGGGGTGGTTGGTGCACCGGGGGTCGGTGATCACCTTCGATCTCCATATGATCGGAAGCCACGATGGTCGGTCTGTACCGACCTTCGTACGTACAACCAGGGAGCGGTTCGGGTCGTCTCCCTGAGTGCGGTGCGCCAGATCGTCCGGGGCGTCGCTTCCGTCGGTGAAAGGTACGCGCATGGCAGGTCGCAGGGGCGAGAGCCCGGCTCAGGGCGAGGACGCGCCCGGGGCACTCCCCGAGGACGGTGCGGCGGGCGGCGTGCCCGGGCCGCGCTCCGGTGGCCGGGCCGAGGCCCGCCGCGCCGCCCAGGGCAAGGGCGGCGGCCGGGCGGACGGCGGCTCCGGAACCTCCGGCGGCGCGGGCGGCGCGGGCGGACGGGCGGCGGCGCGGCGCGGCGCCAAGCCCAAGAAGAACGTGAAGAAGATCGTCGCCTGGTCCGCGGCCGGCGTGCTGGTGCTGATCGCGGGCGCCGGCGGCGCGATCTACTACAAGCTGAACGCCAACATCAAGTCCTTCGACGCCGACGCGATAGCCACCGACCGCCCGCCCGAGGCCAAGGCCGACGCGGACGGCAACAAGCCGGTGAACGTGCTGCTGATCGGCTCCGACAGCCGCGGCGGCAACAACTCCGACCTCGGCGGCGGCGAGGACGGCGGCGCCCGCTCGGACACCACGATCCTGCTGCACGTCTACGCCGACCACAAGCACGCCGTGGGCATCTCGATCCCGCGCAACGCGATCGTGCCGATCCCCTCCTGCAAGCTCCCCAACGGCAAGTGGACCAAGGGCGGCAACGACCTGTTCAACGCCGCCTTCTCGGTCGGCGGCAGCGACGGCGGCAACCCGGCCTGCACCCAGAACACGGTGGAGAAGGTGACCGGCATCCGGGTCGACCACACCATGGTGGTCGACTTCAACGGCTTCTCCGCGATGACCAAGGCCGTCAACGGCGTGGACGTCTGCCTGCCGAAGGCGATCTACGAGGGCGACATCAACCCCAACCTGCACAAGAAGGGCAACCTCGTCCTCCCGCAGGGCAAGCAGTCCGTCCAGGGGCAGCAGGCGCTCGACTACGTCCGGCTGCGGCACGGCATCGGCGACGGCTCCGACATCGGCCGGATGAAGCGCCAGCAGGCCTTCATGAGCTCGCTCGCCACCAAGATGAAGAAGGAGGGGCTCAGCCCCACCAACCTGCTGCCGCTGGCCGACGCGGCCACCAAGTCGCTGACCGTCGACCCGGGGCTGGACTCCGCGGACAAGCTGCTCTCCTTCGGCCTGTCGTTGAAGAACATCGACATGCACGACCTCAAGTTCGTGACCGCGCCCTGGCGCTACCGCACCCAGGACGCCAACATCGACCTGGTCCAGCCGGACTCCAACAAGCTCTGGGAGACCCTCAAGGCCGACCAGACCATCGACGGCCAGAACGCCACCGGCCAGCAGCCGGACGCCGGCGCCAGCCCGAGCGCCGCCCCCCAGCCGACCGCGGCCGCCACCTCCGCCGCGGCGGCCGCGGACGCCTCCAACGCCTCGGTCAAGGTCGCGGTCTACAACGGCACGGCCGTCAACGGCCTGGCCGGCAAGGCGACCGACCTGCTCAAGGGCGCCAAGTACTCGGCCAGTACGGCGGGTCAGGCGGCCAGCACCAAGTACAAGACCACCACCATCGAGTACGGCTCCAGCCAGAAGGCGAACGCCGAGAAGCTCGCCGCGCTGTTCCCGGGCGCCAGCCTGGAGCCCGGCAGCTCCCGCGGCATCTCGTTGATCGTCGGCCAGGACTTCGCCGCGGCCAACGGCATGGGGGCCGGCGCGTCCGGCGCCGCCGCCACCCCCGGCGCCCAGACGCCCGCGCAGCCGCTGCCCACCACCGTCACCAACGACGCCCGCTCGGCGGACGACGACATCTGCGCCAACACCACCTACGGCAGCGGCGGCTGATCCCACCCGCCGGACGACCGGCCGGACCGACCGCACGGCCCCCGGAGCGCGTGGCCCCGGGGGTCGTGCCATGGTGGCGGTAGCGGGGGGCCCACCGGTCGCCGGCACCGAAAGGGCGGACCCCATGCCCGAGATCGCCATGCAGTTCGACATCGCCGCCTCCCGGGACGCCGTCCTGGCCGCGCTCAACACGCACGACGGGCTGACCGGCTGGTGGACCACCGGGGTGGGCCGCGAGGGCGAGGTGCTGCTGTTCGACTTCCCCGGGGTCCCCGAGCCGTTCCGGCTGCGCCGCGAGCGGGCCGACCGGGACCGGGTGCTGTGGGCCAACACCGGTGCCTTCCCGCCGCACTGGGCCGGCACCTGGATCAGCTGGGAGCTCGCCGACCGGCCCGGCGACCCCGGCCGCACCCGGCTGCTGTTCCGGCACGGCGGCTGGCAGCCGGGCAGCGAGGAGGGCGTCCCGATGGTGGCCGGCACCTGGGCCGAACTGCTGGTCCGGCTCAAGGACTACGCGCAGAGCGGCAAGGCGCAGCCGCTGTTCGTCACCGCCCTGCGCCACGACGAGGAGTGACCGCCCGGCCACCGCCCGGCCACCGTCCGGCCACCGTCCGGCCGCCGCCGGGCCGCCGCCCCGCCACCGGTCGCCCACCAGGGCGCCGTCCGGTGGCGGGAACGCGGCGCCGGGCTGAGGGTGGGCGGTGTACCGCCGTCGTACCGCCGTCCGCGCGGACGGCCGTACCGGTCGGGCCGGGCCCGCCCGCCCGACGACCCCAGCCGGCCACCACCGCCTCCGGGAGGCCCAGCGATGCCCCTAGTGACCGATCCGTACCAGCCCGGCACCCCGTGCTGGATCGACCTGATGGCGAGCGACCAGCAGGCCGCGCTCGACTTCTACCGCGACCTGTTCGGCTGGCAGGGCGAGCTCGGCCCGGCCGAGTTCGGCGGTTACGCCGTGTGCACCCTCAACGGCCGCCCGGTCGCCGGGATCATGGCGCGGTCCGCGCCCGAGGGCCAGCCGCTGCCGCCGGTCGGCTGGACCACCTACCTGGCCTCGGACGACGCCGACGCGGCCGGCGCCGCCATCACCGGGGCCGGCGGCACGGTGGTCTACCCGCCGATGGACGTCGGCACGGTCGGCCGGATGCTGGTCGCCGCCGACCCGACCGGCGCGGTGTTCGGGGTCTGGCAGGCGATGGACTTCATCGGCGCGGGCGTCGTCAACGAGCCCGGCGCGCTGGTCTGGAACGAGCTGAACACCGCCGACACCGAGGCGGCCGGCCGCTTCTACCAGCCGGCCCTCGGACTGCGCCCGGCCACCATCCAGGGCATGGACGGCTACTACTCGCTGAACGTCGGCGACCGCACGGTGGGCGGCATGCAGGCGGTCCCCGGGTACCTGGAGTCCGGCACCCCCTCGCACTGGATGGCGTACTTCTCGGTGGACGACGCCGACTCCACGGTGGACGCCCTGGTCAAGGCCGGCGGTTCGGTGCTCCAGCCGCCGTTCGACATGCAGTCCGGCCGGATGGCCGTGGTCAGGGACCCGCAGGGCGCGCTGTTCGCCGTCGTCCAGTCGCCCGAGGCGCAGATGCCGGACTCGCCGTAACCGCCGCCCCCGGACGCGGTGGGCGACCGGATGCCGCCCTTCCGGCGACGCGCCGCCGGGAATGGGCGGCATCCCCCGCGTTCCCGGGGCAGACTGCACCCATGCTGGGGCTACCGGACGACATCCGCGCTTTCCTCTTCGACCTCGACGGGGTGCTCACCCGGACCGCGACCGTGCACGCCGCGGCCTGGAAGGACACCTTCGACGCCCTCCTGCGCGCCGAAGCCGCCCGCACCGGCGGGCCGTTCGTCCCCTTCGACGCCGTCACCGACTACGACACCTACGTGGACGGCCGCCCGCGCCTGGACGGCACCCGGGCCTTCCTGCGGAGCCGGGGCATCGACCTGCCCGAGGGCACCGAGGACGACCCGCCGAACACCCGCACCGTGCAGGGCGTCAGCCGGGCCAAGAACGACACCGTGCTGCGGCTGATCCGCGAGCAGGGCGTCGCCCCGTACGAGGGCTCGGTCGCCTACGTGCACCGGCTGCGCGCGCTGGGACTGCCCCGCGCGGTGGTCTCCTCCAGCGCCAACTGCCGGGACGTGCTGCGCTCGGCGGGCATCCTGGACCTCTTCGACGTGATCGTGGACGGCGTGGTCGCCAAGCAGCGGTCCCTGCCCGGCAAGCCCGCCCCGGACACCTACCTGTACGCCGCCCGCGAGCTGGGCGTCGAGCCCGCGCACGCCGCCGTCTTCGAGGACGCGCTGGCCGGGGTCGCCTCCGGCCGGGCCGGCGGCTTCGGCGCGGTGGTCGGGGTCAACCGCACCGGGCAGGCCGCCGAACTGCGCCGCGACGGCGCCACCGTGGTCGTCGACGACCTCGCCGAGCTGCTGTCGGACGACGAGGGGGCGACGTCATGAGTCCCGCCGACAACTTCGCCATCGACCCCTGGCAGATCACCGAACACGGCCTGGACCCGGCCTCGTTGGCCCGCGCCGAGTCCGTCTTCGCGCTCTCCAACGGCCACATCGGCCTGCGCGCCAACCTGGACGAGGGCGAGCCGCACGGCCTGCCCGGCACCTACCTCAACGGCGTCTTCGAACTGCGGCCGCTGCCCTACGGCGAGGGCGGCTACGGCTACCCGGAGTCCAGCCAGAGCGTCATCAACATCACCAACGGCAAGATCATCCGGCTGCTGGTGGACGACGAGCCCTTCGACCTGCGCTACGGCGAACTGGTCGGCCACACCCGCTGGTTGGACTTCCGCGAGGGACTGCTGCACCGCGAGTGCGAATGGACCTCCCCGGCCGGGCGGACCATCCGGGTGCGCTCCTCCCGGCTGGTCTCGCTCACCCAACGGGCCATCGCCGCCGTGGAGTACACCGTCGAGGCGGTGGACGGGCCGGTGCGGATCGTGCTCCAGTCCGAACTGGTCGCCAACGAGCAGCTGCCCGGCGGCCCCGAGGGGGACCCGCGGGCCGCCGCCGTGCTGGAGGCGCCGCTGCAGGCCGAGGCGCACCACGCGAGCGGCACCAAGGCCGTCCTGGTGCACCGCACCCGGTTCAGCGGCATCCGGGTCGCCGCCGGGATGGACCACGTCATCGAGGGCCCGGAGCGGCTGGACACCGTCGCCGAGGCCGAGGCCGACCACTGCCGGATCAGCGTCACCACCGTGCTCGCCCCCGGACAGCGGCTGCGGCTGGTCAAGTTCATGTCCTACGGCTGGTCCGGCACCCGCTCGCTGCCCGCCGTCCGGGACCAGGTCGAGGCCGCGCTGAACGCCGCCCGGTACACCGGCTGGGACGGCCTGGTCGCCGAACAGGCCGACTACCTCAGGGAGTTCTGGGAGACCAGCGACGTCGAGATCGAGGGCGACGTCGAACTCCAGCAGGCCGTCCGGTTCGCCGTCTTCCACGTCCTCCAGGCCGGCGCCCGCAGCGAGGAACGCGCCATCCCCGCCAAGGGGTTGACCGGCCCGGGCTACGACGGGCACAGCTTCTGGGACACCGAGACCTTCGTCCTGCCGGTGCTCACCTACTGCCTGCCCAGCGCCGTCAACCAGGCCCTGCGCTGGCGGCACACCACGCTCCCGCTGGCCCGCGAACGCGCCGCCCAGCTCGGCCTGGCCGGCGCCGTGTTCCCCTGGCGGACGATCCGCGGCGAGGAGTGCTCCGGCTACTGGCCGGCCGGCACCGCGGCCTTCCACATCGGCGCCGACATCGCCGCCGCCGTGGCCCGCTACGTCCGGGCCACCGGGGACGCGGAGTTCGAGCGCGAGTACGGTCTCGAACTCCTGGTGGAGACCGCCCGGATGTGGCGCTCGCTCGGCCACCACGACAGCGCCGGCCGGTTCCGGATCGAGGGCGTCACCGGCCCCGACGAGTACAGCGCCGTCGCCGACAACAACGTCTACACCAACCTGATGGCGCAGACGAACCTGCGCGCCGCCGCCGAGGCCGCCGTCCGCCACCCGCGCGAGGCCGACGCGCTCGGCGTGGACACCGAGGAGACCGCCGCCTGGCGCGACGCCGCCGCCGCGATGTACGTCCCGTACGACGCGGACCTCGGCGTCCACCCCCAGGCCGACGGCTTCACCCACCACCAGGTCTGGGACTTCGAGGGCACCCCGCCGGAGAAGTACCCGCTGCTGCTGCACTACCCGTACTTCGACCTGTACCGCAAGCAGGTGGTCAAGCAGGCCGACCTGGTGCTCGCCATGCAGGTCCGCGGCGACGCCTTCACCGACGAGCAGAAGGCCCGCAACTTCGCCTACTACGAGCGGCTCACCGTCCGGGACTCCTCGCTCTCCGCCTGCACCCAGGCCGTGATCGCCGCCGAGGTCGGGCAGCTCGACCTCGCCTACGACTACACCGCCGAAGCCGCCCTGATGGACCTCCACGACCTCGGCGGCAACACCCGCGACGGCCTGCACATGGCCTCGCTCGCCGGGGCCTGCATCGCCCTGGTGGCCGGCTTCGGCGGGCTGCGCGACCACGGGGAGACGCTGGACTTCCGGCCCCGGCTGCCCTCCGGGCTGATGCGGCTGAGCTTCTCGCTGCTGGTCCGCGGCCACCTGCTCGGCGTCCGGATCACCCACGAGGGCACCACCTACACCCTGCGCCGCGGCGAGGTGATCCACCTGCGGCACGACGGCGAGACGGTCCAGGTCAAGGCCGGCACCCCGGTCACCCTGCCCACCACCGTCCCGCCCGCCCAGGAGCGCTGCGCCCAGCCCCCGGGCCGTGAGCCGGCCCGCCGCCAGCCCCAGGCGGGCCTGGTGGCCGGCAAGCTCGGCCAGCAGGACCACCTGGCGGCGGAGTAGCCGCGCCGGTCGCTCGCCTGTTCGGGCCCGCTCCGGATGCGGGGCGGGCCCGCACCTCGGAGGGTGGGCACGTCCGGTGACAACCGGCGCCCGGCCGAGCCCGGCGCCCGGCGAAGGGGTGCGCCCGTGGCGACGGTGGCCGAACAGATGGTGGAGGTGCTCCGGCAGGCCGGGGTGGAGCGGGTCTACGGCGTCGTCGGGGACAGCCTCAACCCGGTCGTCGACGCGATCCGCCGGGCGGACGGCATCGGCTGGGTGCACGTGCGCAACGAGGAGGCCGGCGCCTTCGCGGCCGCCGCCGAGGCCGAGCTCAGCGGGCGGCTGGCGGTCTGCGCGGGCTCCTGCGGCCCCGGCAACACCCACCTGATCCAGGGCCTGTACGACGCCCAGCGCAGCGGCCTGCCGGTGCTCGCGCTGGCCTCGCACATCCCGTCCGGGCAGATCGGCACCGGCTTCTTCCAGGAGACCCACCCCGAGCGGGTGTTCACCGACTGCAGCAACTGGTGCGAGATGCTCTCCACCCCCGCCCAGCTGCCCCGGCTGCTGCGGGTCGGCATCCAGCACGCGCTGGGTTCGCACGGCGTCTCGGTGCTCGCCTTCCCCGGGGACGTCGCCGCCCTGCCCGCCGCCGGGCCGACCGGCAGCAGCCACTTCCTCACCGAGCAGGCGGTGGCGGCGCCGCCCTGGTCCCAGGTGCGGGAGCTGGCCCGGCTGCTGAACGCGGCCCGCCGGGTCACCCTGTTCTGCGGTGCCGGGGTGCGCGGTGCGCACGCCGAGGTGATGGCGGTCGCCGAGGCGCTGCACGCGCCGGTCGGGCACTCGCTGCGCGGCAAGGAGTGGATCCAGTTCGACAACCCGTACGACGTCGGGATGAGCGGACTGCTCGGCTACGGCGCCTGCCACGAGGCGCTGCACTCCGCCGACCTGGTGCTGCTGCTCGGCACCGACTTCCCGTACGACTCCTTCCTGCCGCAGGCGCACACCGTCCAGGTCGACCACGACGCGACCAGGCTGGGCCGGCGCACCGCCCTGGAGCTGGCCGTGCACGGCGACGTCGCGGCCACCCTGCGGGCCGTCCTGCCGCTGCTGGAGGCGAAGCCGGACCGCTCCTTCCTGGACGGCCTGCTGCGCAAGCACTGCAAGTCGCTGGAGGACGTGATCGGCGCCTACACCCGGGACATCGAGAAGCACCTGCCGATCCACCCGGAGTACGTCGCCTCGGTGCTGGACGACGTCGCCGCCGAGGACGCGGTGTTCACCGTGGACACCGGGATGAACAACGTCTGGGCCGCCCGCTACCTCCGGCCGAACGGCCGCCGCCGGGTGATCGGCTCCTTCCTGCACGGCTCGATGGCGAACGCCCTCCCGCACGCGATCGGCGCCCAACTCGCCTGCCCCGGGCGGCAGGTGATCGCGATGGCGGGCGACGGCGGGATCGGCATGCTGCTCGGCGAACTGCTCACGGTGGCCAAGCACCGGCTGCCGGTGAAGACGGTGGTCCTCAACAACGGCGCGCTCGGCATGATCAAGCTGGAGATGCTGGTCTCCGGCTACCCGGAGTACGAGATCGACAACGGGGACGTGGACTACGCGGGCATCGCCCGGGCGATGGGCATCCCGGCCAAGCGGGTCACCGAGCCGGCCAGGGTCCGGGAGGTGCTGGCGGAGGCGCTGGAACGGCCCGGACCGGCCCTGGTGGACGTGGTCACCGACCCCAACGCGCTGTCCATCCCGCCGCGGATCACCGCCGCCCAGGTGAAGGGCTTCGCGCTGGCCGCCGGGCGGACGGTGCTGTCCGGCGGGGTCGGGCGGATGGTCGACCTGGCGCGCAGCAACCTGCGGAACATCCCCCGACCGTGAGCGCCCGGCCGTGAGCACCCGGCCGTGAGCCCCCCTCGGAGCGGTTTGCCCCTGAGGCAAGTTTCTTGCCCCTGCGGCAGGGCGGGTGTCCACTGGACACATGAGCAGCAGCACCACCGGTGCCACCGGCACTCCCGCCGACGACGGCCGGCTCGACGACCAGGAGGTCGCCGGCCTCGCCGCCCGCCTCCGCGAGCACCGGCTCAGCAGCCGCCTCACCCTGGAGGTCGCCGCGGGCCGGATCGGCCTCTCCCCAGCCTATCTGTCCCGGCTGGAGACCGGCCGCCGCCAGCCCTCGCTGCCCGTCCTGCTCGGCCTGGCCCGCGCCTACGGCACCTCGGTCTCCGGGCTGCTCGGCGAGGCCCTGGTCGAACCGGACCCGGTGGTCCGCGGCGGCGCCATCGAGCCCGGCCGGGCCGGCGGCTGGGGCTACCGCCGGGCCGGCGCCCCCGGCCGCGCCATGCAGGCCCTGCGGGTGTTCGTCCCGCCGGGCGTCCAGGACGAGGTGGTCCGGGTCCACCCCGGCGAGGAGTGGCTGTACGTCCTGCGCGGGGAACTGCGGGTCACCCTCGGCGACCGCGTCCACCACCTCGCCCCCGGCGACTCCGCGCACTACGACTCGCTCACCCCGCACTGCATCGCCGCCGCATCCGGCACCGGCGTCGAACTGCTCTTCGTCCACACCCTGTTGCAGAGCCCCGGCGGCGAACTCTGCCTCGGCGGCGGCCCCGCCGCGAGCCACTGACCAGCCGTCAGAACACCTCGGAGGAGATCACCATGGCCGATCCCACCACCGCCGACACCGCCGCCACCACCACCGGTGCCGTCGGTGCCCCCGACACCGCTGCCGGCCCGAAGACCGTCGACGCCGGCAAGTGGGCCAACAAGCGGGTCTACCACCGCCTGGTGATCTACACCGTGGGCTGCCACCTCTTCGCCGGGTTCATCATCCTGCTGTTCGAACTGGGCACCCGCAACAAGTAGTCGCCCCCACCTGCTGGGCGTCCGCCTCCGCCCCCGTCGGAGGCGGGCGCCCGACCGCCCGACCGCCCGGCGGCGTCAGGCGTCGCGGAGCACCCGGCAGAGGGCCTCCAGGGCCGCCGGGAAGGCATGCTCCGGCGGGGACCCGTAGCCGATCACCAGCGCGGGCCCGGTCTCCTGCTCCGCCCCCGGCGTCGCCGGGTCGGCGCGGTGCCGGTCGAGGCCGCTGAGGGCCAGTCCGGCGGCCTCGGCACGGGCCAGCAGCTCCGCCTCCGGCGTCGCGCCGGGCGGGAGTTGCAGGACGGCGTGCAGTCCGGCCGCGATGCCGGTGATCTCGACCTGCGGGGCGTGCTCGGCGAGCGCGGCGACCAGCCGGTCCCGGCGGCGCCGGTAGTGCAGCCGGCAGCGCCGCACGTGCCGGTCGTACGTCCCCGAGGTGATCAGCTCGGCCAGGGTCAGCTGGTCCAGCACCGGGGACATCGTGTCCGCCAGCACCTTCGACCGGGCGACCGGTTCGACCAGCGCGTCCGGCAGGGCCAGCCAGGCCAGCCGCAGGCCCGGGGCCAGGCTCTTGGCGGCGGTGCCCGCGTACACCACCCGCTCCGGGTCGAGGGCCTGCATCGCGCCGAGCGGCTGCCGGTCGTAGCGGAACTCGCCGTCGTAGTCGTCCTCGATCACGTACCGGTCCTGCTCGCGCGCCCACCGCACCGCGGCCGCCCGCCGGTCGGCGGACAGCGGCGCGCCGGTCGGGAACTGGTGGGCGGGGGTGAGCAGGGCGGCGGCGGGGCCGGCGTCCAGCCGGTCGACCAGCGCGCCCTCGCAGTCCAGCGGCAGCGGGACGGTCGCCAGCCCGGCGGCCCGCACCACGGCGTGCTGCGGCGGCAGCCCGTACGCCTCCACCGCGAGCGAACGGGCCCCGCGCTCCTTCAACGCCGCGCACAGCAGCCCCAGGCCCTGCTGGAAGCCGCTGCACACGAGCAGGTGGTCCGGGTCGGTGCGGACCCCGCGGACCCGGGCCAGGTAGTCGGTCAGCGCCTCGCGCAGTTCGATCCGGCCCAGCGGGCTGCCGTAGCCGAACGCGTCGTGCGGTGCGGTGGCGAGGGCCCGGCGGGCCGCCGCCAGCCAGGCGTTGCGGGGGAACAGCGAGAGGTCGGGCCGCCCGGACATCAGGTCGTGCCGGACGCTCGGCCGCCGCCCCCCGGCGGGCGCGGACCGCGTGCCCCGCACCGGCACGGCCCGCCGCGCGACGGTGGTGCCGGACCCCTGCCGCGAGCTGAGCCACCCCTCGGCGGCGAGCTGCCCGTACGCCTCGACCACCGTGTTGCGGGCGATCCCGAGGTCCTCCCCGAGCGCCCGCGAGGACGGCAGCCGCGTCCCGGGCGCCAGCCGCCCGTCCTGCACCGCCTCGCGCAGCGCGTCCTCCAGCGCCGCCCGCAGCCCGGCGCCGGCAGCGCGCCGCCCGGTGAGGTCCAGATGCAGATCGCCGCCGAAGGCGGTCCAGGAGCCGTTCACGGGCCCCATTCTCGCCTGTCGCGGCGGGTGCCGATGTGCTCGAAGCGGTGGCCGTCCTCCCTCGGGTTCGGCAGAATCGGGTGGGGTCGTCGGGGCTGGTGGGGCCGGTCGGGCCGGTGGGACCGTCGGGGTGGGCGGTCGGTGTCCGTCATCGATCCGACGGGTGCCGAGACGAGGATGTGACAGATGGGCGAGGAGAACTCCGGAGCGGAGTTGCTGGCCGCGCGGTTCGAGGCGGAGCGGCCCCAACTGCGGTCCGTGGCCTACCGGATGCTGGGCTCGGTCGCCGAGGCGGAGGACGCCGTCCAGGAGGCGTGGTTCAGGCTGAGCCGCAGTGACACGGGCGAGCTGCGCAACCTCGGGGCCTGGCTGACCACGGTGGTCGGCCGGATCTGCCTGGACCAGCTGCGCTCCCGGGCCTCCCGGCGGGAGGACCCGCTGCCCGAGCAGCAGGAGGGGCGGGTGCGGCTGCCGGATCCGGTGGTGAGCGGGTCGGCGGCGCTGGACCCGGTGCACGGGATCCTGGTCGCGGACTCGGTGGGCATCGCGCTGATGGTGGTGCTGGAGACGCTCTCCCCGGCGGAGCGGGTGGCCTTCGTGCTGCACGACCTGTTCGACGTGCCCTTCGACGGGATCGCCGAGGTGCTCGGCCGGACCGCCGCCTCGACCCGCCAACTGGCCAGCCGCGCCCGCCGCCGGGTGCAGGGCGCCACCCCGGCCGGAGACACCGACGACGGGCTCAAGCGCACGGTGGTGGAGGCCTTCCTGGCCGCCGCCCGGGGCGGGGACTTCGACGCCCTGCTGACGGTGCTGGACCCGGAGGTGGTGGCCCGGTCCGACGGCGGCCCGCTGGTGCCGAGCGTGCTGCGCCGGGGCGCGGCCGAGGTCGCCGCCCAGGCGATCGCCTTCGCCCGGTTCTCCGCCGACGGACGCCTGGTGCTGGTCAACGGCTCGCCCGGCGTGGTGTCCTTCGCCGGGGGCCGCCCGCTGTCGGTCATGTCCTTCACGATCCACCGCGGCCGGATCACCGGACTGGACGTCCTCACCGACCCGGACCGGCTGGCCGCCCTGGGGCTCACCGGGTAGAACGCCCGCGGGCCGTACGGCAGTTCGCCGTACGGCCCGCCGGTTGTCGTCGGGTTGTCGTCGGGTTGTCGTCGGAGCGCCGTCGGAGCGCCGTCGGTGCGCCGTCGGTCAGCCCAGGCCGCCGGTGGCCCGGAGGTTCTGCCCGGTGACCCAGCGGGCGTCCGGTCCGGCCAGGAAGGCGACCACGTCGGCGATGTCCTCGGGCTGTCCGAGCCGGCGCAGCGGGGTCAGGCCCGCGACCCGGTCGAGCGCCTCAGGCGGGTTGGCGGCACGCAGCAGGTCGGTGTCGGTGGCGCCGGGGGAGACGGTGTTGACGGTGATGCCGCGCGGGCCGAGTTCGGCCGCGGCGACGGCGGTGAGCTGTTCGACGGCGCCCTTGCTGGCGGCGTACGCGGCGATGCCGGGGACGGGGCGCACGGTGTTCACGCTGGAGATGTTGACGATCCGTCCGCCGTCGCGCATCCGGCGGGCCGCGTAGCGGACGGTGGCGAACACGGCGCGGGTGTTGACGGCCAGGACGGCGTCGAAGGCCGTGTCGTCGAGGTCCGCCAGCGGGGTGGGGGTGAAGGACCGCGCGGCGTTGTTCACCAGGATGTCCAGCCCGCCGAGCCGCTCCTCGGCCGTGGCCATCAGCCGCTCGGCGGCGCCCGGTTCGGCGAGGTCGGCCGGTACGGCCCAGGCGCGTCCGCCGCCCGCCGCCACCGCGTCGACCACCGCCTCGGCGGCCGCCCGGTCGGTGGCGTAGCCGAGGACGACGTCCGCGCCCTCGCGCGCCAGCCGCTCGACGATCGCCCGTCCGATGCCCCGCGAGCCGCCCGTGACGACCGCCGCCCTGCCCTCGGCCACCTTGCGCACCTGTCCTGCCGCCGTTCCTGCCACCGTTCCACCTCTCGCGAAGTCGCCTGTCCTGCCGGTGACATGGTCGCCGAGGCGGCCGTTCGGCGCGCGGGATTTCCGGCGGGGCCGACTGTGGGCTGTCGGAGCCGCGGGAGGGGGGCTCAGATCGAGAGGTAGATCGCGCTGCCGAGGCCGGCCAGGAAGCAGTACACCGCGAACGGGGTCAGGCTGCGGGTCTCGAAGTACTTGGTGAGGAAGCGCACCGAGATGTAGCCGGCCACGAAGGCGGCGACGCTGCCGGCCGCGACCGGGCCGAGCACGGAGGAGTTCTCCGGCTTGAACAGCTCGGGCACCTTCAGCACCGAGGCGGCCAGGATGACCGGGGTGGCGAGCAGGAAGGAGAACCGGGCGGCGTCCTCGTGGTGCAGCCCGCGCAGGATGCCGGCGCTCATGGTGACGCCGGAGCGGCTGATGCCGGGGAACAGCGCGAGGATCTGGGCGGCGCCGATCCAGGCGCCCTGGCCGTAGCCGAGCCTGGTCAGCCGGACGTCGGAGGCGGTCGCCGGGTCGAGGCCGGGCTCGTCGACGGGGGCGGCGTACCCGGCCCGGCGGCGGCCGCTGCCGCCGCGCTTGAGCCGTTCGGCGCCGAGCAGCACCAGGCCGTTGAGGGCGAGGAAGACCGCGGCGGGCAGCGGCTTGCCGAGGGCGTGCCGCAGGGCCTTCTCCAGCACGAGTCCGGCCACGCCGACCGGGATGGTGGAGATGATGAGCAGCCAGGTGAGCTTCTCGTCCCGGGTCTGCACCCGGCGGTGCCGGATCGAGCTGACCAGGCCGCTGACCACCCGGACCCAGTCCCGCCGGAAGAACACCACCAGGGCGAGCGCGGTGGCCAGGTGCAGGGCGACCAGCGCGGCGAGGTAGGGGGAGCCGTCGGCGGTCATGTCGAGGTCCTGCTGGATCTTCCCGCCGAGCACGGCCGGAAGCAGGATGCTGTGGCCCAGGCTGGAGACCGGGAAGAGTTCCGTCACACCCTGCAGCAGGCCGACGCCTATCGCTTCCGGGTAGGTCAGGGTGGACATCGCGCACCTTCGCTCGGGGGTCTGCGGCCGCCCGATCCCGGTGGCCACCGCGAAGCTACTACGGGCATGTAGACGCCTGGCAGGCCCGCTCCCAGAAGTTCATCGAGCGTATGTCCGGGCGTCACCGGGCCCGGACTCAGCCGAACAGCGCGCCGGCCAGGGCGCCCAGCAGACTGCCGAACGGCACGCTCCGGTGCACGGCGGCGCCGAGCAGCAGACCGGCGGTCGCGGCGAGCGGGACGCCCAGCAGCGGCAGGGCGACGGCCAGCAGGGCGGACCGGCGGGGCGGGCGGGGCGTGCGGGGCAGGCGGTCCATCGGGCGCCTCCTACGGGGGCGAGGGGTCGACGGAGCCCTACGATGCAGCCTCCCGCAGCGTCAGCTTCAAGTCCTTTTCCGGGACCCGGTCCGGACGTACGTCCGTCTCGGACGCCCAGATCGCTCGCGGGCGGCCGGCCGGGACGTACGTCCGTCTCAGACGTCCGTGTCGGTCGGACGTACGACCTGGACGCACGTCCGTCCCGGTCAGGCCTCCACCCGCCGCCACCCCGACCCGTCGGCGGGCACCGGGGCGGTCGCGAAGTCGTAGCGCAGCAGGTCCGGCCCGAGTGCCAGCAGGGTGATCGAGGAGGAGCCCCAGATCCGCCCGTCGCCGAAGTCCCGGCGCTGGATCAGCGCGGCGTCCTCGTCCGGCGCCAGCCCGTCGCCGGTGACGACCGGCAGCCAGCCGCCCCAGGCCCGCTCGGTCGGGCCGTCGGCGGTGGGGCTCGGCCGGGGCTCGGCGCGGAACCGGGCCCGGAAGTGGTCCGCGCGGGCGGCCATCAGCGAGCGGATCCGCTCGGAGGCGGTGCGGTTGGCCGCCATCCCCTCCAGCCCGTCGTTGAGCACCACGCTGAGCCCGGTGGGCAGTTCGTGCTCGGTGAGCCGGCCGCCGCCCCAACTGGCGACCCGGGCGCCGTCGGGGCGGACCTGGACGAGGTGGAAGGGGTCGTACGGCGTCAGGTCGAGGTGGCCGATCCCGCCCTCGCGGACGGCGGTGAGCGGGAGTTCGCCGCGGCTGAGCCTGCTGTCGGCGGGGGCGAGCGGGCCGAAGCCGTTCAGCAGGCAGGCGGCGGTGCGCCGGGTCGGGTCGACGGCCAGCCAGGTGCCGCCGGCCGCGAGGTCCAGTCCGCCGAGCAGTTCGGGCCGCTGCGGCCAGTGGTGGTCCGGCGGCAGCCAGGCGCGGCCGAGGTACTCGTCCCGGACGGAGAGCAGCAGCACCGGTACCGCTGCCTCCGGTTCGATGCTGATGAACGCCGTGCACACGGTCCCGTCCCCCTGGTCCGATCCGCTGGTCCGATCTGCCGGTCCGATCCGCCGGTCCCGCCCCCTGGTCCGATCCGCTCGGAAGGTGCGAGGATCCGGAGGTCCGACGATCCGAAGATCCACCAGCGATCCTCGCACGCCCGTTCGTGCGCCGGAAGTGGCCCAAGGATCCGAGCGGCGAATGCACCAGTGGGACGGGCCAGTCGGCTCCTAGGCTGGCGACCGTGACGACGAACGAGACCGAGACCCACCAGACCGACACCGTGCCCGCCCCCGAGCTGCGCCTGCAGCTGGGGCGGCTCGCCCCCGAGTTCTACCAGGCCATGATCGCCGTGGACCGGGCCTCCCGGCAGGGCCTGGACCCGGTCCTCGCCGAGCTGGTCAAGGTGCACGCCTCGATGATCAACGGCTGCGCCTTCTGCATCGACATGCACGCCACCGACGCCCGCAAGAACGGCGAGCAGGACCACCGCCTGGTCTCCCTCCCCGCCTGGCGCGAGACCCCGTGGTTCACCGCCCGTGAGCGGGCCGCCCTCGCCCTCACCGAGTCGGTCACCCTGCTCACCCAGGGGCACGTGCCGGACGCCGTGTACGCCGAGGCCGCCGCGCACTTCGAGCAGGCCGAACTGGCCCAGCTGATCGCGCTGATCGCCACCATCAACGCCTGGAACCGGATCGGCGTGTCCACCCGCATGAGCCCGGCCGCGAAGTGAGCGGGGCCGCGATGACCACCCAGCAGGAGAAGGCCCGGCTGCTCCGGGAGCTGCACCGCCCGGGCGAGCCGCTGGTGCTGGCCAACGTGTGGGACGCGGCGAGCGCCCGGCTGGTGGCCGGCGCCGGGGCGCGGGCGCTGGCGACGGCCAGCGCCAGCGTGTCCTGGTCGCTCGGCAGCCCGGACGGCGGCGGCGCCGACCGCGACCAGGTGCTGGCCCGTACCGCCGAGGTGGTCCGCTCGGTCGACCTGCCGGTCACCGCGGACCTGGAGAGCGGCTACGCGGACACCGCGGCCGGGGTCGGCGCGACCGTCACCGCGCTGCTCGCCACCGGCGCGGTCGGGGTGAACCTGGAGGACGCGGACCACACCCCGGAGCAGGCCGCGGAGCGGGTCGCGGCGGCCCGGGCGGCGGCCGACGCGGCCGGCGTCCCGCTGTTCCTGAACGCCCGGACCGACGTGTTCCTGCACGGCCTGGGCGAGCCGGAGGGCCGGCTGGACGAGGCGGTCCGCCGGCTGCGGGCGTACGTCGAGGCGGGCGCGGACGGCGTGTTCGTCCCCGGCGTCGCCGACCCGGAGACCATCGCCGCCCTGGTCGCGGCCGTCCCGGCCCCGCTGAACGTGCTGGCGGCGCCGGGCGCACCCACGGTCGCCGAGCTGGCGAAGCTGGGCGTGGCCCGGATCAGCCTGGGTCCGGGCCTGGCCAAGGTGGCCTACGCGGCGGTCCGCCGGGCGGCCGAAGAGGTGTACGGGAGTGGTACGTACGCCGCCCTGGACGGCGGGCTGACCTACCCGGAGCTCAACGGCCTGTTCACGGGCTGAGCCCCGGGGGCGGGCAGCAGACAGGAGCGGGCGGCGGACCGGACGGGGGTCGGTCGGCCGCCCGCTCCACCGCGCGTCCGGGCGGCCCGGTGCGGCGGGCGGCCCGTGGCGGCGGGTGGGTCAGCCGATCTGCCCGCTGAGCCCCGGGTGGGACATCTGGTTGGTGCCGATGGCCTCCACCTCGTCGGCCGTGTGCCCGACCACCGGGAGCTTGCCCGCGGTCTGCAGGGCGAGGTCGGCGGGGGAGAGGGTGAGGCCGTCGGTGAGGCCGCCGGTGGCGTCCGGCGAGCTGGCGACCTGGCTGGTGGCGGAGGCCGCCGGGGCGGCGAGGGCGAGGCCCGCCATGGTGAGGGCGGCGAGGGTGGCGAGTTTCTTCATGCCCTGCCGAACGACCGGGCCGCCCTCAGGTAACCGGGTGGCGGCAACCGTCACCCCTGTCGCCCGTTCCGGCGGCCCGCATCACGCGCCCGTCCCCCGGACCGTCACCCGCAGCGTCCGCACGCTGTTGCTCACGAACGAGCCGATCGGCTCCGGCCGTTCGCCCTCCGCCAGGGCCAGCGCCGGGAACCGGGCGAACAGGTGCCGCAGCGCCGTCTCCGCCTCCAGCCGGGCCAGCCCCGAGCCGAGGCAGAAGTGCGGGCCGTGTCCGAGCGACAGGTGCCGGGCGGGCTGCCGGGTGAGGTCGAAGCGGTCGGCGTCCGGGTAGTGCCCGGCGTCGCGCCCGGCCGCGGCGTACGAGGCGAGCAGGGCCTCGCCGCGGCGGATCACCACGTCGCCGACCTCGATGTCCTCGCTCGCGTAGCGCAGCGGGAACTGGCCGACCGGCGAGTCGTGGCGCAGCGTCTCCTCCACCACCGCGGACCACGGCTGCGCGCCGTCCAGCACCAGTCGCAGCTGGTCGGGGTGGGCGAGCAGGGCCCGGACGGCGTTGGTGATCAGGTTGAGCGTGGTCTCGTGCCCGGCCACCAGCATCAGCAGCAGGGTGCCGACGAGTTCGGCCTCGCTGAGCCCGTCCCCGGCCTCGCGGACGGCTATCAGGTCGGTGGTGAGGTCGTCCCCGGGTTCGGCCCGCTTGGCGGCGACCACCGAGGCCAGCAGGGCGTTGAGGTCCCGCTGGGCGGCGAGCGCCGCCTCGGGGGTGGCCGAGCTGGAGACCAGGGTGTCGGAGAGGTGGTGCAGTTCGTCCTGCTGTTCCGCCGCGAGACCGAGGAGTTCGCCGATCACCTGCATCGGCAGCGGGTAGGCGAAGTGCTCGCGCAGGTCGAACTCGCCCTCCAGCGCGGCGATCCCGTCGAGCAGCGCGACGGTCCGGGCCTCGATCGCCGGGGCCAGCGCGGCTGTTCGGCGCGGGGTGAAGGCCTGGCTGACCAGCCCGCGCAGCCGCTTGTGGTCCTCGCCGTCGGCGGTGATCATGCCGGGCACCGTGACGAAGTTGAGCAGCGGCCAGCCGTACGGCAGTCGGCCCTCCCGGAAGAGGGTCCACAGCTGGGGGTTCTTGCCGATCCGGGGGTCGGCCAGCAGTGCTTGGAGGGTGTCGTGGTGGGTTACCGCCCAGACCACCACCCCGCCAGGGAGCTCCACCAGGACGGCCGGGCCGGCTGCCCGGAGCCGGGCGTTCTCGCCGTGCTGGTCGCGTCCGAAGGGGTCGAGCCGGACGGGCTCGGGGCGGACGGGCTCGGGGCGGGGGCCGCGGGGGTCGTCGGCGGTGTCCATGCGGGCCTTTCGGGGGCTGGCGGGCGGGGCGGGGTGAAGGCGCTGTAGAGCACCGGGAGGGCGACCAGGGCCCGTGACCACGGGGACGGACGCCAGGTCAACTCGCCTGCGGGTACGGCAAGCTGGAGGTCGGGAAGACGGTGCAGCAGGGTCTCGATCGCGGTCTCGACGATGATCCGGGCCGGGTGCTGGGCCGGACAGACGTGCCGGCCCGCGCCCCAGGCGAGGTGGGCCCGGTTGCCGCCGAGCGAGCCCTGGGCGGCCGAGGAGGCGCCCTGGGCGGCCGGGTCGGCGTTGGCTGCGGCCAGGCCGAGCACCAGCATGTCGCCCTTGTTGACGTACTGGCCGCCGAGGACGGTGTCGCCGGTGGCCCAGCGGCCGGGGAAGTTCTGGGTCGGCGGGTCGCGCCAGAGCACCTCCTCCAGCGCGTCGGAGACGGTCAGCCGCCCGCCGGTCAGGGTGGCCCGGAAGCGGCGGTCGGTGAGCAGCAGCCGCAGGGTGTTGCCGATCCAGTTGATGCAGGTCTCGTTGCCCGCGACCATCATCACCACCAGGTGGTGCACCGCCTCCTCGTCGGTCAGCGCGGCCGGGTGGGCGAGCAGCCAGGAGGTGAGGTCGGCGCTGGGGGCGGTGCGGCGCTGCCGGACCAGTTCGACCAGGGTGTTCTGGAACTCCCCGGCGGCGCGCACCGATTCGGGCCCGCTGTCGACGAAGTGGCTGATCAGCTCGATCATCCGGGGCCCGCTGCCGGTGGGCAGGCCGACCAGCTGGGTGGAGACCAGCAGCGGCAGGGCGCGGGCGTACTGGCCGATCAGGTCGGCGGTGCCGTCCGGGCCCCAGCTGTCGATCAGGCCGTTGGCGGCGGCCTCGGTGGTCTCGCGCAGCTGCCGGTGGTCGATCTGGGCCAGGGTGTCCGAGACGGCGGCGCGCAGCCGCTGGTGCTCGGCGCCGTCCAGGTTGAGCAGGGTGGGCCGCCAGGCGGTCATCGGCTGCAGCCGGGAGTCGGCGGCCAGCCGGCCCTCGGCGGGCACCCGCCACTGCCGCGAGTCCTTGGAGAACAGCGCCTCGTTGCGGGTGAGTTCGAGCAGTTCGGCGTAGCCGAGGACGAGCCAGGCCTCCACCCCGGGCTCCAGCTCGATCGGCGCGACCGGGCCGTAGCGCTCGCGCAGCCGGGCGTACAGGCCGTGCGGGTCGTCGGCGACGGCCTGCCCGTACAGCGGGGTGAGCGGGACGCCGACCGGCAGCCCGCCACCGGGCGGGGCGCCGTACGGAGCTCCGGTCCCGTACGGACCGCCGGTGCCGTACGGGCCGCCGGCGCCGTGGGGCCCGCCGGTGCCGTGCGCGACCGGGCAGCCGGAGGGCCGCGGGGGCTCGGGGGCGGTCACTGCTGGAGCTCCAGCAGCGAGCTGCGGTGCAGGTGGTCGACGAAGTCGATCAGCAGGTCGTAGGAGGCCCGCCGGTCCCGGGCGTCGCAGTACAGGATCGGCACCTCCGGCAGCAGGTCCAGCGCGGAGCGCAGCTCCTCCTCCGGGTAACTCGGCGTGTCCGGGAAGGTGTTGACGGCCACCGCGAAGGGGATGCGCTGCTCCTCCAACCGGCCGAGCACGTCGAAGCTCTCGTCCGGCCGGCGCAGGTCGACCATCGCGATGGCGCCGAGCGCGCCGCGCGACAGGTCGTCCCACAGCGGCCAGAAGCGCTGCTGCCCGGGCGTGCCGAACAGGTACAGCGCGAGCCGGGAGTTGAGCGTGATCCGGCCGAAGTCCAGCGCGACCGTGGTGGTGGTCTTGCCGCTGCGCCCGGTGAGGTCGTCCACGCCGCTGCTGGCGGCGGTCATGGTCTCCTCGGTGCGCAGCGGGGTGATCTCGCTGAGCGAGCCGACCAGGGTGGTCTTGCCGACCCCGAACGGGCCGGTGACCAGGATCTTCACCGCGCCCTGCACCGAGGACGGCAGGTACTGCGGTCCGGCCGGCACGTCGGCGGGGGCTTCAGCGGAGTTGGCGGAGGCCAACGAGCACCTCTTCCAGGAGGGTTGTGGGCAGGCGTTCGGCCTGCGGGACGGGCGGGAGCACCTGCACGGCGCCGAGGTCCCAGAGGTCGCCGACCAGCACCTTGACGACGCCGAGCGGCAGCCCCAGGTGGGCCGCCACCTCGGCGACGGACAGCAGGCTGTGGCAGAGTCCGAGGATGCGCCGGTGCTCCCGGTTGAGCAGGACGTGCTCGGGCAGTGCCGGGGGATCTGATAACGCGCTGACCAGGCTCTCGATCGCCAGGTCGGCGCGGGTGGGGCGGCTGCGCCCACCGGTGATGACGTAGGGCCGGACCGGCCCGTTCACCGGTGCCCCCCCGCCGCGTGGTCGACGCGCGGCGGGCTGGTGAGGTGGGTGCCGATCCGCTCGACCAGGACCTGCATCTGGTACGCGACCAGCCCGGCGTCGACCGCCTCGCTGGTCACCACGGCCAGGTGGGCGCCGGCCCCGGCGGCGACGACGAACAGGTAGCCGCCGCCGTACTCGATGATGATCTGGCGGGTGGCGCTGCCGGGGCCGCCGAAGCCCGTCGCGACGCCGCGGGCCAGCGACTGGAGCCCGGAGCAGGCGGCGGCGAGCCGTTCGGCGTCCTCCCGGGCGATGTCGGCGCTGCGGCCGATCTCCAGACCGTCGTTGGAGACGACGACGGCGTGCTGGACCTGGGGGACGGCGATGATGTCGGCGAGCAGCCAGCCGAGATCGGGGGTGGTGGTCATGGAACTCTCCGGGGCGATGGGGAAGTCGGGGGGAGGTCGGGGGAGCGGGACGGGAGCGGGCTCGGTGCGGGCCGGGCCGGCTCAGTGCGGGCCGGGCGGGCCCTGGGCCCGGGTGCGGGCGGCCGACCGGCCGCTGGCCGTCCCGGCCTGGAACATCGCCATGAACGCCTGGGCGTCCCGGGCCGAGCGGTACGGCGGCTCGGGCGCGGGTGGGGGAGCGGCGTGCTGGGCGGGTCGGTTCGCACGGTCGCGCCGGTGGCTCCGGCGGGGCAGCGGCGGAGGGGTGTCGGCCGCCGGGGCCCGGCTGGTGGGCGGGGCCTCCACCAGCGGGTGAACGGCGCCGGGGTGGTCGGGGCCGGCGAGCGGCCGGGGGTCGGGGGTGAACGCCCGGTCGTCCGGCCCGAGTCCGGGCACGGTGGGCGGCAGCGGCTCGGTGAGCAGGGCGTTCGGCAGCAGCAGGACCACGCGCACGCCGCCGTACGGGGAGGGCGCCGAGCTGAGGGTGACCCGGAACCCGTAGCTCTCGGCGAGCCGGCCGACGGCGGCCAGCCCCAGCTGGGGCACCTCGCCGAGCCGGGAGACCTCCAGGCTGCTGCCCCCGGCGAGGGCGGCGGCGGCCTTGGCGACGGCCTGTTCCGGCATGCCGACGCCGCCGTCGTCGATCTCGATGACCGCGCCGTTGTGCACCGGCATCAGGGTGACGAACACCTGGGTGCTGGGCGGGGAGTAGCGGGTCGCGTTGTCCAGCAGTTCGGCGATGGCGTGGATCAGCGCCTCGGCGGCCGCGCCGACCACCGCGGTCTCGATCCGGCTGCGGACGACCACCCGCTGGAACGGCAGGATCCGCGACTGGGCGCCGCGCACCACGTCCTCCAGCGACACCGGCTCCGGCCAGTGCCGCCCGGCCCGGGCGCCGCACAGCACGGCCAGGGTCTGGGCCAGCCGGGCCTGTTGGGCGGCGGCGTGGTCGGCCTTGAGCAGGCCCTCCAGCAGCGCCGGGTCGTCGTGGGTGCGCTCCATCTCGTCGAGCAGGGCCTGCTGGTCGTGGGCCATGACCAGGATCCGGCGGGCGACGCTGAGGAAGGCCCGCTGACTGGAGGCGGTGAGCTCCTGCTCCTGCTGGACGGCGGCCAGGTCGGCGCCCCGGCGGGAGAGTTCGGCGGCCAGCTGCTCCTGGAGCCGGGTGAGCTCGCCCGCCAGCCGGTCGGCCCGGCCGCGCTGGGTGACGGACACGGCGCGGTACCGCGCGGCGGCCACGAGGGCGAGGACGGCGAGCACGCCGGTAGCCGTTGCGCACCACTGAGTCATCGTCACGCCGCGAATTCTAGGGCGATGATCCTACGAAGGTGTGAACGGATCTCGCCATGTGACTGGATCTCGTCAATATCGAGTCAATACGCCGCCGTTCCCGCGTCGTTCGACCGCGATCGCGGGGCCCTGACAAGCCGTCCGATCGTTCGTCCAGGGTCTTTCGACCCCCCTCGATGTGGCGGGTGGTGGCCGGTTCGCGTCCCGTGATGTGTGGGGCCTGTGTGCACGGTGTCGCCGAACCGGCGTCATCAGGTGCCGGGCCTTGGGCCTCGGGCCTCGGGCGTCAGGCCTCGGGCGGCATCCGGTGCAGGAGCAGCAGCGCCACGTCGTCCGGCCGGGAGCGGCGCTCGGTCACGTTCAGGGTGAGCAGGTCGGCCAGCCGCTCCAGCGCGGGGGCCGCGCCGATCCGCTCCGGGCCGGTCTGCCGGGCCCACAGCTCCAGCCCGCCGATCATCCGGTGCACCGACTCGTCGTAGTCCTCCTCGCGGTCCTCGACCAGCCCGTCCGTGTAGACCAGCAGGGTCTCGCCGCCCGCCAGCCGGCCGGTGGCCAGCGGGTACGGCTGCCCCGGGTCCACGCCCAGCGGCGGGCCGCCCGGCAGCTCCAGCTCGACGGCCGTGGCGTCGGCGGCGATCCGTACCGGTGCCGGGTGGCCGGCCCGGGCCGCGGTCAGGCTGCCGTCGGCCGGGTCCAGGGTCAGGTAGAGGCAGGTCGCGAACAGCTCGGTGTCCAGCTCGGACAGCAGCCGGCTGGTCCGGGCCAGGGTCGCCGCCGGGTCGTGCCCGTCCGTCGCGTACGCCCGCAGGCCGCTGCGCAGCTGGCCCATCACGGCGGTCGCCTCGGCGTTGTGGCCCTGCACGTCGCCGATGACCAGCCCGATCCGGCCGTCCGGCAGTTTCAGCAGGTCGTACCAGTCGCCGCCGATCTGCATGCCCTCGGTGCTCGGCAGGTAGCGGGCGGCGCTGGCGATCCCCGGCAGCCGGGGCAGGGTGCGCGGGAGCATCGCGCGCTGGAGTTCACCGGCCCGGTGGTGGTGGGTGTCGTACAGCCGGGCCCGCTCCAGGGACTGCGCGAGGATGCCGGCGAAGGTCGAGTACAGGGTGCGGTCCGCGCGGCCGAACGCGCGCTCGGTGGCGAAGGTGATCAGGCAGGAGCCGACCTGCCGGCCGGAGGCGACCAGCGGCAGCACCGCCCAGGCGGCCGGGGCGTCCGGCCGCACCGGCCCGGCACCGGGCTGGCTGAACAGCGGGGCCGAGCGGGCCAGCGAGTGCTGCATCACCTGCTCGGAGAGGTCCGCCAGCCGGGTCAGCTCGGCCCGGCGCGGTCCGCCGTACACGGTGTGCGAGACCGGCAGCAGCCGGCCCTCGTCCACCAGGTCCAGCACGATGCTGGCGGCGCCGAGCGCCGGACGGGCCACGTCGGTGACGGCGGCGGTGACGTCCCGGACGGTCACCGCCCGGGACAGCGCCCGGGTCAGCGACAGCAGCAGGGCCGTCCGGGCCCCGGCCGGGTCGTGCGGCGGCTCGGCGTCCCGCGCCCGGCGGTGCTCCACGTCGGCGATCAGCCCGGCCATGCGCACCGGGCGGCCGTGCACGTCCAGCATCACCTCGCCGGACTCCTCGACCCGCGCGACCTTCCCGCCCCGGCGCAGCATCCGGTAGCCGATCCGGTAGCGGCCCCCGCTCGCCAGCGCCTCCGCCAGGGCCGCCTGGACGTCCGGCAGGTCCTCGGGGTGGACGATCCGCTCCAGCTCCGGGGCGGTCCCGTCCGGGTCGACGGGCCGGCCGGCCACCGCGAAGGCGGCCGCGTCCCAGTAGCTCTCCCCGGTGACCAGGTCGCGCTCGAAGGCGCCGTGCCCGGCGGCCCGCACCGCGAGCGACAGCAGCGGGTGGGCCAGGGCGGCGTCCGGGGCGGTCGGGGCGGTCGGGGGCCGCTCCGCGGTGCGGTTTCCGGTGCGGTCGCCGGTGTGGTCGAGGACGTGGTCCAGCAGGTGGTGCAGCCGGTGGGCGCAGGCCCCGGCGATCGTCTCCAGCACGTCCAGGTCGCGCCCCGGGACGGTGCCCCGGTGCGCCAGGGCGAGGGCCAGCACGCCGATCGGCCGCTCGTCCACCACCAGCGGCAGGCTGACCACGGCGACCATCCCGGTGCCCATGCCGGCGTTCCGGTTCGGGTAGTCGACGCTGGTGTGCTCCGGGCTGAGCAGGTACGGGCGGCGCAGCCGCAGCGCCATCGCGGCGGGCAGCTCGCCGGCCGGGTCGACCAGGCCGTAGCGCTCGTGCGCCCAGTCCGGCAGCCCGTGCGAGGCGGTCAGCCGGAGCATCCCGGCGGGGTCCAGCAGGTACAGCGCGGAGCCCTCGCCGGTGATCCAGTTCGGGCCCTCGGCGAGGACGGTGCCGAGCAGCTCGGCGGCGCTGGTGCAGCCGAGCAGCAGGCGCACGCAGCGCATCGGACTACGAACGGGAGAGGACACCAAATCTTCATACCCCATTTCCGTGGTCCGCGGTCGCTCTCAGCCGCCGCACCAGGACCAGGGTCCGGTCGTCCGCGACGTCCTGCGCCACCGCCTCCACCAGCCGGCCCGCCGCCCCCCGGACCGCCTGCCGCTGCGGCGGATTGGTGCGCACCTCCGGCTCGGCCGCCGCCAACAGCCGGCCCACCCCCTCGTCCAGGTCCCGGCCCGGCACCTCCACCAGGCCGTCGCTGAACAGCAGCAGCGAATCCCCGTACGCCAGCCGCCCCGACACCCCCGGGTACGGCGCCCCCGGCACCAGCCCCAGCGCCGGACCGCCGTGCTCCGACGGCACCCAGCCCGCCCGGCGGCAGAACCGCACCGGCGGCGGATGGCCCGCGTTGAACAGGCGGTAGCGGCCCGTCGCCGGGTGCAGCGCCAGGTGCACGGCCGTGGCGAAGTCGTCCTCCCAGCCCATCCGCACCAGGTGGTCGTTGGCCGCCGGCAGGAACGCCTCCGGCGGCACCCGGCCCAGCAGCATCGCGAACGCCCCCGACAGGTGCGTCGACCGGGCCGCCGCCCGACTGCCCTTGCCCGACACGTCCACCAGGACCAGCTCCAGCAGGTCCTCCTCCGGCCGGTGGGCGCACAGCAGGAAGTCCCCGGAGAACGACGTGCCGCCCGCCGGGGCCAGCGCACTGTCGAAGTGCCAGTCCAGCAGCCGCTCCGGCAGCCGGGCCAGGGCCCGGTTGTGCTCCGCCAGCTCCAGCAGCATCGAATCGCCCTGGGTGCCGCGCAGCCCCAGCCGGTCCCGGAACCGGTTCGCGGTCAGCACCGTCGCCCCCGTCGCCGCCACCACCAGCGTCACCCCCAGCCGCACCCCGTGCGGGTCCTGCACCACCGCCCCCAGCAGACCGCCCGCCAGCGCCGCGCACACCAGCACCCGCAACTGCCCGCGCCGCAGCACCAACCCGCCACCCACCACCGGCAGCACCAGCGCCGACGGCGGCCACCCGTACGGCAACAGGACCGGCAGCACCCCCAGCACCACCGTCACCCCGAGCAGCACCCCCAGCGCCACCCGCCCGGCCCGGACGTCCCCGTCCAGCACCCGGCCGTACCACCGCCGCACCCTCGCTATCAGTGCGGGCACCCGGAACCTCCGCGAAGGCGTGGGCGGTCCCCTGTCGTGACCACCAGTCAGCCCGGCCACACTAACCCCTCCCCTCCCACCCCCCTCAGCGCAGTTCCCACTCCCACCCGCCCCCGCCTGCCGCCCCGCAACCCTCCTCCCCCGAGGTGCCCACTGCTGCGCTCCACCCGTCTCCACCAAGCCCGTTCCGGCCCCACGCGCACCAGAAGTCGGCCCACCCGACTTCCGGTGCGCACCTGAGCGCCGGCCGCCGACACTGCTGCGGTTCCTTACGGCGATGCCCTCGCCCCAGCGGCTCGACAACCAGGCGACCCGCTGTCGCCAGAAGTCGGCCCGCCCGACTTCTGGCGCGCCGCTTCTTGCCGCCGCCTCTCGGCTGCCCGTCACCCGGCAAAGCCCGCAGCTCCGTGCTCCCTCCGCCGCTTCCTGCGCACAGCCCCTGCCTCTCGGAGAGATCGGCCTCCTCGCCGAGGCGTCCGCCTGATCCTGCCGATCGGTAGAGCCGCGCCTTTCGGCTGCCCCGGTCGTCCCCGCCGGGCTCCTTCTCGACCGGCCTCGCACGAGAAGTCGATAGGGCCGACTTCTGGCGCGCCCACCAATGCCGCAGCACTTCTCCGCCCCCGAGGCCCGCGGCGGGTCGCCCTGTAGGCCCCTGCCTACGAGGTGCTGCGCAGGAGTCAGCCTGTTCACCCCCGGCCGCGCCGGCCCAGCCGGCAACTTCGCCTCGCCAGGAGTCGGCCAGGTCGACTTCCTGTGCGCTTCCCCGGCCCAGCTGGCAGCTTCGCGCCACTGGAAGTCGGCCAGCTCGCCTTCCAATGTGTGGCCCAGGCTCTGCCCCGGGGGGCTTCTGCGGTGGGGTTCCGTGGGGGCGGCAAGCGCAGGAAGTCGGCCCGCCCGACTTCTGGCGCGCCCGCCGACGCCGCCGCGTTCCCCTGTGGCCCGAGGCGCGCGTGGCCGTTCGCCTGGTAGGCCCCTGTCTACGTGGTGTTGCGCAGGAAGTCGGCCAGGTCGACTTCCTGCGCACTACTCCGGCCCCGCGGGTTGGTCGATGGGCCGGCGGCCGTTGCCCGCTCAGGTCGACCGATCCGCAGCCCGCGCCGCTGGAAGTCGGCCGGGCCGACTTCCAGCGCGCGGTCCGGGCTCCGCTCCGGCGGGCTTCTGCGGTGCGGTTTCGCGGGGTTGCGGTCGCGAGAAGTCGGCCGACCGGCAGCCCCGCCGCACCAGAAGTCGGCCGGGCCGACTTCCTGCGCCGCTCAGGTGCTGTGCGGGTGGGGGTGGGCCCGGGGTGGTCAGGCGGGGGTGGCGGTGCCGGGCCAGGTGTGGAGGGCGGTGGTGAGGGTGGTGATGAGGCGGTCGTGGGTGGTGGTGAGGTCCTCGGCGAGTTGGAAGGCGCCGGCGATGGAGAGGGAGGCGAAGCCGTGGGCGAGGGAGCGGACGGTGCGGGCGGCGTGGATGGCTTCGGGGCCGTCGAGGCCGTAGCCGCGGAGGACGGCGATGATGACGCCGACGAGCCGGGTGGCGGCGCGGGTGAGGTCGTCGTCGGGCTGGGGTGCCTGGGGGAGGGCGGCGTAGCGGTGGGGGTGCGCGGTGGCGTAGGCCTGGTAGGCGCGCAGGACGGCGGTGACGGCGTCGTCCCCGCTGCGGCCGACGGCGGCGTCCGCGAGCCGGTCGGCGAGCTCCTCGGTGACCCGGACGGCGATGAGGCGCCGCAGTTCGCCGAGTCCGCCGCTGACGTGCTTGTACAGCGAGGGGGTGGCGACGCCGGCCCGGGTGGCGACGGAGGCGAGGGTGAGGGCTTCACCGCCCTGGTCGTCGATGAGGGCGAGGGCGTGGTCGACGACCTGGTCGGGGGTCAGTCCTACGCGGGGCATGGCTTCGTTTCTCCGTACGGGCGGGGGGTTCAGGCGAGTTCGGCGAGGAAGGGCAGCAGGGCGTCGGCGACGGCCTGCGGGTTGTCGGCCATCGGGTAGTGCCCGGACCCGTCGATCATCACCTTGCGGGCGCCGAGCTTCTCGGCCTGGAGGTCGGCGACGGCCTCGGGCTTCGGGAAGTCGGGGTCCTTGCTGCCCATGAGGACGAGGGCCGGGCAGCGGACGGCCGCGCACCAGCCGACGGGTGCGGAGTCGCCGGTGACGTGGCCGCGGGTGGCGGTGCGCCGGCCGGGGGTGCGCAGGGCGGCGACGAGTCCGTCGACGTAGCCGTCGAGGTCGGCGGGGCGGGGGCCGGGGTAGGCCATCTTGCGCAGGTAGAAGCCCCAGACGCCGGGCCACCGGACCATGGCGGCGCCCATGACGACCATGACGCCCTGCATGAGGGCGTTGGCCCGGTGTTCGACGAAGGCGTCGATCAGGGCGATCCCGGCGACCCGCTGGGGTGCGTCGCCGGCGACCTTGACGACCGTCGCCCCGGTGTAGGACTGCCCGACCAGGACGGCCCGTTCGATGCCGAGGTGGTCGAGCAGGGCGAGGACGTCGGTGGCGACGGCGGCGGGGCCGTAGTCGTCCCAGACGATCGAGGAGTCGCCGAAGCCGCGCAGGTCCATGGTGACGACCCGGTGGCCGGCGGCGGTGAGCAGCGGGTGCAGGTGCCGGTAGGCGCGGCGGGAGTCGAGCATTCCGGGGAGGAGGACGACGGGGGTGCCGTCGCCCTGCCGGGTGTCGTCGTAGGCGAGGCGGCCGCCGGGGACGTCGAGGTACTGGGTGCTCGGGGTGCTGGTGCCGTTCATGGTGGCCTCCGCCGACTCGCTCGTTTCTGCCTGTAGCCATAAAGCTAAGGCTAATAGCCTTAGCCGTCAAGCGTCCGGCCGGTACCGGGGGCGCTCTTCCGTTCACGCCCCCTCGACCCGGAAGGGGTCGTGCTCGCTGAGCAGCTTCTCCAGCCGGGCCTGGTCGACCCGGGCGACGGTGTCCGAGGACTCCTGCCGGTCCCGGACCACCTTGGCCAGCGTGAACGAGGAGGTGACGGTGTAGAGGAGGCCGATCCCGAGGAAGGCCCGGGTCCAGCCGCCGACCGGCAGGTAGGCGATCCCGGCGGCGAGGGCGGTGCCGGAGAGGGCGAAGGAGAGGACGGCCTGGACGAAGTACGCGGCCGTGGTCCGTGACTGCATCGGTGTGCTCATGGCGCCAGGATGCGGCGGGGCGGCCGGGTCGCACATGAGTAGGAGTACTCAGATGGACCGGGTGGCTGAGGGGTCGTTCGTTGACGTCCGATCACCTGTTCCCCAGCGGCCCCGAGCGGATGGCTTGGAATCGGAGCGTCCTAGGATTAACGTCTGATAACGCAGCGCGGTCGTCAATGCCGTACCCAGACGGCACCGTGCGCCGTCGCCTAATCCCACCGACCGGCCTCCGGGCAGGTCAGGGAGCCGGGGAACCACGTTCCTTGGGGTGAATCGGCGGGGCTCCGGCCCGGCCGTAGGAGACCTTCCTGCTCCGAACCCGTCAGCTAACCCGGTAGGCGCGAAGGAAGGAAAGGAGCGCGCCTCCGTGGCGTCGACGCACACCCCGGCACACCCGGCCGGCCCCGCAGCCGGTACCCAGCTCCTCGACCACCCCGGCCCGCACGGCGCCGAGCCCCGCGACGGCGGGTCCGCCGGACCGGCCGAGCCGTTCGCCCCGGAGGCCGAGGCCAACCGCCACCGGATGCCGCGTCAGACCCGCGGCGCCTCCCCGCTGCTCGGCGTCACCGCCGTCGCCGCCACCCTGGGCGCCACCGGCTTCGCCTCCGCGACCCCGGCCGCCGCGCCCGCCGTCGAGGCCCCGGACGAGACGGTCGCCCTGGCCGCCGACCCAGGCCTCGCGCTCGCCGCCCGGATCCAGCAGCAGGCCGACAGCCAGCGCACCGCCGCCGAGGAGGGCGCCCGGGTCCAGGCCGCCCAGGAGGCCGAGGCCAAGGCCGCCGCCAAGGAGGCGGAGGCCAAGCGTGCCGCCGAGGAGGCCGAGCGGGCCAAGGCCGCCGCCCTCACCCTGCCGGTGAAGGACTACGACCTCTCCGCCCACTACGGCCAGAGCGCCCGCTACTGGGCCCACCTGCACACCGGCCTGGACTTCGCGGCCGACACCGGCACCGCGGTCTACGCCGTCGGCCAGGGCACCGTCACCTCGGCCGGCTGGTCCGGCTCGTACGGCTACCGGATCGTCGAGACCCTGCCCGACGGCACCGAGATCTGGTACTGCCACCTCTCCTCGATCATCAAGGGCTCCGGCAAGGTCACCGCCGGCCAGCAGATCGGCAAGGTCGGCGCGACCGGCAACGTCACCGGCCCGCACCTGCACCTGGAGGTCCGCCCCGGCGGCGGCGCCCCGGTCGACCCGGAGACCTGGCTCCAGCAGCGCGGCCTCACCCCGTAGGACCGACGGACGTGGCAGGGCCCCGGCGGCGCACGCCCGGGGCCCTGCCACGTCGGCTCACTGCTGCTCCTGCTCCTGAGGCTCCTCCGACCCCTCCGGCTGCTCCTGCTCCTCCGCGGGCAGCTGCGCCAGGTAGGCGTCGATCTCGGCCGCCCCCGGCTCCGGCGCGAGCTCCGGGAACTCCTCCACCAGCAGGCGCGGCAGTCCGGGCACCGTCCATTCGCCGAGCAGGTCGAGCGCCGCCTCGGCCGCCGCCGCCTCGAACTCCTCGAAGCCACCGGTCAGTTCGTCCGGCATCGGGCGCCCCAGCGCGTTCAGCTCGGCCAGGTTGCGGTAGCTGCGCCGCATCAGGCCCTGCTCCAGCAGCAGCCGCGCGCCGTCGGTGGCCATGCCGACGGACAGCACCCGGCCCGGCCCCCAGCCCTGCTCGTCCGGTTCGTCCAGCCAGCCGGTCGTCGTCAGCGCCTCGTACCCGGCCAGCCGCTGCTCCTCGTCGAGCGCGGCGAAGCCCGCCAGCCAGTCCCGGACGGCCGCCGGGTCCGTCACGTCCACCCCGTGGGCGTGCAGCAGCACCGCGTACAGCCGGGGCCAGGTCACCAGGTCGGCGCGGTGCAGCAGCCCGGCCGCGACCTCGCCCTGCCACTCGGCCTCGGCGTGCAGCCGCTCCTGGCGCTTGGCGTTGAGCCGCTTCGCGGCCCGCTGGTGGTCGACCAGCAGCCGTACGGCTTCGCCGTAGGCGAGCGGGTCCTGCTCCGGCGCGGGTTGGACGTAGAGGTGGAGCCGCTCGTACAGCAGGTGCTCCACCTCGTCGGAGGTGAGTTCGGGCCAGCCGTCGTGCATCCTGCCCCCGCCCAGCTCCAGCAGCGCCAGCACCGCGCGCAGCGGCGCTTCGGCCACCGGCGCGCGGTCCTGGCCGGCCGCCCAGGCGAGCAGGTCGGCGGCCCTGGTGCGCGGGGCGAGCCGCAGGTCTTCGTCGTTCATGTTCCGAACGGTAGCCGCCGGACGCGGGTAGGGTCGGCAGCCATGGTCCCCGTACGCCTCACCGGCCCCAGACTCGCCCTCCGCGAGTACCGCCACACCCCGGAGGAAGTGGACGCGCTGCACGCGCTGTACGGCGACCCGGAGGTGACCCGCTACCTCCCCTTCGAGCCGCGCGACCGCGAGACCTGCGCCGACCAGATCGAGCTCTACCTGGAGGAGGCGATGGCCGAGGAGCGGGGCGTCTACCGGCTCGCCGTCGTCCGGCGCGAGGACGCCGGGGACACCGGGGACCCGGAGGACGCGCTGCCGGTCGCGCACGCCGCCCTCACCCTCGGCGAGTACCGCTCGGCCCGCCTCGGCTACGTGCTGAGCCGCCCGGTGTGGGGCCGCGGCTACGCGGGCGAGATCACCGGACTGCTCTGCGAGCTCTCCTTCGGGGCGCTCGGCCTGCACCGGCTGGCCGCCCGGGTCGACGTGGAGAACACGGCCTCGGCCAAGGTGCTCACCCGACTCGGCTTCCGGCTGGAGGGGCACGTCCGGCACGACCTGTACAAGGGCGGCGCCTGGCGCGACTCGTACCGCTACGCGCTGCTCGCCGACGAGTGGTCCGGCCCGCCCGCGCCGCGCCCGGGAGCCGGGCAGGGGCGCGAGGCCGGGCAGGGGGGTTAACCCCACCCCCGATCCGCCGGTCGGCCCGATACCCACCGGGCCCCGCCTCGGCCAGACTTGACCACGTCAGCGAGTACGGAAGACCACGACAACGAGGGGCCGGGGACCGGGAGATGAGCAGCAGCGGCAGCACGCTGGGTCAGGGGTGGGACGCCGCGGGCGGTTACGGCGACGACGGGGCCCGTCCGGCCCGGGCCCGCCGCACCGAGGAGCCGCCCGGCTTCTGGCGGGCGCCGTTCTCCGGGCACTACTACCGCGAGGTCGGTTACGCGCTCACCGGGCTGCCGGTCGCGATCGTCGGCTTCGTCGTCGCGATCGTCCTGTTCTGCCTCGGCGTCGGCACCTTCGTCACCGTCCTCGGCCTGCCGGTGCTGGCCGCCCTGACCAGCACCGCCCGGGGCCTCGGCCGGGCCGAGCGGGCCCGGGTGCGCGGGATGCTCGCGCTGGACGTGCCCGGCCCGGCGCCGGTGCAGCAGGTGCGCCCGGGCAGCTGGGGCTCGATCACCGCACGGCTGGCCGACGGGGCGGGCTGGAAGGCCGCGCTGTACCAGCTGGTGATGTTCCCCTGGGCGGTGTTCAGCTTCTGCCTCACGCTGACGTTCCTGCTGCTCGGCTGGGCGATGGCGCTCTACCCGCTCTACCACTGGGTCTTCCCGCGCTACACCTCCTGGCACGGGTACCAGCTGTTCGACTTCACCGACAGCCACCACGTCCGGCACGCCTACTACGTGGAGGGCACCTGGCAGATCGCCGCGTTCTCGGCGATCGGGGTCCTGCTGATCTTCCTCACCGCGCGGCTGGTCCGCGGCCTGACCAACGTCAACCGGGCCGCCACCCGGGGGCTGCTCGGCCGCTGAGGCCCGGCCCGCTCGCTCCCGGCCCGCTCCCTGACGCGCCGCTTCCTGACGCTCCGCCCCCGTCTCTGCCCCGCCCTGCCTCTGTCTTGCCTCCGCCCCGCCCGTGCTCCGGACGCCTTCCGGATGCGGGTGGGGCGGCCCCGTGTTCGGATGGCCGGGTGGCGACCGCCCCCACCCCCGTGCCGGCCCCGGACGTCCTGGTCACCTCCCGTCCGCTGGACGAGTACTGCGCCCTGTTCGGCCTGACCCGCGCCCGGCTCGCCGCCCTGCCCGGCCCGCTGCTGGACTGCCCGGGCGGTACGTCCGGCCTGGCCGCCGAGGCGCGCGAGCTGGGCTGCCGGGTGATCGCCGTCGACCCGGCGTACGCGCTGCCGCCGCCCGAGCTGGCCGCCCGGGCACGGGCCGCCCGGGCGTCGATGGCCGTCGCGATGGCGGCCCGCCCGCAGCTGTACCCCTTGCGCCGCCCCGCCCGCCCGGACCGCTACCTGCGCAGCTGGGACCGCGCCCGTCGGCTGTTCGCCGCCGACTCGGCCGCCCACCCGCAGTGCTACCTGGCCGCCGCGTTGCCCCGGCTGCCCTTCGCGGACGGCGCCTTCGCACTCACCCTGAGCGGCTACCTGATCTTCGCCTACCCCGAACTGTTCGGCCCGGAGCGGCAGCTGGCCGCGCTGGCCGAGCTGGTCCGGGTGACGGCCGCGGACGGGGAGGTACGGGTCCAGCCGCTGAACGACGGTCGCGGCCGCCGCTGCGGCCACCTCGACCGGCTGCGGTACGCGCTCGGCGAGCGCCGGATCGCCAGCGAGGTCCACCGGGTGCCGCACGAAGGCGGCCGCACCAGCGGGGTCCTGGTGCTCCGGGCCGCCCGGGGTCGGCCCCGCGGGCCGGAACCGGCCATACTCCTGTAATGGTCACTGGGCCGGTTGGCCCCTATACTCGCTCGCATGAGCGAGACCACGATCCGGCCCGCCCGGCCCGCCGACGCCGACCGGCTCACCGCGCTGATCCAGGCCTCCGCCGCCTACCGCGGTGCGTATTTCGCGATGATCGACGGCTATGCCGTGCGGCCCGACTACATCGAGCGCCACGAGGTGCGGATGGCCGTGGACCGTACCGACGACCGGCTGCTCGGCTTCTACGGGCTGATCCACGAACCGGCCGAACTGGACCTGATGTTCGTCGCCGACGACGCCCAAGGACTGGGCATCGGACGGGTGTTGATCGCCGACATGCTCGACCGCGCCCGGGCCGCCGGGATCGCGGCGGTCAAGGTCGTCTCGCACCCGCCCGCCGAGGGCTTCTACCTCCAGGTGGGCGCCGTGCGCACCGGCACCCGCCCGCCGCAGCCCAAGACCCCCTGGTCGCAGCCCGAACTGCGCTTCACGGTAAAGGGGTTCACCGGCTAGGGATTCGCCGGCGGGTCGACGGTCACTGCCGCCGACGCCACTGCCGCCGACGCCACCGGCGTCGGCGTCGGCTGCGCGGGGACGAAGGCCGCCGCCTGGAGCCGGGACAGTATCTTCTCCGCCAGCCAACTGCGGTCCGACCCGTACGGAATGCCCTGCGGGTCGACCAACTGCGCCGCCACCGCGTCCCGCAGCCGCTGCGCCTCGGCGCCCGGCAGCCGGGAGAGCAGGCCCCGGGCGGCCAGCAGCGCGTGGTACTGCTCGAACCCCGAGCGGGGGTGCTCGATCGCCTCCAGCACGCTCGGCAGGTCCGCCAGCGAGGGATCGCCCTGCATCAGCGCGAGGGCCTGGATCCGGCGGCCCTCCGAGCCGGCCGCGAACAGGGCCCGCACCTGGTCGGCGGTCAGCGCCGAGCGCGTCGCGGTCGAGCGGACCTCCGCCACCACGCCGTCCGGCCCGGCGGGGGAGTCCGAGGACGGCGGCAACTGGGCGGCCAGCGCGGCGGGTTGCTCCGCGCTGCCACCGAGCAGGCCGAGCTGCTGCATCGCGCGCACCCGCAGGTCGTCGGCGCCCACCTTGTCGCCGTGCCGGTCGCGGTCCTGCCCGGCCAGGAAGAGGTCCAGCGCCTCGTCCGTCTCGGTCAGCACCCGGGGCAGCGCCAGCCTGGTCACCAGCCAGCCGGCCAGGAAGCCGAGCACCAGGAAGTACAGCACCAGCGCGGCCGCGAACGGCACCGCGGCGTCCTCCCCGCCCAGCACGGGCGCCAGCGCCGTACCGAGCTGGTGCAGCCGTTCACCGAGCGAGCCGAGCTGGGTCAGCCCGACACCCAGCAGCACCTTGGTCAGCCAGTCGGAGACCTGTTCCAGATTGGTGTTGGGCGCGTACGAGCCCTGCGGCTCGCCGGAGCCGCTCTTCACCCGGGGCACCCCGAACAGGAAGCCCAGCGCGCCGCCGAGCACCGTCGAGGCGCCGGCCACCACCAGGCCGCCGCCGAGCGCCTGCCAGGCCTGGGCCCGGCCGAGCGCGAACAGCAGCAGTCCGAGCAGGCCCGTGCCGGTCAGCACCCCGGCGGCCGTCCACTGCGCCGTCCGCAGCGCCGACCCGCCGGCCCGTCGCCGTACCCTCGCCATCGCCCACCCCCTGTGTCCGCGCCGCTGCGCCCCGTCGCCACCGCGGGGCCGCGCCGACTCTAGCGCTGCGGCCCCAGCACGGGAACGACCCGGGGGTGCCGCGGCTACGACGGGCGGCCGGAAACGCAGACGACCCGCAGGCTGCTCCTCGACGCAGGCCCGTGCACTGGCCTGACGCCGAGGCACCGGGGATGTACCGGTGAGCCTGCGGGTCGGGTGACTGCTGTGGATTTCGCCTGCCGGAGGCCAGGGGCCTCATCCTGCGCAGGCAGGGGCGGCTCTAGCGAGCAGCCACCTCACACATCCTGATGGAACTCAACTCAGGATCACCTCCTTTCAGTGTGCCGCCACTGTAGGCAGCCTCCTGTCGGGAGGGCAACGGATTATTCGCGGGCGCCGCTCAGGCGCCCTTCACCTTGTCCTGGAACTTGGTGTAGTCGATCACGTTGTCGGGCGACGGGGCCTGGATGGTGACCGGCTTGTCGTAGTCGGTGAAGTCGACCTGGCCCTTGTCGGAGCCGGTGGTCTTCTCCATCCGCACCGGGTAGAACTTGCCCTCGGTGGCGATGTGGAGCAGCGACTCCTCGCCCTTGTCGTCCTTCTGTCGGAGGCTGAACGTCTTCACCCCGTTGACGGTGCCGGCGCTGCCCTTGGTGGGGGTGCTGGAGCCGTCGTCGAGCATCTGGTTGCTCGCGTCGGTGAGCTTGCAGAAGTCGGTCAGGTCCTTCATCTTCGGGTCGTCCTGGAAGCCGGTCAGGTAGCGGCCCTTGAACACCTCGGCGACCGCGTCGCCCTTCGGCCCGCCGAAGGTCTTCCAGAACTGGGCGTCCGGCTTGAGGAAGTACTGCTTGCCGTCGCTGAGGAGCTCGAAGGAGCCCATCCCGGGCAGCGCCATGCTGCCCTGGCACGCGCCCTTCGAGTCCATGACCATGTTGATGGTCATCTCGCCCTCGTCGCTCGCCATCTTGCCGCTGATCCTGAGCGACGTGGCGCCGGCCAGCGCGTCCTTGGCCTTCTTCTCGATCTCCTGGGCGGTCAGCTTGTCCGTGTCGAGCTTCGCCACGGTCGGAGTCGGAGTCGGCGTGGCGGTCGGAGTCGCGGCCGCCACGGCGGTGGTGGTCGCGGGCGCCGCGGCCTTGTCCGAGTCCTTGTTGTCGCCACAGGCGGCCGTGCCGGCTCCCAGGAGGAGGCAGATCGCGGCGGTGCTCGCCAGGCGCTTCGACAGCATGAGGTCGTTCCTTATCCAGGGAACGGTCCCGCCGCCCCCCACTTGGATGAAATTTTCCTCAGTATGGGGGAGCGGTCTGACAGCAGATCTTGAAAACGGGGTGCCGTTACCGCTTCGTGGCGGGACCGTGCCCTGGGTGTGGCGGGAAAACGAAAGGGCCCGGAGGACGAATCCTCCGGGCCCTTTCGGCTACTGAGTAGCGGGGACAGGATTTGAACCTGCGACCTCTGGGTTATGAGCCCAGCGAGCTACCGAGCTGCTCCACCCCGCGTCGGTGAACACAACAATACGGGGAAGTCGCCGAGATGGGAAATCGGTTCTGCAGGACGGCCCCAACTCACCCTGCGTCGCCGGAAAATCACCTTCCGTGTCGCTCCCCGGACCGCCCGCCGTGCCGTGCGGCCCGGGCCCTGGCCCAGAGCGCGAAGCCGACCAGGGCTGCGAAGCAGGGCACCATCAGCACCGCGTAGACCACCAGGAACCCGTCCGTCCCCAGGTCGGCGGCGGCGTTCCAGGTGCCGTGCAGCACGATCGCCAGCAGCAGTCCGGCGGGTGCGGCCAGCCGGGCCAGCCAGCGCCGCCCGGTGGTCAGGGCGACGGCCAGGCCGATCCCGGTGAGCGCGGTGAACAGCGGGTGGGCGAACGGGGAGAGCAGGGCGCGCAGGACGAAGGTCTGCACGGTGCTGTCGAAGTCGCGCAGGCTGGGCGGATCGCCCAGGCCGATGCTGTCCAGTCGGTTGCGCTGGTCGGTGGTGAAGGCCCGGCCCAGGTAGAGGGCGTTCTCGGTGAAGGCGAAGCCGCAGGCCGTCATCCCGCCGAGCACCATCCCGGCGGCCAGGGTGCGCGGCCGGGAGCGGCGGTGCGCGGCGCCCGGGGTGCCCGGGGTGCCCGGGGCCGGGCGCAGGTAGGGCAGGGGCCGCAGGTACGGGCGGAGCCGCAGCCGGCCCCGGGCGTGCGGTCCGGCCGGGCGGCGCTGGTACGGGCGGGGGCGCCGGGGCGCGGGCGCCCGGTGCAGCAGCGGCGCGCAGGGGCGGCCGGAGCGGCGGCCGTGGCAGCGCAGCCGCTGGCCGAGCGGCAGCAGCAGCACCAGCAGGGCGGTGGCCTTGGCGCTCTCCTCGATCACCGGGGTGGCGACGCCGGAGCCGAGCAGCCCGCCGAAGGCGTGGTGGTGGGCGGTCAGGTAGTCGGCGGTCCAGTTGTTGGCGAGGATCGCGATCGTGGTGGCCGCGCAGGCGCCCCAGCCGAGGCAGAACACGGTGTGCCGCAGCGGCACCCGGGCGGTCAGGTTGAGCCAGGCCAGGCCGCCCAGCACGAAGGGCAGCGGCACCATCGCCAGGCCCAGCCCCACCAGCAGTCCGACGGTGCCGGTCTGCCGCTGGACCAGGTGCAGGATCAGCACCCCGCAGCAGGCCAGGGTCAGGACGGCGGAGGTGGTGACGGAGGAGAGCGCCAGCGAGCGGACGCGACCCGTGGTCGGGCCGGCCGGGAGCCGACCGGCGACGAGGGTGGCCGGGGCGGCCGGTGCCGTGCCGCCGGGCCGGGACAGCAGCCGGTCGGCCCGGCGCCTCCGCGGCCCCGGGATGGTCCGGGTGACGCCGGTGCGCGGGACCGTACCCGGTGCGTCGGCGGCGGTGCGGGCGGTCGCCCGGGGCCCGCCGCCGGGCGGGCTGCCCATGCGGCTCAGGGTAGGCCACGGCGGCGGCCCGTCGGGAGGACTCGGGACGAACCGTTCGTCCCGGCCGCGACCGGCCGGTCAGCCCGCCGCGGCCCGTTCGAACGGCTGCCGACGGGTCAGCGGCGGCGGAACAGCAGGT
The DNA here is from genome assembly GCF_042266305.1 of Kitasatospora sp. NPDC056076. Classification (NCBI taxonomy): domain Bacteria; kingdom Bacillati; phylum Actinomycetota; class Actinomycetes; order Kitasatosporales; family Streptomycetaceae; genus Kitasatospora; species Kitasatospora sp. NPDC056076. The sequence continues at coordinate 66,963 of NZ_JBHJWG010000039.1, forward strand.
CGTGCACCACGTGGCCCTTGGCGATCCCGGCCCGCTCGAACTTGGTGACCGGCCGCCAGTCCGGTCGGGGCGCGTAGCCGGGGACGCTGCCGTCCGGGTGGTCCGCGGGCTCCAGCCAGCCGGTCCCGTCACCCTCGGGGTGCAGGTTCTCCAGCTCGGGAGAGGCGGACAGCACCGTCAGCATCTGCTCCGCGTACGGCTCCCAGTCGGTCGCGCAGTGCACCAGGGCGCCCGGGGCGAGCCGGGGCAGCACCAGGTCGAGGAAGGACGGCTGGACCAGTCGGCGCTTGTGGTGCTTGGGCTTCGGCCACGGGTCGGCGAAGTAGACCCGCAGGCCGTTCAGCGAGGCGTCCGGCAGCATGTCGCGCAGCAGGATGATCGCGTCCCCGGCGGCCAGCCGGACGTTCCGCGAACCGTCCCGCTCCAGCAGGCCGAGCAGGTTGCCGTGGCCGGGGGTGTGCACGTCGGCGGCCAGGATGCCGGTCGACGGGTCGGCGGCGGCCATCGCGGCGGTGGTCTCGCCCATGCCGAAGCCGATCTCCAGGGTGACCGGCAGACCGTCGAACAGCTCAGCGAGGTCGAGCGGGGTGCCGTCGATCGGGACGCCGTACGTCTCCCAGCTCCGGTCCAGGGCGCCCGCCTGGGCGTTGGTCATCCGGCCCCGGCGCGGCTGGAAGCTGCGGATCCGCCGCTCCCGGTGCTGTTCCTCGGTGGCCTTGTGCGGGTACATCGGCGCGGGGTAGGCGGCCGGCGCCGCGGACAGCCGGGCGGACGGCGATTGCTGGGGGATCGGGGCGGTGGAAGTCACAATCAACCGAGTCTACGGGGCCGCGCGGGGCACCCGGAGGGGTGTGTGACGGGGCTCATCCGGGCCGGGGCCGCGCGCTCCGCCGGGCCGGTACGGCGGCGGGCTCAGCCGCCGGCCTCCAGGGCGGCCAGGGCCCGGCGGGCCACCTCGCGGCCGATCGGCGGCGAGGCCGTCGCCGCGGGGGAGGGGGCGTTCAGCACGTGCACCGCCCGGCGCGGGGAGCGCGGGTCCGCCGGGTCGAAGCCGGCGAAGGCGAAGTCGTCCAGCAGCGAGCCGTCCCGGGCCACCGCCTGGGCCCGCACCCCGGCCGTGGCCGGCACCAGGTCGGCGGCGGTGACGGCGGGCAGCAGCCGTCGGACGGCGGCGGTGAACGCCCGCTTGGACAACGAGCGGTGCAACTCGCCGACCTCGTACCGCCAGTGCCGCCGCAGGATCCGCCAGGTGCCGGGGAAGGCGAGGGTCTCGGCCAGGTCGCCCGGGCGGACGGTCCGCCAGTCGTACCCCTCGCGGGCCAGCGCGGGCACCGCGTTCGGGCCGACGTGGACGTCCCCGTGGATGCCCCGGGTGAGGTGCACCCCGAGGAACGGGAAGGCCGGGTCGGGCACCGGGTACACCAGGCCGCGGACCAAGTCCCGCCGGTGCTCGGCCAGTTCGTAGTACTCCCCGCGGAACGGGACGATCCGCACCCCCGGGTCGTCCCCGGCCAGCCGGGCGATCCGGTCGCTGTGCAGCCCGGCGCAGTTCACCAGCACCCCGCAGCGCAGCTCCCCGCCGGAGGTGCCGACCGTCACCCCGTCCCGGCGCCGGGCCACCGCCCGCACCGCCGTGCCGGGCCGCAGTTCGGCGCCCGCCTCCCGGGCCAGCCGGGCGTAGGCCGTGGCGACCGCCGGGAAGTCGCAGATGCCGGTGGTGCCGACGTGCAGCCCGGCCCGCCCGACCACGGCCGGCTCGTACCGGGCGATCCCGGCCCGGTCCAGCTCGGTGACCGGGATGCCGTTCGCCCGCCCGCGTTCGGCCAGCGCCGCCAGCCGGGGCAGTTCGGCGTCCTCGGTCGCCACGATCAGCTTGCCGGTGACCTCGTACGGGAGGCCGTGCTCACGGCAGAACTCGACCATCTCGGCGGCGCCGGCGACCGCGAAGCGGGCCTTGTACGAGCCGGGGCGGTAGTACACGCCGCTGTGGATCACCCCGCTGTTGCGCCCGGTCTGGTGCGCCGCGAAGCCGTTCTCCTTCTCCAGCACCGCCAGCCGCAGCCCGGGCCTGGCCCGGGTCAGGGCGTACGCCGTGGCCAGCCCGACGATCCCGCCGCCGACCACCAGGACATCGAAGTCGTCCGCCACGCTGCGCTCCTCGTCCACCGCCGGGTCGCCGTCGCCGAAGCCGGTACGGGCGGCGTGCGTCGCCCCCGCCCCGGCTTCCGCCGCAGATGCTGCCACGGCTCCGGGCGGGGGTCGAGACCGCGTGACGGGCGGGGCGGACGTCGCGCGGCGGTCGGCCCGTCAAGGCTCCGCTGCGCGGGTACGCGTCCTTCGTCCGTTCGACCCTCGTCCGGTCGTCCTTCGTCGGTCCGGCCTTCGTCCGGTCGTGGGTTCGTCCTTCGTCCGGTCGGCCCGGGGCATGCCGAGGTGGGCGGCAGTGTCCTGCCGCCCACCTCGCCCCCCGGGGCATCGGCCGGTCCCCCCGGACCGGCCGTGGTGCGGTGCGCAGAGCCCCCCGGCTCCGCGCGCCGCGCCCCCCTCTGTGCGGCCGTGGCGCCGCCGCGCAGAGCCCCCCGGCTCCGCGCGTCGCCGCCGCCCCCGTCCGGCCGCGTCGTGGTCAGACCTCCCAGGGCCAGCCGGCGTCGGTCCCCGCCTCCAGCAGGGGGATCAGCCGGAAGGCCGCGTCGCTCAGGCCGCCGAAGGTGTGCCGGTTGGCACCGCCGCTCGGGCCGTGGCCCGTGGCGTAGCCGGCCAGGTTCCAGGTGTAGACGGGCACGTGGGCCGGTACGGCGGTGAGCGGATCGCTGCCCCCGTACCCGGCGCCGGGCTGCTCGTCGGTGATGATCACCACCCGGTCGTGGCCCCGGTAGTGGTCCCGGACGGCCTGGGCGGTGTTGGTGCCGCCGAGGTTGGAGAAGCGCCCCAGCACCCGCAGCACCGCCTCCCCGCGGCCGACCTCGACCACCCGGCTGACGCTGCCGAACTCGACCAGGTCCGCCTCGGCCGCCCGCACCTTCAACGCGGTGCCGAAGATCGCCGCCGAGTCCGCCCGGTTGAGCTGGGTCTGCGCGCTGGGCCGGTCGAACATCGAGCCGGAGCGGTCGACCAGGACCAGCGTCCGGCCGGGCAGCTCGGGCACGTTGGCGAGCGAGTGGCCGAGCGCCGTCTCCAGCGCGTGCCCCCACCGCAGCGAGGGCGCGTGCCGGTACGCGGCCAGGTAGCGGAACGGGAACTGGCGCGAGCGCCGCACCTCTCCCCGGTCGGAGACCCGCCGGGCCACCTCGGCCGCGACCGCGTCCGACACCCCCGCCTGATCGAAGTTGCGCAGGTTCCGCACCAGCGCCATCGGGCCCATGGACGGGATGACCGCCTCCCAGACCGCGGCGTCCATCGGACCCTGCAGCCAGCCCGCCAACGCCTCCCAGGTCAGCCCGGCGGCGGCCAGCCGCTCCGCGCCGTCCTCCGCCGTCACGGCCGCCCGGCGCTCCCCGACGGGCAGCGCGAGCAGCTCGCGGTTGGCGGTCAGCATCTGGTCGACGGCGGGCGGGACGGCCTCCTCCGGCCGGTGCCGGCGGTCCAGCGCGTACTGGAACAGGGCGCCCTGCCAGGGCTTGGCCGGGTCCGGTGCCGGGTGGGTCAGCTCCAGGACGTCGCCGAAGCGGTAGCCCTTGCCCGCGGTGTCGTACTTGAGCAGCGCGCGGGCGTCGTACAGCCGCCGCACCGCGTCCGCGACGCCGCGCTTGAGCGGCTTGGGCAGCGCCCGGCCGTAGCGCGAGGTCCAGTACGCGAGCAGCTCACCGGGCTCGTCGGCCCGCCGCAGCACGGCGTCGACGGCCTGCCGGGAGTGCCCGTGGGCACCGGCGTCCAGCCGGGCCCGGGTGAACTCGGCGGCGCCGACCAGCGCGGCGGTGCGCAGCTGCGCGCCGTACCGCAGCCAGCGCAGCAGCCCGAGGGTCCACTCCGGGTCGCTGACGGCGAGTTCGCGCACCAGCGCGGTGTAGCGGTCGTCGCGGGCGCCGCCGCGCTCGTAGAAGGTGTCCTGCCCGACCATGTTGGCCACGGCGAGGAGGAAGAGTTCGGACTTGGCGTCCCGGGCGAACCCGACGCCGCCGTTGTGGTTGGTGGTGCGCTTCCCGGTCGTGGTCACCGGTGACTTCGGACTGGCCTTGGTCTTGCGGATGTTGAACCTGGACATGCTGCAGCCCCCCTCGGCGTGCTCGGTCGTCAGCGGGAGGGAGGCATGCTGCGGCTGGGGTGCCCGAGATCGTGCCGGTCGTCGAACGACGACCGACGTCGGCGGAGGTATATGCCTTGTGCTCTACCGGATTGAGCTAGCGGCCGCGCTCGCGCACGGCACGCCCGGGATTTGAACCCGGAACCACAAGATCCGAAGTAACCCCCGCCTGCGCACCGGGCACTCCGAAGCGCAGCTGCCTCCCGAGATCAATGGATTCGGCTGCGGTTTTTGGGTTTGCTTCAACGCACCCCGTCGAAGGGGCACTCCACAGAAGTAACCGCTGCCGGCGCACCGGGAGGTGCGGAATTCTATTCAGGTATGGGTGTCCAGAGTTCAAGGACGGCTGAGGTGACATAGCTGCTCTGCCAACTGAGCTACACCGGTGCGAAAGTACCGGTGGCGGGACTCGAACCCGCGACACGCCCATTAAGAGTGGAAGTAACCTCCGCCTGCGCACCTGGACGAGAGAGAACATATCCAGTCCCCTCCCGCAGGTGCACCCCATTTATCGCCGGGCCCGAACGCCGCGCCACTCGGACGTCACGCCGGAGCGACGATCACCGCCCGCGCCCGCTCGGTCAGCTCGCGGACCCGCCGTTCGCCCTGGAAGGGCTCCAGCCGCCGCAGCATCTCCACCACGTACTCCCGGCTGCGCTGCGAGGAGATCCGGCCGGCCACCTCGACGGCGCGCTCGCCGGCGGCGACCGCGGCGTCCAGGTTGCCCGCCTCGGCCTCGGCCATCGCCGAGACCACCAGCCGCAGGCCGTGCGAGCGGACGTAGCCCTCGGTGGGCTTGGCCAGTGCCTCGCGGGTGAACTGCCGGACCTTGGAGGGCACTCCGAGGTCGCGGAAGCACTCGGCGGCGTCGGCGGCCAGCCGGTCGTAGGCGTAGAAGTCGATCCACGCCGGATCGGGGTCCCCGGCGCGTGCTCGTTCGAGTGCGCTCTCCGCCGCGCCGAGCGCCGTCGCGCACGCTGCCGCGTTGCGAGCCTTGGCCTGGGCCCGTGCCTCCACCAGGTGGAAGAAGCTCATGGTCCGGGCGGTGGCCAGGCTGCGGTTGCGCTCCAGCGCGGCCTGGGCGAGGTCGACGGCCTCCTCGGCGAAGCCCCGGTAGCCGGCCTGGAGGCTCATCGAGGCCAGCACGTAGCCGCCGAGCGGCACGTCGGCGGCGGCCCGGGCGAGCCGCAGGGCCTGGATGTAGTACCGCTGGGCGGCCTCGTGCTGGCCGGTGTCGAAGGCCATCCACCCGGCCAGCCTGGTCAGTTCGGCGGTCGCGCCGAACAGCGCCCGGCCGACCGCGTCGCTGTACGAGGCCAGCAGCAGCGGCGCCGCCTCCACCCGCAGGCACTCCGGCACCATCGACGAACGCCAGTCCCCGCCGCCGTACTTGGAGTCCCAGCGGCGGGCCTCCTGGGCGGCCTCGCGGAGCTTGACCGCGTCCGAGTGGCCGACCCGGTACGAGGAGTTCTCGCTGGGGGAGCGCGGCACGTCGCGGGCCACCGAGCCGTCCGCCGGGTTGATCAGCCAGCGGGAGACGGGCGTGGCGTACGCGGCGACCGAGAAGGTGCCGGCCAGGCTGTCGCTCCAGCGGCCGCCGCCGGGCCCGCGGCGCAGGTCGAGGTCGACCCGGAACAGGTCGGTGGCCGAGCGCACCGCGTCGGCCACCTCGCGCGGGAAGGCCAGGCCGAGTTCGGGCGCCGGGTCGGTGTCGCCCAGGCCGATCTCCTCCAGCGGGACGGGCCGGCCGAGCTTGCCGCCGATCGCGGTGGCGATCAGGTGCGGGACGGGCCCCTGCGGGACCATGCCCTTGCTGACCCAGCGGGCGACCGAGGTCTTGTCGTACCGCAGCGTCAAACCGCGTTGCGCGCCAAGGTCGTTGACCCTTCGGGCCAGTCCGGCGTTGCTGATCTGGGCGAGGGTCAGGAGCGTGCCGAGCCGTTCGTTCGGTCCTCGTGGGCTGACGGTCATGGTGGCGGCGGCACCTCCTGCGGCCTTGTGCGCGGGGCCCGGGCGGCACCGGGCCGTAGCTGCTGTACCTAGAGTAGTCGGACGCGTTCCGACGGTTAAGAGGCCGCATTCCGGATGGCGGGATCGCGCACCCGGCGGCGCGGCGCCGGGCCGCCGCGGGGGTTGGTCCGGACCACCCGGAGCGGTTCGGCCGCGCCGTGCGCCGGAGCGTCGTGCTCCGGTCCCGTGTTCACGTGCGCCCGGCCGTGCCCCCTGGCCCGACCGGCTGCTCGGCGATTCGCTGGTGGTCGTGGGTCGGCCCGCCGTCGAGGACCCGGCGGGCCGGGGGACGCCGCCGCCTCAATCCCCGCGGGTGGCGGCGAAGTCCGGGAGGGCATGCGGATGCCCTCCCGGGCGGGGCGACGCCTTTCGGCCATCTCGCGATGCCCATGTCAAGGGCGTGCGCCCGGGCGGTCCGGGCCGGGGAGGGGGAGGCCCGGCCCGCCCGAATCCACCCCCCGACCCCGCCCCCGTCGCCGTCCTGGCCGCCTCCCCGCGCCCGGCCCCTTCGCCTTCCCGCGCCCGACACCCGCGCCGGGCCCGTCGAAACGGAAGCGGAACCGACAACACCGGCCCCGGCAGCGCCCGGTGGTGGCACGATGTCTCCAGACGGCGCGCCGGAACGCGGGCACGCCCGGACGCGCCCACGGGCCGCCCCCGGCACCCACCCGGCCGCCCGCCCGGCGCCGGACGCGCCGCGCGAGTGCAGGTCCTCGTCCGGTGGAGGCGCGATGCGGTGGCTGACGGGCTGGAGCACGGGCACGCCCCGGCCGGGCGCGCCGGTGCACGAGGCCCTCGCCACGGTCGCCCCGATCGCCGCCCGCCCCCTGTGGACCGGCCCCAACCCGCTCTGGGCCGTGGGCGACTGGCGGCCCGAGGAGATCCGCCTGGTCACCCTCCGCCCCGGCGCCCGCCCCGTCGTCACCACCGGCCCTACCACCCCCGACCCGGTCGAGGACACCCCCGCCACCACCCGGCTCGCCGTCCTCGGCCACTGCGGCGCCACCGACGCCGAACTCGCCGCCGGCCTCGCCGCCGCCCGCGGCGGCGCCGTCCGCCACCTCACCGCCTGGCCCGGCAGCTACACCGTCGTGCTGCGCACCGGCACCCGCTCCACCCTGCTGCTCACCGACCTCGCCGGCGCCCAGCCGGTCTTCCACACCCCCTGGGCCGGCGGTACCGCGTACGCCACCGCCGCCCTTCCGCTCGCCGACCTGGTCGGCGCCGCGCTGGACACCGGCCACCTCGCCGCCCGGCTCGCCTGCCCGGAGTCCCCGGAGGCGCTCGGCACCGGCACGCCGTACCTGGGCGTCCAGCGGGTGCCGCCCGGCCACGTGCTCGCCGTCCGCGGCGGCCGCCCGTACCTCGACGCCTACGACGAGCCGCCCGGCGCCGAACAGCCCCGCGACGAGGCCCCCGCCATCCGCGAACTCACCCGCGCCCTGCTGGAGTCCGTCCGCTCCCGGGTCCGTACCCCCGCCCCGGCCACCGACCCGGCCGGGCGCGCCCGGCTCGGCGTCGACCTCTCGTACGGGACGGCCTCCGCCACCGTGGCCCTGCTCGCGGCCGCCGTGCCGCTGCCGCCGGTGCCGGCCGGTGCTCCGGGTGCGTCGACGGGGCCGGCCGCGACCGGCGGCCGGAGTGCCGCCGGGGCCAGGAGCGGCGCGGTCAAGGGCTCCTGGGCCCGGGAGGCCGCCCAGGGCCCCTCCGCCCCCGAGCAGTTGGCCGCCGTCACGCTCGGCGAGACCGAAGCGCCCACCAGCCTCGCGCTCGCCCCCGACACCCCGCGGCTGCGGCACACCGTGCTCGACCCCGGCCCCGACACCCTCCCGTACGCGGTCCTGCGCACCGACCCGCAGTCCGGCCCGCTCACCGACGAGCCCGGCCCCGAACTCGTCGCCGCCGCCCGGGCCGGAGCCCGCTTCGACGCCGGCGGCACCGACCACCTCACCGGCTACGGCGCCCGCCAGGTCCTGGACGGCCACCCGGCCCGGCTCGCCGACCTGATCCGGGCCGGCCGGCCCCGCGAACTGCTGCCCCCGGTCGCGGCCCTGGCCGGTGCCGACCGGGCCGCCGCGGGGGTGCTGACCGGCGCGCTGCGCACCCCGCTCACCGTGGTCCGGGCCGCCCACCGGCTCTCCCGGGTCCGCTACGCCGAGGCACTGGACGAGGCCGCCGCCAAGCTGACCGCCCGGCACGTCCCCGACGGCGGCGGCACCGCGGGCGACCGCTCGGCCGTCGACCTCGCCTGGTGCGTCCCCGGCCCGGCCGCCCGCTGGCTCTCCGACGAGGCGCTCTCCTCGGTCGCCCTCCGACTGCGGCTGGCGGCGCGCCGACCGGCGCCCGAGGAACACCCGGGCGCGCACCGGGCCCGGCACGCCCTCTACCGCCAGGCACGCTCCTACCGCACGCTCCTGCACGCCGCCGAACGGCCCGGCCAGCGGCTGCACGCGCCCTTCCTCGACAACCAGGTGGTCCGCGCCGCCAGGCTGCTCCCCGACGACGTCCGCCTCCAGCCCGGCGCCCGGCACGCCCTCCTGCACGCCGTCCTCACCGGCGCCGGCCGCACCGACCTGCCCCCCGACTGGGGCCGCGGCCCCCGCCCCGACCGCACCGCCCCCACCCGGGCCGGCCTGCGCCTCGCCGCCGACGGCCTCGCCGAGCTCTTCGACGCCCCCCTGCTCGCCGAGGCCGGCCTCATCGACCTCCCCGCCGTCCGCGCCGGCCTCGCCCACTCCACCGACCCCGCCACCCCGCTCTCCCCGGCCGCCCTGGCCGGCCTGGCCGACCTCGTCTCCACCGAACTCTGGCTCCGCCGCCTCCGCGCCCGCCGCCACGGCGCCTGCTGGACCGGGCTCCCCCGCCCCCAACCCCCGGCCCTCACCCCCTGACCCCACAGCCGCCGGGCCGCCCCGCTCGTCCTGCCCAGCCCCCAGCCCCCGGCCCGCCCGAATCCACCCCCCGACCCCGCCCCGCCCCGCCCTGCCCCGCCCGGCGCGGCGTCGCCGGGCGGGGCGGGGGCCGGGCGGGATGATGGCGTGGTTCTGTGTCCGCGGTGAGGAGCGTGTGCGGTGGGCGGTGTGGGCCCGGGGCGGGAGGTTCCCGTGGTGCTGTCGGTGCTGGGGCGGCCGCCGACGGGCAGGCCGCCCGGGGTGCTGGCGGCCTGCGACGGGTCGGACGGTTCGCTGTGGGCCCTGGACCGGGCGATGACGGAGGCGGAGCTGTTCGGGCTTCCGCTGTACGTGCTGGCCGTGGTGAACCCGGCGCCGGCCGGCTACCCGCCGGGCATGGCGGAGCTGGTGCAGGAGAGCGTGGAGACGCTGGTCGAGAGCATGGCGGACGGGCTGCGCCGGGCGGTGGGGACGGTGCTGCGGCAGCGGGTCCGGCCGTACGAGGGGGAGCTGTCGCTGCACGTGGTGCTGGGCAACGTGATCGAGGTGCTGCTGGAGGCGTCGACCCGGCAGCACACGCTGGTGGTGGGGACCCGCGGCAACGGCGGGTTCGTCCGGCTGCTGCTGGGTTCGGTGAGCTCGGCGGCGGTGCACCACGCGGCCTGCCCGGTCCTGGTGGTCCCCGCGCCGGCCGAGGGCTGACCGTATCGTCGGGGCGCGCTCGAGCGACCCCGGGGCCTTCCGGCGCGGTGTCGGGAATGTACCGAGATGGTTCATCGTTCACCTATCTCGTACATCCGCCACGAGACGCCCCTTGGAGCCCCCCGAACATGAAGGTCGAGATCTGGTCCGACATCGCCTGCCCCTGGTGCTACATCGGCAAGCGCCGCTTCGAGCAGGCCCTGGCGGACTTCCCGGGCAAGGAGGCCGTCGAGGTCGTCTACCGCCCGTACCAGCTGGTCCCCGACGCCCCGGCGACGGCGAGCCCGCACCGCGCCTGGCTGGCCGAGCGCTACGGCCCGCAGTCGGTCGCGATGGACGCGCGGGTGGCCGAGCTGGGCCTGGCCGAGGGCATCACGTACGACTTCGACGCCGCCCTGCACGCCAACACCTTCCTGGGCCACCGCCTGCTGCACCTCGCCGAGGCCGAGTACGGCGCCGAGGTGCAGGGCCGGCTCAAGGAGGCGCTGCTCAAGGCGCACTTCACCGACGGCGTGGACGTCGGCGACCGCGCCGCGCTGGCCGACGTGGCCGTCGCAGCGGGCCTGGACCGCGCGCGGGTGACGGCCTACCTGGCGGGCGAGGAGGGCACCGCCGAGGTCCGGGCGCAGCTGGCCGAGGCCCGCGAGCTGGGCATCACCGCCGTGCCGACCTTCGTGTTCGAGGGCAAGTGGGCGGTCCAGGGCGGGCAGGACGCCGAGACCTTCCGCAAGGTGCTGGAGCAGGTCGCCGCCGAGATCGGCGAGCGCCGTCCGGTACCGGTGCAGGTCGCCCCGGCCGGTGAGGCCTGCGCGGACGGTTCCTGCGCGGTCTGACGCCCAGCAGCCGAGTGACGAGGGGCCCGGGGCCCGTTCCGGGCAACCAGCCGGAACGGCCCCGGGCCCCTTCACCGTCACCTCTCAGGGCGTCACGTGCACCGGAACCGGGCCTGTGCCCAGTCCGCGACGTTCAGCGCCGACCAGATCCCGCTCGCCGGCGTGACCACCAGCCGGATCGACTTCTGCCCGGCCAGCGGCACGTGCACCGGCACCGCGTCGTCCCCGGCGGCGAGGATCCGGGAGCGCCACAGGGTGCCGCCGTCGCCCGACTGGACGGTGAAGACCACCCCGCCGGGGCTGAGCGTGGCGTCGTCCACCCCGGCGACCGCGTCGAAGGACGTGCAGCCGCGGTTGAGGTCGATCAGCGTGGTGGCCGGCGCGTGCACGGTGATGGCGTGCCGGTGGTACTCCCCGCCGATCCAGCCGCCGTCGTGCTGCCAGAACCGGTCGCTGCCCTGCTGCCGGATGCTCGGCCCCTCGGGCGGGACCCGGTGGTGGCCGGGCTTGACCACGGGCAGCGAGTCGCCCCAGTAGTCGCTGGGCGCGGGCGGGGTGGGTGTGGGCGGGGTGGGTGTGGCGACGGTCGGTTCGGGCACCGGCGGGAGGGTCGGCGTCGGGACGACGGGGACCTCGGGCGTCGGCACCGGCGGGAGGGTCGGCACCGGGACGGCGGGCGGTTCGGGGGTGACCGCGGGCGGCTCGCTGCGCGGTGCCCGGGTGGTCGCCGGCGCCTGGCTCGCCCTGGCGCTGGGCTTGGGACCGGGGCTGGGAGCGGCGCTCGGACTGGTCGCGGGCGGTGCCGGAGCCGGGGCGGCGCTGTCGGGGGCCGGGGCGGGCGGTGCGGACGCGGGGAGCACCGGGGCCGGGGTCGCCGGGGCGGGGGCGACCGGCGCGCTGCTGGCGGGCGGGGCGGCGGCCGGGGGCGTCGGCTCGGGGGAGCCGGTCAGCGCGTACGCGGCCACGGCGGCGGCCGCGACCGCCACGGCGGCGGCGATCCCGGCCTTGGCGGCGGTGCCGAGGCCCTCGCCGGCCAGGGCACCCGCGCCGGCCCCGCTGCCGCCGGACGCGCCGGAGGCACCGGCGGCTCCGGCCGCCCCCGCGGTTCCCGCGGACGTGCCCGAGGAGCCGGCCGCCGCGGCCGCCGTGCCTGCGGCGGCCGCGCCGCCGACGGCGGCGGCTCCGCCCAGGGCGGCCGCCGCGGCGCTGAACCCGCCGACCCCGACCCAGACCAGCACGCCGCCGGGCAGCAGCGCGCGCAGGCCGGTGTTGATCTCGGCGAGTTCGAGGCAGGCCGCCGTGCAGCGGTCGCACTCCTTGAGGTGCCGTCCGACCTCGGCCGAGGCCCGCTTGCGCAGTGAGCCGCGGGCGTACGCGCCGAGCCGGTTGGCGTAGGCCTCGCAGCTGCCGGCCTGGCTGCCGGAGACGTGGGCCTGGAGGAAGGCGGCGGCCAGCCGGTCGCGGGCCCGGTGGGCCTGGACGGCGGTGGCGTTGGCGGTCTTGCCGAGCATCACGGCGACGGTCTTGGGCGATTCCTGCTCGACCTCGGTGTGCCAGAGCACCATCCGGTCGTCCTCGGGCAGTTCGGCGTAGGCCTGCATGACCATCCGCTGGTCGGCCATCGCCATCGCCCAGGCGTCGGCGCCGGGGTCGGCCAGGTCGTAGTCGACCACGGCGGCCGAGGTCTGGGCGAACACGCCGAAGTCGTCGACGAGTTGTTCGCGCCGTTCGCTGCGGGTCCAGGCGGCGGCGACGTTGCGCACGGCGGTCAGCAGGTAGGCGCGGACGGCGAACTCGGGCCCCTTGCCCGCCTTGAGCGCCTGCAGGGTGCGGGCGAAGACCTCGCCGGCGAGGTCCTCGGCGGTGAAGCTGTCCCGGCAGCAGGTGCGGGCGTAGCGGCGCACCGAGTCGGCGTGCCGGAGGTAGATCTCCTCGTACGCGCGGTCGTCGCCGGCCCGGACCCGGGCGGTCAACTCGGCGTCGGAGGGCGGGCGGTCGCCGTCGACCGGGTCGGCGGGGGCCGGGACGGTGGGCCGGGCGCCGGGCCGGGCGGTCCGCCCGTCGCCGACGAAGGCCTCGGGGGCGACGCGGCCGCGGCCGGCGGGGGCCTGGCCGGGCACCCGGCCGGGCGGCAGCGCGGCGGCGGAGGCGGACAGCGTCTCGCGGCTGGGCATCCCGGCCTGGTCGGGGACGTGTCCGGGGCTCGAACCGGGGGTCGGGCCCGAACCGGCTGCGGCGCCGGGTACTTGGGCGGCCCCGGTGCCGCCGGGGCCCGCGGCGGACCCTTCGGCCGCGCTACCGGAGTAGCCTCCGAAGTCGAGGCCGTACCCGTAGTCGTTCTGTTCCTCGGCGCTCACAACGGACCCCAGATTCCACGACAGCCCCCGTAGTGTGGCAGGGCGCGCGGGAGTGCGTAGGCGCACGGTTCCCCGGCGTACGGCGCCGACGGCGCGCGAAGGGCGCGCATCGGGACATTGGCTCCAACCACGGGCAAAGGATGGCATAGCGCAGGGACGGGCGGTAGCCGGACCGGCCGGTACCCACTCTTCCGAGGGGCCCTCGCGCCGTGTTCGCCCAGCGTGTTGCGCGGGGTCGCACGATGGCCGCACCCGGCGCGCGTGCCCTGTCCGCGCGCCGGTGTCCCGCGCAACTCCCGTCCGAGTCCTGCCCGATTCCTGTCCGGCTCCCGTCCAACTCCCGGGCCCGTCGGGTGCGTCGACCGTGCCTGGACCGACGCCCGTACCGACGCGACCGGCACCGCCCCGTGCCCCGGGGCGGTCCGAGCCGGGGTCAGCGGGCCCGCAGACCGTCCAACAGGAGCTGCAGCAGCCGGTCCGCCGGCCCCGGAGCCGACTGACCGTCGGGCTGCGGACCGGTCGCCGTGAAACCGGCCGACGGCGGCGCCGTGACCGAGGGCCGCGCCGCGTGCACCGGTACCGACGCGGTCAGCACCAGCACCACGTCCGACACCGTGACGCCCGGCCGCAGTTCGCCCGCCGCACCGGCCCGCGCCACCAGGGCGGCCAGCAGTTGCAGCAGCAGCCGCGGATCGGCGTCCGCCGCCGAGGGTTCGACCGGCGCCCCGGAGCGCGACTCCTCGCCGCGCAGGTCGAAGCGCACGGCAGCCGGCGCCTCCGGAGCCCGCTGCTCGGGCACCCGGCCCAGCTCCTCCGCGTACCGGAACGCCTCCGGCGGCAGCAGCCGCCCCGCCCCGGTGCCGACCGCCCGGGCCAGGTAGCCGGCCAGTGCCTCCCAGGCGCCGTCGCCGCCGTACAGCGACTCCCGCGCCTGCGCGGTCAGCCAGGCCACCTCCTCGGCGGCGATCCGCTGGACCAGCACCTCCTTGCTCGGGAACCGCCGGTAGACCGTGCCGACCCCGACCCCGGCCCGGCGCGCCACTTCCTCCATCGGAGCGCCGTAGCCGAACTCGCCGAACACCTCCCGGGCCGCGCGCAGCACGCTCTCCAGGTTCCGCCGCGCGTCGACCCGGAGCCGGGCCCCGGGTACCGGCGCGGTGGCCTGCGGGGGCTCCGTCCGGTACGGGACCGCCGCGTACGACATCCCGCCCGGTGGCAGGTCCACCGGGCCGCGCTGCTCCGGGACCATGCCCTGTCCGGCGTGCGGTGTGCTCGCCCGCCCCAATGCCTGCTTCTGTTCCATCATCCCAACTCTCCCCCGCAGGCGTCCGAAACCGGACCCTGTCGTCGCCCGCCCCTGCACCCCCCGGTGCAGCTCAGCTCGTCAGAAGTGACCAGATGACCCATTGCTCGTGCCGCCCGTCGCGTTCCGGTGACCACGGTCGTGCCGCCGGACCGCATCGGCGTCCGGCTCGGCGCGTCGGCACCGACCGGGGCCTCGTCCGGGAACTACCCTTCCCCGGATGACTCTCCCCCAGTCGGGATCTCGCGCCAACGCTGGAACTGGCCGTAGTGGCCGCTCCACGGTGCGTCGCCGCCGGTTGTCATGGCGGTGGCCGCTCCGGCACACAATCCGACCATAGTTCACGGCTCTTCGAAGCCGAAAGTGCGTCAGAAAGTCGCCCGGGAAGCACAACTGGCCACGCCCGTCACTTCCGTCGCAACCAGCCCCGTACGGACTGTGGACAAGACCACCCCCGACGGTCCTTCATAGGGGGGCGTGATGGGGGGACACCCCCGGCCGCGAGGCCGGGACGAATCGTCACACCGGCAGGAGGTGCACCATCAGGATCCTGATCGTCGGCGGCGGCTGCGCCGGGATGGCCACCGCACTCCACCTCCAGCGCGTCCTGTGGGAACAGCTGCGGCGCCGCGAGGTGGAGATCACCGTGGTCGAGCCCCAGGCGTACTCCACCTACCACCCGCTGCTGGCCGAGGTCGCGGCCGGTTCGATCGATCCCCGGCACGTGGTCGTCCCGCTGCGCCGGGCCCTGCCGCACTGCCGGGTGGTGACCGCCCGGATCACCCGCGTCGAACACGCCGCCCGGCGCGCCCTGGCCGACGCCGCGAGCCCCGGCGAGACCCCGGCGCCGCTCGAACTCCCTTACGACGTCCTGGTGGTGGCCCCGGGGTCGGTCTCCCGCACCGCTCCGGTGCCGGGCCTGGCCGAGCACGGGCTCGGCTTCTCCACCGTCGGCGAGGCGGTGCACCTGCGCAACCACGTGCTGGAGCAGCTCGACCTCGCCTCCGCCACCCGCGACCCGGCCCTGCAGCAGTCCGCGCTCACCTTCGTCTTCGTCGGCGCCGGCTACGCGGGCGTCGGCGCGCTGGCCGAGCTGGAGGACATGGCCCGCACCGCCGTGCGGAGCTACCACAACGTCCGCGCCGAGGACCTGCGCTGGGTCCTGGTCGAGTCCGGCGACCGGATCCTCGCCGAGGAGTCCGCCGACCTCGCCGAGCACACCCTCGGCCAGCTGCGCGAACGCGGCGTCGACGTCCGCCTGCGCACCACCCTGGAGTCCGCCGCCGACGGGGTCGCCACGCTCTCCGACGGCAGCCGCTTCGGCGCCCGCACCCTGGTCTGGACGGCGGGCGTCCGGCCTTCGCCGCTGCTGCGCGACACCGACCTGCCGCTGGACACGGCCGGCCGGGTCCGCTGCCTGGCCACCCTCCAGGCCGTCGGCCCGGACGGGCGGGCACTGCCCGGGGTCTGGGCGGCCGGCGACTGCGCCGCCGTACCCGACCCGAACGCGGACGGCGCCCCCTGCGCGCCCAACGCCCAGCACGCCTTCGCCCAGGCCGAGCTGCTCGCCCGCAACATCGCGGTCGCGCTGGCGGGTGGACCGCACGCGCCGGGCCTCGTCGAGTACCGCCCCGGGCCGGCCGCCTGTTCCACCTCGCTGGGGCTGCACCGGGCCGTCGCCCACACCCGGCGCGGCGGCCGGCTCACCGGACGGCGGGCGTGGTGGCTGCACCGGGCCCGGCACCTGCGGCGGCTGCCGAGCGCGGAGCGACGGGTCCGGGTGCTGATGGACTGGGTGCTCGGCGGGGTGTTCTCCCGCGAGGTGGTCTCGCTGGGGGCGATGGAGAACCCGCGTTCGGCCTTCGAGGGCGGTTTCGATTCCGGGCCGGAACGGCCGTCCGGTGCCGGGCCGGACGCCCCCCGATGAGCGACCCCGCCGCCAGGGGTCCGGAGCCGAACCGACGGCCACGCCGGGCGCGCGACTTCCGGAACCGGGCCTCCGCCTGACAGGATCAGCCCGAACTGGTCATTACCCCATGTGATGCTGTGCACACAAAAAGTGATGATATGCCTGGAAAACGAGGAAGCGGCCGTCGTTTGAACCTCATGCGCTGGAGCGCCCGGCTCACCGGAGTCCCCTGGCGTGCCGCCCCGTCCAACGGGGCCGGCACCGACGAGGGCACGCCCTCCACCGACGGCATCGTCGTCCCCGGCCCCCGGGACCCCACCAGCCCCGCCGCCACCGCCGAACTCCTCGACCCCCTCAAACCGCAGAACCTGCGCGAGGTGCTCAACCGCATCCCCGCCCCGGTCGCCGTCACCTACGGCCCGCTCCACCAGCTCGGCTACGCCAACCGGGCCTACCGCGAACTCTTCGGCGAACGCCCCACCGGCCTGCCCGCGGGGGAGGCCCTCCCCGAGCTCGGCACCATGGGCGTCCTGCCCCTGATGGACCAGGTCATCCGCGGCGGCCGCCCCCGGAGCGTCAAGGCGCGCTGCATCCTCGGGCTCACCGGCAACCGCTACTACAACGTCTCCTGCGTCCCGCTCGGCCCGGGCGACACCGGCGACACCCCCGCCGAGGGCCCGCCCGCCGGCGTCCTGATCTTCGCGGCCGAGGTCACCGACCAGGTGCTCGCCGCCGCCCGCCTGCGCGAAGCCGAACGCCGCCAGCGCGAGGCCGCCGTCACCCTCCAGCGCAGCCTGCTCCCGCAGAAGCTCGACCAGCCCGCCGACCTGCGGGTCGCCGCCACCTACCAGCCGGGCGGCGCCGAGGCCGCGGTCGGCGGCGACTGGTACGACGTCATCGCCATCGACGGCGGTCGCACGGCACTCGTCATCGGCGACGTCATGGGCCGGGGCCTGCGGGCCGCCGCCGTGATGGGCCAGCTCCGCACCGCCGTACGCGCCTACGCCCGCCTCGACCTCCCCCCGCACGAGGTGATGCGCCTGCTCGACGGCCTCGCCATGGAGATCGACGCCAACCAGATCGCCACCTGCACCTACGCCGTCTGGGACCCGAGCCGCCGCACCCTCTCCTACGCGTCGGCCGGCCACCTCCCCATGCTGCTGCGCTGCCCCGACGGCACCATCCTGCGCAGCGAGGAACAGAACGGTCCCCCGCTCGGCACCGGGGACGGCCTGCACGTCTCCCACACCCTGCGCCTGCTCCCCGGCACCACCGGCGTCCTCTATACGGACGGACTGGTCGAGCGCCGCGACGAGGACATCGACCAGGGCCTCGACCTGCTGGCCCGCACCCTCACCGGCGCGGTCGGCGCCCCCGAGGTGATCTGCGCCCGGCTCCTCCGGGCGATGGGCGTGACCTCGGAGCACGACGACGACGTCGCCGTCCTGGCCTTCCAGCTGCCGGCGGACGAGGGCAGGCAGGGCGCCGCGGGCGGCACCGCGGGCGGCACCGAAAATTCGCTTGCCGTGCTTGACTCGGCCACTCCAGAGGTCTAGTGTTCTTCGAGCTGCCTGTCATGGAGCACCGGACACGCATCTGCGCGGACGGCCCCGCGGCAGCCAATCCCTTGAAACACCACTTCCGGTTCGTGCCGGTCGTTTCGCTTTTTCGCGTCTCGGCTCGGTGCTTATTCGGCGTGCGCTGTTTATCGGATTGCGGCCGGATTCGCTTTTCGGAGCGGGGATCGGCTAGAGTTTGAAACGT
>NZ_JBHJWG010000040.1:0-84445 GCF_042266305.1 Kitasatospora sp. NPDC056076
GCAACGGGGCTACAGCGTTCAGGTGGAGTTGTTGATCGGCGCTCGTTTCGGCGAGCTGCCCAGTAATTCCCGAGAAGCCGCTCAGCCCGTGGTCAGGCCCGCGACCAGTTCGTCGGCCGCGCCGTACGGGTCCAGCTCGCCGTTGACCACCCGCTCGGCCAGGCCGGCCAGGTGGCGGTCGCCGGAGAGGTCGCCGATCCGGGCGCGCAGCTCGGCCAGCGCGATCGCCTCGATCTCCTGGGCGGCCCGACGGCGGCGGCGCGCCGCCAGCTCGCCGGTCTCCTCCAGCCAGGCGCGGTGCTTCTCCAGGGCCTCGACCACCTCGTCCACGCCCTCGCCGCGGGCCGCGACGGTCTTCACGATCGGCGGGCGCCAGTCCCCCGCCTCGCGGGCCTCGCCGAGGCCCAGCATGTGGTTGAGCTCCCGGGCGGTGGCGTCGGCGCCGTCCCGGTCGGCCTTGTTGACCACGAAGACGTCGCCGATCTCCAGGATGCCCGCCTTGGCGGCCTGGATGCCGTCGCCCATCCCGGGGGCCAGCAGCACCACGGCGGTGTCCGCCTGGGCGGCGACCTCGACCTCGGACTGGCCCACGCCGACGGTCTCGACCAGGATCACCTCGCAGCCCGCCGCGTCCAGCACCCGCAGCGCCTGCGGCGCCGCCCAGGACAGCCCGCCCAGGTGCCCGCGGGTGGCCATCGAGCGGATGAACACCTCGGGGTCGGTCGCGTGGTCCTGCATCCGGACCCGGTCGCCCAGCAGCGCCCCGCCGGAGAACGGCGAGGACGGGTCGACGGCGAGCACCCCGACCCGCTTGCCGAGCCGCCGGTAGGCGGAGACCAACGCCGAGGTGGAGGTGGACTTGCCCACCCCGGGCGAGCCGGTCAGGCCCACCGTGTACGCCTGCCCGGTGTACGGCGCGAGCGCGGCCATCGCCTCCCGCAGCTGCGGGGCGGCGTTCTCGACCAGCGTGATCAGCCGGGCGACCGCCCGCGGCCGGCCCTCCCGGGCCTGCTCGACCAGCGTGGCGACATCGATCATCAGGAGCTCCTTGCGCGGATGCCGGCGGGTGGCGGCGGCGTACGGCGGCGAACGACGGCAGATGCCGAAGGGGCCGCGGACCACTTGTGGCGGTCCGCAGCCCCGGAGGTCGGAACAGATCAGGCCTTCGGCACGCGCACGATCAGCGCGTCGCCCTGGCCGCCGCCGCCGCACAGCGCGGCCGCGCCGACCCCGCCGCCGCGGCGCTGCAGCTCCAGCGCGAGGGTCAGCACCACGCGGGCACCGGACATCCCGATCGGGTGGCCGAGCGCGATCGCGCCGCCGTTGACGTTGACGATGTCGGCGGAGACGCCGAGGTCCTTCATCGACTGGTGGGCGACGGCCGCGAACGCCTCGTTGATCTCGATCAGGTCGAGGTCGGAGACCTCCAGGCCCTCCTTGCCCAGCGCGTGCCTGATCGCGTTGGACGGCTGCGACTGGAGCGAGTTGTCCGGGCCGGCCACGTTGCCGTGGGCGCCGATCTCGGCGATCCAGGTCAGGCCCAGCTCCTCGGCCTTGGCCTTGCTCATCACGACCACGGCGGCGGCGCCGTCGGAGATCTGCGAGGAGGTGCCGGCGGTGATCGTGCCGTCCTTGGTGAAGGCGGGGCGCAGCTTGGCCAGGCCCTCCACGGTGGTGTCGGCGCGGATGCCCTCGTCCTGGCTGAACAGCACCGGCTCGCCCCTGCGCTGCGGGATGGCGACCGGGACGATCTCGGCCTCGAAGACGCCGTCGGCCTGCGCCTTGGCGGCCCGCTGGTGGGAGGCGGCGGCGATCTCGTCCTGCACGTCGCGGGCGATGCCCAGACGGGTGTTGTGCTTCTCGGTGGACTCGCCCATCGGGATGTTCTCGTAGGCGTCGGTCAGACCGTCGTACGCCATCGCGTCGAGCACCTCGACCGCGCCGTACTTGTAGCCCTCGCGGGACTTCGGCAGCAGGTGCGGGGCGTTGGTCATGGACTCCTGGCCGCCGGCCACCACGATGTCGAACTCGCCGGCCCGGATCAGCTGGTCGGCCAGGGCGATGGCGTCCAGGCCGGAGAGGCAGACCTTGTTGATGGTCAGCGCCGGGACGTTCATCGGGATGCCGGCCTTGACGGCCGCCTGGCGGGCCGGGATCTGGCCGGCGCCGGCCTGCAGCACCTGGCCCATGATCACGTACTGGACCTGCTCACCCGTGATGCCGGCCCGCTCCAGCGCGCCCTTGATCGCGAAGCCGCCGAGGTCGGCACCGGAGAAGCCCTTGAGGGAACCGAGCAGGCGGCCCATCGGGGTCCGCGCACCGGCAACGATCACAGAGGTGGTGTTGGTCATGGGACGGGCCCCTTCGCACGTCGTGGCCAGGTGGTGAGGATGCGCTCAGGGTACTGACCCGTTTTCCGCCCGTCACCGGAGCGACGGTGTGATCGAGCGCACTGGCACCGTCCAGTCAACACCGTGTCAATGCGATCCGGGTGAACGTCCGGGTGATTCCCGGCGTGTGAGCAGGCTCGCACGTCCGGCACTGGCGCCGCCTCGGGGCCGTACGCTGCACTGGGTGCCACTGTCCGTCCACCGCCCCCTGGAGGCGCCGTGCTGACCCGCATCGACCACATCGGCATCGCCTGCCGAGACCTCGACAAGACGGTCGAGTTCTACCGCGCGACCTACGGCTTCGAGGTGTTCCACAGCGAGGTCAACGAGGAGCAGGGGGTCCGCGAGGCCATGCTCCGGATCAACGGCACGGACGACGGCGGCGCCTCGTACCTCCAGCTGCTGGAGCCCACCCGCCCGGACTCCACCGTCGCCAAGTGGCTGGAGAAGAACGGCGAGGGCGTGCACCACATCGCCTTCGGCACCGCCGACGTGGACGGCGACGCCGAGGCGATCCGCGACAAGGGCGTCCGGGTCCTGTACGACCAGCCGCGGATCGGCTCGATGGGCTCGCGGATCACCTTCCTGCACCCCAAGGACTGCGGCGGCGTGCTGACCGAGCTGGTCACCTCGGCCCAGCCGGGCGAGCACGAAGGGCACTGAAACGACCTCGGAACCGCTCCCGGTGCCGCCCGCTCCCGGGCGGCACACCGGAATTCGGCACTAGCGACCCGTCAGTAACGTGGTCCGGCAGCCGGAAAACCCCCACGCGGCCATTCCCCCGCGGTGCGCGCCCACTACAATGCCCAGGTGCGCGAAGACTCCGGGGGACGGAGGCGACGGGCACGGCCGATGACAGGCCTGTCCGCCCTCCGGTGGCCGGCCCGTCGCAGGGGAGTCCAGTACGCGGGCACGGCTGAACAGTCGCAAGACGGATCTGTCACCATTCTCCACAGGCAAGAGTTCGCCCAGGAGTCCACCCGGACGGGGGAACGCGGCACGTCCGCGCTCCCGCGACCAGGACTCCGACGACCGCGGCGGACGGCTCCGGCTTGGCAGCGGGTCGTCCGGTGGGCGCGGATGCAAGGACCAGTCGGACCAGGACCCCGGACACGGGTGGCCGGGACCGGCCCGGTCGAGGACGCGACCAGGAGATGGATGGGACCGCGGAGTGCGGGGCAACGACCGCTACGAGGTTGACGATCACCTCTCCCAGTTCGAGGCCGAGATGGGTCGGACTCGGAAGGAGCGGGACAAAGCAGTCGAGCATGCCGAGGACCTCGCCTACCAGGTGGAGGTGCTCCGGGCCAAGCTGCACGAATCCCGGCGCATGCTCGCCCAGCCGCGCGCCTTCGACGCCGTCTCCGGCCAGGCCGAGCAGATGCTGCGGACCGCCGAGATGCAGGCCCAGCAGATGCGCGCCGACGCCGAGCGCCAGCTGCGCGACTCCCAGGCCGCCACCCAGCGGATCATGGCCGAGACCGCCGAGCGCACCGCCCGGCTGGAGGCCGAGCTCGCCGCACGCCGCCGCCAGCTGGAGGACGAGCTCACCGAGCTGCGCCGCTCCGCCGAGCAGCACGTCAACGGCTGGGCCGAGCAGACCCGGTCCGGCTCCGAGCAGGAGGCCCAGCGCCTCCTCCAGGACGCCCGCGCCGAGTCCGAGCGGATGGTCGCCGCGGCCCGCGCCGAGGCCGCCGCCCTCTCCGACCACGCCCGCGCCCAGACCGCCGCCGACGTGGACGCCGCCCGCGGCGAGGCCCAGGCCGCCGCCGAGGCCGCCCTCCAGAAGGCCCAGAACGACGCCGAGCGACTGCTGCGCGCCGCCTCCGAGCACGCCCAGCAGGCCGGTGCCCAGGCCGCCGCCGATGTGGACGCGGCCCGCGGCCAGGCCCAGCAGGAGCTGGCCGCCGCCCACGCCGCCGCCGAGCAGCAGCTGGCCGTCGCCCACACCGAGATCAGCCGGCTCAAGGAGCAGGCCGCCGCCGAGCAGGCCCGCGCCGAGCAGCAGCTGGGCGCCGCGAAGGCCGAGATAGAGCGGCTGCGCGACGCGGCGATCGCCGAGGCCGAGCGCGCCCGCCGGGAGGCCACCGAGCTGCGGGTCCAGGCCGAGCAGGCCGCCGAGCAGCTGCAGGCCGACGCCGAGGCCGCCGCCGAGCGCAAGGTCGCCGACGGCGAGGCCGCCACCGAGCAGCGCTCGCAGACCGCCCGGGCCGAGATCGCCCGGCTGGTCGCCAACGCCACCAAGGAGTCCGAGGCCATCCGGGCCGAGGCCGAGGCGATCCGCAGCAACGCCGCCACCCGGCAGGCCGAGGCGGACGCCGCAAAGGCCGCCGCCGCCGAGGAGAGCGAGCGGCTGCGGGCCACCGCCGAGTCGGTCGCCGCCCAGTTGAAGGCCGAGGCCGAGGCGGCGATCGCCGAGCTGCGCGCCCAGGCCGACCGGGACGTGGCGGAGCTGCGGGCCCAGGCCGACGCCGACGCCCAGCGGCTGCGCGGCGAGGCCGAGGAGGCCGGCCGCGCGGCCGGCGCCAAGGACGCCACCGTGCACCTCGCCAAGGCCGCCAAGACCGCCGAGGAGGTGCTCGGCCGGGCCAACCAGGACGCCGAGACCGCCCGCGGCGAGGCCTCCGCCGAGGCCGAGCGGATCCGCGCCGAGGCGCACGCCGAGGCCCAGCGGCTGCGCGAGCAGGCCCAGGCCGCCGTCGAGCAGGCCCAGAACGCCGCCCTGGACGACGCCGCCGCGATCCGCGAGCGGATCGAGCAGATGCAGGACGAGGCCGCCCGGCTGCGCGCCGAGGCCGAGGAACTGCGCGCCCAGGCCGCCGCCGAGGCCGACCGGGCCCGCAGCGAGGCCCGCCGCCAGGCCGTGCTGCAGATCGAGGAGTCGGCGAAGAACGCCGAGGAGCTGCTCACCAAGGCCAAGGCCGACGCGGACGAGCTGCGCGCCGGTGCCGCCGGGGAGATCGAGCGGCTGCGCACCCAGGCCCAGGAGCAGGCCGCCGAGACCCAGGGCCGGGCCGAGCAGACCCTGGCCCGGGCCCGGACCGAGGCCGAGAAGATCACCTCGGCCGCCGAGCAGCAGGGCCAGGACGCGGTGACCGCCGCCAAGGCCGCGGCCGCCGAGAACCGCGCCGCCACCGAGCGGGAGACCGCCGAACTCCGGCGCGGCGCAACCGAGTTCGACCAGCAGGTGCGCACCGCGGCAACCGCCGCCGCGGAGGCCCTGGCCGCCGAGTCCCAGGCCGAGGCGAACGCCGTCCGGGACGCCGCGGTCGCCGACGCCGAGCGGGTGCGCTCCGAGGCCGACACCGAGGCCGCCCGCACGAGGGCCGAGGCCGAGGCCACCGCGAACGCGCTGCGCGAGGAGAGCCGGCGCGAGCACGAGGAGGCCGCCGCCGGGCTGCAGCGCGAGCGTGAGGAGACCGCCGAGCAGCTGGCCGGTGCCCGCACCGCCCGCGAGCAGGCCGAGCAGGGCGCCGCCGAGCTGACCGAGCGCACCGCCCGGGAGAGCACCGAGGTCCGCGCGGCCGCCGACCGGTATGCCGCCGAGCAGCGCGAGAACGCCGACCACGAGACGGCCGAGCAGCGCGAGGAGGCGGAGCAGTACGCCGCCGAGCACCGCGCCGAGGCCGAGCGGGCCGCGGCCGAGCTGCGCGCCCTCGCCCAGCAGGAGACCACCCAGCAGCGCGAGAGTGCCGAGGCCTACGCCGACCGCGTCCGCACCGAAGCCGAACAGCACGCCACCGAGCACCGCGCCGAGGCCGAGCAGTACGCCGCCGACCACCGCACCGAGGCGGAGCGGGCCGCGGCCGAGCTGCGCACCCTCGCCCAGCAGGAGACCACCCAGCAGCGCGAGAGTGCCGAGGCCTACGCCGACCGCGTCCGCACCGAAGCCGAACAGCACGCCACCGACCTGCGCACCGAGGCGGAGCAGTACGCCGCCGACCACCGCACCGAGGCCGACGAGCTGCTGGAGCAGGCCGGCGCCGCCGCCGAGCAGCGCCGGGCCGAGGCCGCCCAGGACGCCAAGGCCACCCGCGAGAAGGCCGCCGCCGAACTGGCGCTGGCCGACGAGCAGGCCGAGACGGTCCGGGCCGAGGCCGGCCGGGAGCTGTCCGAGGCCCGCGCCACCGCCGACGCCATCCGCGCCGAGGCCACCGCCGAGCTGGAGCAGGCACGCGCCGACGGCCAGGACGTGGTGGCCGCCGCCCGGGCCGAGGGCGCCGAGCTGGTCTCCACCGCCGAGGACGAGGCCGCCGAGGTCCGCCAGTCGGTGGCCGGCCTGCACGAGGCCGCCGCCGAGCAGATCGCCGCGCTGCGGGCCACCGCCGAGCAGGACGCCGCAGACACCCGCGAGCGGGCCGAGCAGGACGCCGTCGAGGTGCGCGAGCTCGCCGACCGCGAGACCGCCGACCAGCGCGACCTCGCCGAGCGGGAGACCACCGAGCAGCGCGAGGCCGCCGACCGGTACGCCGTCGAGGTGCGCGAGCTCGCCGACCGCGAGACCGCCGAGCAGCGCGACCTGGCCGACCGCGAGACCGCCGAGCAGCGCGAGCTCGCCGACCTCGAAACGGCCGAGCTGCGCGCCCGGACCGAGGCCGAGACCACCGCCCTGCGCGAGCGGACCGAGCTGGAGCTCACCGCCGAGCGCGAGGCCGCCGAGGCCGAGCTCGGCCGGCAGCGGGCCGAGGCCCAGGCCTACGACGAGCAGCTGCGCGCCGAGGCCGACGCCGAACTGCGGGCCGCCCAGGAGGCCGCCGAGCAGCTGCGCGCCGACTCCGAGGCGCAGGCCGTCCGCACGGTCGCCGAGGCCGACGCCCAGGGCCGGCGGGCGATCGCCGACGCCGAGGAGCTGGCTGCCGGGCTGCGCGCCGAGGCCGAGGAGTACGCGCTCGCCACCCGCACCCTGGCCGACGAGTACGACGCCTCCACCCACGCCCGCGCCGACGCCTACGACGCGCAGACCCGGGAGGCCGCCGAGCAGTTCGACAAGGCCACCCGGGACCGCGCCAAGTCCGTGCTGGAGAAGGCCTTCGCCGACGCCGAGTCGCTCGGCGAGGACGCCCAGACCACCGCGCTGGCCACCACGGCCGCCGCCGAGGAGCAGGCGGACGCGATGGTCGCGGCCGCCCGCAAGGAGGCCGACCGGCTGGTCGCGGCCGGCGAGGCGGCCGGTCAGGCCGAGGTCGAGAAGGGCCGTTCCGACGCCGACGTGCTGCTCGCCGAGGCCCGCCGGGACGCCACCGCGATCCGCGAGCGCGCCGAGGAGCTGCGCGAGCGCACCGACGCCGAGGTGGAGGCGCTGCACGAGCGGGCCCGCAAGGAGAACGCGGCGGCCATGAAGTCGGCCGGCGAGCGGGTGGACGCGCTGGTGACGGCCGCCCAGGAGCAGCTGACCGAGGCCGAGGAGCAGGCGGTGGCCACCGTCGCCGAGGCCGAGGACCGCGCCGCCGCCCTGGTCGCGGCCGCCGAGGACCGGGCGTCCGAGCTCACCTCGGAGGCCTCTGCGGAGGCCAGCAAGGTCCGGCTGTCCGCCGTCCGCAAGGCCGAGGGCCTGCTCAAGGAGGCGGAGACCAAGCTCGCCAACTCCACCGACCGGGCCGAGTCGCTGATCGAGAAGTCCGAGGCGAAGCTGCGCGCGGCCGAGACGGAGGCCGAGGAGCGCCTCGACGGCGCGGCCGCCGAGGCGGAGAAGCGGCTGCGCGACGCCGACCGCACCGCGGACGAGCAGATCGAGCTGGCGAAGGCGGAGGCCGAGCGGCTGATCGCCGAGGCGAAGGCCGAGGCCGAGCGGGTCACCGGCGAGGGCCGGCGCGAGCTGGACGAACTGGTGCGCCGCCGCAAGGACATCAACACCGAGATCTCCAGGGTCCAGGACGTGCTCTCGGCGCTGGAGGCGTTCGAGGCACCGACACCGGTCGCCCAGGTCAACGGGGGAAGCAACACCAAGAAGGACGGGGGCGCCAAGGCCGGTGCCGGAGTTGGCTCCCCCCGGTCGGGTGGCAATCGTTCCAAGAACGCACCACCCGATTGAGCGGACATTGACGGTCATTGTCCGTGAGACAACGGCATTTCGCCGTCGACACTCCGGTACCGTGTCAGGATTCCCTCAACCACCTCAGCGGTTTGACGACAGGAAGCCCAGAGTCCCATGAGCGACAGTCACTCCCCTCACGGCTTCGACCTGGTACGCCGTGGGTACGAGCGCGCCCAGGTCGACGAGCGGATCACCAAGCTGGTGGCCGACCGTGACAGTGCCTTGACCCGGATCAGTGCACTGGAGAAGCGCATCGAGGAGCTCCACCTCGAAACCCAGACCGCCCAGGCGGCGGTCGCCGAGCAGGAGCCCTCCTACGCCGGTCTCGGCGCCCGGGTCGAGAAGATCCTGCGGCTCGCCGAGGAGGAGGCCAAGGACCTGCGCGACGAGGCGCACCGCGCTTCCGAGCAGCACCGCGAGCTGGCCGAGGCCGCCGCCCAGCAGGTCCGCACCGAGGCCGAGAACTACGCCAAGGACCGCAAGGCCAAGGCGGAGGACGAGGGGCTGCGGATCGTCGACAAGGCGAAGAGCGACTCCGCCCAGCTGCGCGCCGAGGCCAACAAGGACGCCCAGAACAAGCGTGAGGAGGCGGACGCCCTCTTCGAGGAGACCCGCACCAAGGCCGCCCAGGCCGCGCTGGAGTTCGAGACGAACCTGGCCAAGCGCCGCGAGCAGTCCGAGCGCGACCTGGCCGCCCGTCAGGCCAAGGCCGAGAAGCGCCTGGCCGAGATCGAGCACCGGGCCGAGCAGCTGCGCCTGGAGGCCGAGAAGCTGCGCACCGACGCCGAGCGCCGGGCCCGCCAGACCGTCGAGACGGCCCAGCGCCAGTCCGAGGACATCGTGGCGGACGCCAACGCCAAGGCGGACCGCATCCGCAGCGAATCGGAGCGCGAGCTGGCGGCGCTGACCAACCGTCGCGACAGCATCAACGCCCAGCTGACCAACGTCCGCGAGATGCTGGCGACGCTGACCGGCGCGGCCGTGGCCGCCGCCTCGCTGCCGAACGACGACACCATGGGCGTGCCCGCCCAGCAGTCGCGCTGACGCAGCCGCTGACGCAGTCGCCGGCACAGCCGCCGACGCGGTCGTACGACAGGCCCTCACCCGCCCGGGTGAGGGCCTGTCGCGCGTGCGGCTGTCACCACCTCGGGGGCATTTACCGGGGGTAGGCCCCGTCCGGCCGCTGGTACCCGCTGCTGAGCTGGTTGCCCTCGTCGTCCGACACGGTGCCGTACCAGGAGGTGCACCAGACCGACACCGAGTCGGGCCAGTACTGCACCTCGAAGGGGTGCCCGGACCCGTAGTCGCCGTACGAGGTGACGATGAAGGTCTCGCCGGGGCGCAACCAGTAGTCCTCGCCCAGCGGCTCCAGGGTCAGCTCCACCAGCCCCTCGCCGCGGTTGGTCACCGGCATCCGGCCGGTGACCTCCAGCGCGGAGAAGTCCCAGCCCGCCTCGTCCGGGCTCATCCGGCGGCCGCCCGGGCGAGCAGCCGGCGCGCGGCCGCGTCGAACGCGCCCGGGGACTCCAGGGCGCTCAGGTGGCCCACCCCGGGGACGACGGTCAGCTCGGCGTCCGGGCGGGCCCGGTGCATCAGTTCGGCCTCCTCGGGCGCCACCAGGGCGTCCAGGGCGCCCGCGAGGAACGTCACCGGCACCCGGAGCCCGGCCAGCACCTCCAGGGAGTCAGGACGGGCCGCCATGGCCCGCTGGGCCCAGGCGACGGAGGCGGGCGGCGCGGCGGCCACCATCGCCTGCACCCGCTCCACCAGGTGCTGGGAGTCGGGCCCGAGCTGCCCGGCCGCGACCCGCTCGTCCAGCAGCAGCTGGACGCTGCCCCGGGCGGTCACGGCGGCGGCGATCCGCTCCCGGTCGGCCCGGGTGGCGTCCCGGTCCGCGGTGGCGCGGGTGTTGGCCAGCAGCAGGCCGGACAGCCGGTCCGGGTGGCGGCGGGCGAAGGCGAGCGCCACGTAGCCGCCCATGGAGAGCCCGCCGACCACCGCGCGGTCGATCCCGGCCGCGTCCAGCAGCAGCGCCAGGTCGTCGGCGACGAGGTCCAGCGAGGGTTCGTCGGCACCCAGCTCGGTCCCGCCGAAACCCCGCTGGTCGGGGGCGAGCACCCGGGCCTCGTCCCCGGTCAGTCCGGGCAGCGCGTCCAGCTGGGCGGACCACATCGAGGCGTTCAACGGAAAGGCGTGCAGCAGCACGAGGGGTGTTCCGGTACCGCTCTCGCGGACGGACACTGCGGAGGGGAGCTGACTCATGCAGCCACCGTATTGCGGCACGCCCGACGGGCCCACTCAGCGGGCCGCGATATCCGCTTTGTCCTAGCCTGCCAGAGAGCAAGGGAGCGCCAATGATCGAGTTGCACGACCTGACGAAACGTTACGGCAAGACGCTCGCGGTGGACCGGCTCAGCTTCTCGGTCCCGCAGGGAGTGGTCACCGGCTTCCTCGGCCCCAACGGCGCGGGCAAGTCCACCACCATGCGCATGATCCTCGACCTGGACCGCCCCACCAGCGGCCGGGTCACCCTCGACGGCAAGCGCTACGGGCAACTCAGCGAGCCGCTCAAGTACATCGGCGCCCTGCTGGAGGCCAAGGCCGTCCACCCCGGCCGCACCGCCCGCGACCACCTGCTCTGGCTCGCCCAGAGCAACCGGATCCCGGCCGGCCGGGTGGACGAGGTGCTCGCCCTGGTCGGCCTCACCCCGGTCGCCCGCAAGCGCGCCCGCGGCTTCTCCCTCGGCATGGGCCAGCGCCTGGGCATCGCCTCCGCCCTGCTCGGCGACCCGGAGATCGTCATGTTCGACGAGCCGGTCAACGGCCTCGACCCGGAGGGCATCCTCTGGATCCGCAACCTGATGAAGCGCCTGGCCGGCGAGGGCCGGACCGTCTTCGTCTCCTCCCACCTGATGAGCGAGATGGCCGTCACCGCCGACCACCTGGTGGTCATCGGCAGGGGCCGGCTGCTCGCCGACCTGCCGATGCCGGAGTTCATCCGGCGCAACTCCCGCTCCGCCGTCCGGCTGCGCACCCCGCAGCCCGAGCGCCTGCTCGACGTCCTGGCCGGGGCCGGACTGCGGCACGAACCGGGCCCCGACGGCTCCTACGAGGTGGTCGACGGCGACATCGCCCGGCTCGGCGAACTGGTCTCCGCGCACGGCGTGGTGCTGCACGAACTCAGCCCCCAGCAGGCCTCGTTGGAGGAGGCGTTCATGCAGATGACGGCGGACTCGGTGGAGTACCACGCGGGCGACGGCCCCGGCCGGGACGCCGCCGGCGCGCCCGGCACCTGGGGCGCGGGCTGGCAGACGGACGGAGCGGCGCCGACCGCGGCGGCGCAGCAGGAGGAGAACTGAGATGACGTCCTTCCCGGCGATCCTGCGCTCCGAGTGGACGAAGATCCGCAGCGTCCGCTCCACCGTCTGGACCCTCGCGCTGGCCTTCGTGGTCACCGTCGGCATCGGCGCGCTGCTGTCCCTGCTCACCAACAACAACTTCACCGAGTTCAGACGCCACGAGGAGACCCCGTTCGACGCCACCGGCACCGCCTTCTCCGGCATCATGCTCGGCGAGCTGGCCATCATCGTCTTCGGGGTGCTGGCGATCGGCAACGAGTACAGCAGCGGCATGATCCGGGTCACCCTGGCCGCCGTCCCCCAGCGCGGCACCCTGCTGGCCGGGAAGGCGACGGTGCTCGGCGGGCTGGCCCTGGCGGTCTCGCTGGTGACCGCCTTCGTCACCTTCTTCGTCGGCCAGGCACTGCTCGGCCCGCACTCCACCACGCTGGGCGAGCCGAACGTGCTGCGCGCGGTGCTCGGCGCCGCGCTCTACCTGACGATGCTCTGCCTGTTCTCGGCCGGCGTCACCGCCATGCTGCACAACCAGACGCTCGCCCTGGGCGTGCTGGTGCCGTTCTTCTTCCTGCTCTCGCCGATCCTCTCGGCGGTGCCGAAGGTCAAGACCCTGGCCCACTACTTCCCCGACTACGCCGGCTCGCGGATGCTGCTGGTGTACGAGCAGAACGGCCAGCCGTACGGGCCGTGGGCGGGCTTCACGATCTGCCTGGCCTGGACCGCGGCCGCGCTGGTCGGCGGCGCGCTGGTGCTCAAGAACCGGGACGCGTGACGGCCCGGCGGACTCAGTGGCGCGGAGCGCCGCGGCCCCGCAGCACGTTGGAGGCCCGGCGCTCCCGCGCTCCCCAGCACGCCCGGTGCCAGTGCCGCCGGTCGTCCACCCCGGCGCCGTGCATCGGCCAGGCCACCACGTGGCCCACCCCGGGCGGGATCTCCTGGTCGCAGCCCGGGCAGCGGTAGAACCGTCCCGACGTCCCGGCGACCGTCTGCACCACCCAGTCGTCACCCTGGTAGTTCTCGGTGCGGCGCAGCGATCCGCCCAGCGGGGCGGCGGCCGGTTCGGCGTTCTCGCGGTCGGCGGCGCTGTTGATCCGGTTGCGGCGGGGCACGGCGGACTGCCTCTCTTCCGGGGGCTCGAAGTCGCTCCAGCCTACGGGTGTCAAACCCTTTTATTGGCCCCTATCACGGCTTCGGTCGACCCGTCCGGGGTTTTTGCCGAGATCCACCCGATCATCGGGGAAATTCGGGGTTCCGCGTGCCATTGGCACATGACATCGGATACCCACGAGTGGACAGGCGGGGCCCGCAGACCCTGCGTGCACCCGAGGAGGCCCCCAGGATGACCAAGACCAGCCCGCGCGCCGAGACCCGCCGACCCGTCGGCGTGCGCCCACCCGCCCCGGGCCCGGCGCTCACCTGCGTACCGCCGCTGGCCGTCACCGGCGAACCGCTGACCGCCGCCCAGCGCACCGGCGCACTGCCGCCCGACACCGCCCCGGTACGGGTCGGCGCGTTCCTGTTGTCCGCGCAGTTCCCCGGGCAGAGCCACGGCGAGGTGCTGGAGCGCACCGTCCGGGCCACCGTCGAGGCGGAACGCGCGGGCCTGGACAGCGTCTGGCTGGCCGAGCACCACTTCGTCCCGTACGGGGTCTGCCCGGACGCCGCCACCCTCGCCGCGCTGCTGCTCGGCCGCACCCGCCGGATCGGCATCGGCACCGCCGTCAGCGTGCTCTCCACCAGCCACCCGGTGGCGCTCGGCGAGCAGGCCGCACTGCTGCACCTCACCTCCGGCGGGCGCTTCACGCTCGGGGTGGGCCGCGGCGGGCCGTGGATCGACCTGGACGTGTTCGGCAGCGGCGTGGACGCCTTCGAGAACGGCTTCCCGGAGCGGCTGGACCTGCTGCTGCGCTGGCTGCGCGGCTCCCGGGTCGGCGCGGACGGACCGCAGTTCTCCTTCCCCGAGGTCGCGGTGGTGCCGCGGGCCACCGAGCCGGTGCGCCGGCCGGGCCTGGGCAGCTGGCTCGGCCTGGACGAGCCGACCGGCCCGGTGCGCTTCCCCCGCCAGCGCCAGGACGCCGACGGCCTCGCCGAGGAACGCGACCGCACCGGACGGCCGGTGGCCGGCCCGCCGGTGGTGGTCGCCTGCACCTCCCCGGGCGGGGTGCGGCTGGCCGCCGAGCGCGGCCTGCCGATGCTGCTCGGCATGCACTCCGGCGACGAGGACAAGGTGCGGATGCTGGAGCTCTACCGCACCGCCTGGCTGGCCGCCGGGCGCGGCGAGGAGCAGCTCCGCCGGGTGACCCGCCAGCACGTCGCGGCGGGCGTGGCCCAGGTGGACGACCGCACCTCGGCGGCCCGGGCCACCCTGCTGAACGCGATGCCCGGCTGGTTCGAGTACGGGCTCGGCGCCCACCGCACCGTGGACGGCCGCGAACGCAAGATGCGCGACCCGCACCAGTACACCGAACTGCTCTGCGACCTGCACGCGGTGGGCACCCCGAAGCAGTGCGCCGACCGGCTGCTGGCCACCGCCGAGCGCACCGGCATCCGCCGCTTCGCCCTGCTCGCGGAGGGCAGCGGCGACCGCGAGGCGACCCTGCACAACATCGCCCGGCTCGGCTCCGAGGTGCTGCCGCAGCTGGGCTGACCGCCGGCCCGGACCGCCGCCCCTCCCCCCGCACCGGGGGACGGGGGCGGCCGGCTCCGGCCGGATCAGCAGTCCCGCAGCTCCTCGGACTGGTTGAGCAGCTGCTCCCGGACGGAGGTGAAGCGGTCGTACCGCGCCTCGTTGGCCTCCGACGGCACGAACACCGCCACCCGGTGACAGTTCTGGAAGGCCAGCCGGACACCGAAGTGGCGCTGCAGGGCGCCCCGGATGGCATCGCTGGCCAGGGCGCGCAGCAGCTGGCCGCGGGCCTGCTCGCTGGGCGGCGGCACCTGGTTGTCGGCGAAGTCGGTACCGTCGACCTTCGCCTGGGCGACCAGCGAGCTGATCAGGTCCCAGGCGTACGGCAGCGAGACGCGGACGCAGTCGACGAATTCCCGCTCGTCGACCTCGCCCCGCTCGGCCTTTTCCAGCAGGGCCGGTGAGACGTCGAGCGACATGGATTCTCCTCTCGCGGTCCACCCGCGCGGCGCCCGGGTGGTCATGCGTAGTCCAAGCTCACAGTGAGGGTGGGCGAAATCGCAGGAGGTGTCCGGAACACCGTCGGACCGGGGTTTCCGGCACCTGTTGCGAAGGCGGCGGCGCCACGGGACGTGACGTCCTGAACACCGACCGCGTCAGAACAGCGTGGCAGTCAACGGCGGAGCAGGCCGGTCGTTCCTGCGGATTGCTCCGGAAATACGCCGTGGTGCACCAGATTGGCCTGATCCCGTCGGATCGTTCATCTGAAGTCTCCGTCCCCGTTGACAGCGACCCCGCATCCGTAGCGTCACACACCGTAGCGACCCCGGGGGGCGTACGCCAGAGCGCGGCGAGCGGCGGCGGGTCCGCCGAACCTCCATGTTCGCGGGGTTCGCGCTTTCTTCACCCGGTCGTCTCGGAATCGCATCAACTGGCCCCGGTGGGCTAGCGTGGTCGACCGTGCGTCTCGTAATTGCCCGCTGCTCAGTCGACTATGCCGGTCGGCTCTCCGCCCATCTGCCCTCCGCCACCAGGCTCATCCTGGTCAAGGCCGACGGCAGCGTCAGCATCCACGCCGACGACCGCGCCTACAAGCCGCTCAACTGGATGTCCCCGCCGTGCGCCCTCAAGGAGGCCGACGGGGTCTGGACGGTGGTGAACAAGGCCGGCGAGAAGCTCATCATCACGCTGGAGGAGGTGTTGCACGACTCCTCCCACGAACTCGGGGTGGACCCCGGCCTGATCAAGGACGGCGTCGAGGCGCACCTCCAGGAGCTGCTCGCCGACCGGATGGAGGTGCTCGGCAGCGGCTGGTCGCTGATCCGCCGCGAGTACCCGACCGCGATCGGCCCGGTCGACATCCTCTGCCGCGACGCCGACGGCGCCACCGTCGCCGTCGAGATCAAGCGCCGCGGCGAGATCGACGGCGTCGAACAGCTCACCCGCTACCTCGAACTCCTCAACCGGGACCCGCTGTTGGCCCCGGTCAAGGGCGTCTTCGCCGCGCAGGAGATCAAGCCCCAGGCCCGCGTCCTGGCCACCGACCGGGGCATCGGCTGCGTGGTGCTGGACTACGACGAGCTGCGCGGCATCGACGACGACAAGCTCAAGCTGTTCTGACCGGTCACGGGGACTTCGTCCCCGTCGGGGACGGGGTGGCCGGACCGGTCGGCACGGCCGGGGTCGTCGCGGGTGCGGTCGGCGTCGCCGAGCCGGTCGGCTGGCTCGGCGACGGCGAGTTGCCGCTCCCGCCACCGGTGCCGCCGCCGGTCTGACCACCGCCGCCGTTGCCCCCGCCGTTGCCGCCCCCGCCCGACCCGCCGGGCTTCTGCCCCGGCGGCTGCTCCGACGGCTGCGGCTGCCCCGGGCCGGGCTGCTGCGACTGCTGCGGGGCCGCCGACCCGGTGGCCCCCGGCGAGGCGCTCGACCGCTTCGACGGTGTGGCGCTCGGCGAGTGCGAGGCACTGCCGCTCGCCGAGGGCTCCGTACCGGCCGCCGTCCCCGCCGGGGCACCCGGCTCGGTGCCGCCCGCCCCGGCCGTGCCCGGGGAGGCGTCGGGGGACGGCGCCGGCACCGGCGCGTTGCCGGTGTCCCCGACCTGGTCCAGCTGAGCGTGCGGGTCCTTCCCCTGGTGCTCCTCGGGCCCGGCGAGGCTCATTGCCACCGCCGTGCCGAGCACCCCGAAGGTGAGCAGGGCCGCGGAGGCCACCACCACCTTGCGCCGCCGCCCGGCCCGGGCCCGGGCCTTGAGGCCGGCCGGCACCC
Source organism: Kitasatospora sp. NPDC056076 (assembly GCF_042266305.1). NCBI lineage: Bacteria > Bacillati > Actinomycetota > Actinomycetes > Kitasatosporales > Streptomycetaceae > Kitasatospora > Kitasatospora sp. NPDC056076. The sequence continues at coordinate 16,672 of NZ_JBHJWG010000040.1, forward strand.
GGGCGGCGATCTTCCGGATCACCGGTCCGCGGCCCGACGCCGCCGGGGTCGCGGCGGCCGGCAGCTGACGGCCGTCGGCGCGCAGCAGGTCGATCATCCGGCCCGCGGCGGCCACCCCGCGCGGCTCCCCCGCGGTGGCCCGCAGGGTCAGGGCGGTCTCCAGTTCGGCGATCGCCCGGGAGGGCTGCCGGAGGCAGATCGCGAGCACGCCCGCCTCGTGGTGGAACCAGGCCTGGTCGACCGTCGAACCGGTCCGCCGGGCCGCCTCCAGGCCGAGCTGGAGGACCCGCTCCCAGGCGCCCCAGCGCAGCGCCAGCGCCAGTGCGGGGGCGGCGGCCCGGGCCAGTCGGACGACCGCCTCGTGCCGCCCCGCCGTCCGGTCCGCAAGCAGCACGCCGACCAGCACCTCGGCCTCGGCGGCGATCTGCGCCAGCGACACCGAGCTGTGCCCGACCCACCAGGCGAAGTGCTGGGCGGCGCCGTCCACGCAGCCGCGGGCCGGCCAGTGCGGGGCGAGCAGGTCGAGCGCCCCGGCGGTCAGCCGGTGGTGCCCGCCGATGGACACCGCGAGCCCGGCGTCGGCGAGTTCGGCCAGCGCGCTCTCGCCCTGGCCGACGTCGATCAGCGCGGGCAGGTGCGGCGCGGTGGGGCACTCGCCGCCGAGCGCGACGGCCAGCCGCAGCACGGCCTGCGCGGCCTCGCCGAGCCCTTCGGCGAGCCGGACGGCGGGCGAGGCGGTCTCGGCGACCGAGGGCAGCGGCACGGTGCGCCGCAGCGCGTTCTCCCGGATCGCCGGGTCGGGGTCGTGGGCGGGCTCCTCGACCGCGCCGAAGACGTCCCGCCGGTCCTCCTCCGCGGCGACCAGCGCGTCCACCGAGACGTCCCGCTGGCGCAGCAGCGCGGCGGCCTGGACGAAGCGCAGCGGCAGGCCCTCGGACTCGAACCAGAGGTCGACCGCCCAGGCCTTCTCGGCCACGTCCAGCGGCCGCCCGGCGAGCCGGGCGGTGAGGGCCAGACAGGCGGGCCGGGAGAGGCCGGGGACGAGGTGGTCGCGCAGCCGGGAGTCGGCGGGCAGCACCGGGCCGCCGGGGGCGACCGAGATCAGGAAGGCGCAACCGGGGGCGGCGGCGAGCAGCTCCTCCAGGTCGTCGCCGGCGGGCTCGGCCTCGTCGATCACGACGACCGCGCCGACCCCGGCGAGGTGGGCGGCCAGTTGGCCCGGGTCGGGGCGGTAGCCGGGGGCGTGGTGGGTGGCCGCGAAGAGGTCCTGGAGCAGGTCGGCGGCGGTGCGGCGGTGGCCGCAGAGCTGGACGACGCCGCCGGGGGCGAGGTCGGCGGCGGCCGCGGCGACGGCCGACAGCAGGGTGCTGCGGCCCGAGCCGGCCTGGCCGACCAGGCGTATCGAGCGGCCCTCGGCGAGCAGGCCGAGGAGTTCGGCGATGTCGGCCTCGCGGTCGAGCAGCGGCAGGTCGGTGGGGCCGGCGCCGAGGGCGAGCGGGCCGACCGCCCGGCCGACGCCGCCGACCGGGCCGCGGGCGGGCTCGCTGCGTTCGATCCGGCGCGGGCGGGGCCGCCACTCCTCCGGACAGGGCCGGGCCTCGGAGCCGTCCGGGGCGCCGACGCCGACCAGCAGGCCGCCGGAGACCAGTTCGCCGCCGCGGGTGCGGGCGGCCTCCTGCCGGAACTCCCCGGATGGCTGTGCCACGTTCTGCTCCGCATCGTGTTCGGCCGCCGGCGCCCCGCGCCGGCCGGCACACGTCTCGGTCGCGGCCGCGGGCGGGCTGTGGGCAGCCGGCCCCGGGCGGCCGTCATCTGACGGGCAGACTCTCGCACATCCGGGCCCGGCCGTGCAGTGCGGTCCCGGTGCGGGGAAGGTGAAGGCCGGAGCCGCCGGTCGGGCCCGGCCCGGTCAGGAGGGCGGCCCGAGGGGCGCGCGAACGGGCGTGCGGCATGTTCCGCGAGCCGCTCCGTACGCCCCCGGAACGGGCGTCAGGAGGCCTGGACCTCGGGGATCCCGCCGTCGACGGCGAGGATGCGGTGCAACTTGGTGGCCACCAGCAGCCGCTGGAGCTGGGCGGGGACGGCCCGCAGCACGAGCCGGCGGCCGATCCGGCCGGCCCGCCGGTGGGTGCCCATGATCACGCCGAGGCCGGTGGCGTCCCAGAACTCCAGCCGGCCGAGGTCGAGCACGAGGTCGCCGAGGCCGCCGTCCACGGCCTGGTGCAGCCGGGCCCGCGCGTCGGCGGCGGTGCGCACGTCGAGGCGGCCTTCGATGGCCAGCGCCGTGTGGTCGCCGGTGATGCGCATGCTCTCCTCCTTCGCCTGGGTGGTCTGGTGCGGGGCGGGTCCGGCCCCGGCCGGGACGGACCGGGAGGCGGGACGGCCCCTGGATCGGAGTGGGAGGGCCCGGGCGGAACGCCTGCGACGGCTCGGCTCGCGCCCGGCCCCGGTCGGAGTGCCGGGTTCCCTCATCTGACGGTGGAGCAGCGCCGCAGGTTGCTGGTTTCCGCCCTGATCTGAAGCAACTTCACTCGTCCGAGGGAATATACGCAGGAACTCTCCACACCTACGCTCGATTACCGCCCAAATCACCCGTCTGCGGCACCGGGCGTGAGGAAACTCACCCGGCCCGGTACGGCGGGCCGTACGATGCCCCGATCGCACGGCCCACCAGGGCGTTCGCTCAGTCCCGCGGGCTCACTTGCCCTCGTACGGGTAGAAGCCGCGGCCGCTCTTGCGGCCGAGGTCACCGGCCGTGACCATGCGGGCCATGATCTCCGGGGCGGCGAACTTCTCGTCCTTGGTCTCGGTGTAGATGTTGTGGGCGGCGTGCAGCAGGATGTCGACGCCGGTCAGGTCGGCGGTCTGCAGCGGGCCCATCGCGTGGCCGAAGCCGAGGCGGCAGGCGGTGTCGATGTCCTCGGCGGTGGCGACGCCCGACTCGTACAGCTTGGCGGCCTCGACGACCAGCGCGGTGATCAGGCGGGTGGTGATGAAGCCGGCCACGTCGCGGTTGACCACCACGACGTCCTTGCCGACGCCCTCGGCGTACGCGCGGGCGGCGGCCAGCGTCTCGTCGCTGGTCTTGTAGCCGCGGACCAGCTCGACCAGCTTCATCATCGGGACGGGCGAGAAGAAGTGGACGCCGACGACCGACTCCGGCCGCCGGGTGACGGCGGCGATCCGGGTGATCGGGATGGCGGAGGTGTTGGAGGCGAGGACGGCGCCGTCCTTGGCGAGCTTGTCCAGCTCGCGGAAGACGCCCTCCTTGACCTCCAGGTTCTCGAACACGGCCTCGACCACGATGTCGGCCTCGGCGACGGCGCCCAGGTCGGTGGTGGTGGTGATCCGGCCCAGCGCGGCCTCGGCGTCCTCGGCGCTCAGCCTGCCCTTGGAGACGAACTTCTCGTACGAGGCGCGGATGCCGGCGAGGCCCCGCTGCAGCGCCTCCTCGGTCACGTCCCGCAGCACCACCGGGTGGCCGGCCTGCGCGGACACCTGGGCGATGCCGGCGCCCATCAGGCCGGCACCGATCACGGCGATCTGCTTGCTGGACGCATTGCTCATGGCTGGGTCTCCCGACGCCGTCGCCGCCCTGCGGGCGGGCCCTGAAGGCGGCTCAGGGCAGGGGTCGCCGCCAAGGAGCCGCATTGCTCTGGCGGGGACTCTAATGCCCAGATCGCCCGTGCCATAGCAATCGGGAGTGTGATCTGCAACCGACCTGGTCACCCGACCAGGATGGTCGTCAGATGGTCAGACCGAGGTCCTGGGCGAGGATCGCCGCCTGCACCCGGCTGCGCAGCCCCAGCTTCGCCAGGATCCGGCTGACGTGGGTCTTGGTGGTCGCCTCCGCCATCTCCAGCCGGAGCGCGATCTCCCCGTTGGACATCCCCGCCCCGAGACAGGCCAGCACCTCCCGCTCACGCGCGGTCAGGCCCGTCACCGCCGTCCGGGCCTCCGGTCCGACCGGCCGCCCGGGGCGGGCGAAGGTGCCGATCAGCCGCCTGGTCACCGAGGGCGCGAGCATGCCGTCCCCGCGCGCCACCGTGCGGATCCCCTCGACCAGGGTGTCCGCCTCCAGGTCCTTGAGCAGGAAGCCAGCCGCGCCGGCCCGCAGCGCGCCGTAGACGTACTCGTCCAGGTCGAAGGTGGTCAGCACCAGCACCTGGGCCGCGCCGGCGTCCACCACCTGGCGGGTCGCCGAGACGCCGTCCAGCCGGGGCATCTGCACGTCCATCAGCACCACGTCGGGGCGCAGCTCCAGGGCCAGCCGGACGGCCTCCTGCCCGTCGGCGGCCTGCCCGACCACCTCGAACCCGGGCTCGGCCCGCAGGATCATCACCAGCGCCGCCCGCACCGCCGCCTGGTCCTCGGCCACCAGTACCCGGATCGTCATGCCCGTCCCCCGCTCTCCCGGCCGCACGGCAGCTCCGCGCGCACCCTCCAGTACCCGTCCCGCGGCCCGGCCTCGAAGCTGCCGCCGAGCAGCGCGGCCCGCTCCGACATCCCCACCAGCCCGGCCCGGGCGCCGGGCAGTTCGCGGCCCGGCCCGCCGCGGTACGGGCTGTCGACCGCGATCCGCAGCGCGTCCGGGCCGAACTCCAGCCGCAGTGCGACCAGTCCGGGCCCGGCGTGCTTGAGCGCGTTGGTCAGCGACTCCTGCACGATCCGGTAGGCGGCCAGCCCGACCGGCACCGGGAGGTCGCCGCGCTCGCCGCTCTCGGTCAGCTCGAAGTCCAGTCCGACGTCCTGCCCGGCGGCCCGGGCCCCCTCCAGCAGGGCGTCCACCGCGGCGAGGTCGGGGGCCGCGTACGACTCGTCGGCCTCTCCCCCGCCGCTGTCCCGGAGCAGCCCGATCATGCGGCGCATTTCGGCCAATCCCTGGACGCTGTTCTCCCGGATCACCGCCAGCACCTCGACCAGCGGATCGCCCTCCGGCAACCGCCGCCGCCGGGCGGCCGACTGGGCGCCGGTGGCGTGGATCGCGATCGCCGACAGGTGGTTGGCCACCACGTCGTGCAACTCCCGCGCCATCCGGGCGCGTTCGGCGACGACCGCCTCGCGCCGGTCCATCTCCGAGAGCAGCGCGGTCTGTTCGGCCCGCAGCCGCTCGTTCTCCGCCTGCTCCCGGTGCTTGCGCACCAGGTCCCCGGTCCACACCGGCGCCAGGAACACCAGTGAGCCGACCACCACGACCAGCAGCCCGGCCGAGGTCCCGGCGACGTACCAGACCAGGCTGGAGAGCACCAGCACGGTCGCGCCGCCGGTCAGGTGCAGCACCCGCGACATCCGGCCGGTGCCGTAGAGCACCGCCGCGTACAGCAGGTCGGTGTACATGATCGTGGTCGCCAGCAGGCTGCCGGCGACCAGGCTGCCCGCGAAGGCCAGCCCGCCCAGCGACACCGCCAGCACCGGCCGGGTCCGCCGGACCAGTTCCAGCCCCGCCATCACCAGCAGCGGGGCCGTCACGGCCCACAGCGGCAGCCGGTCCGCCCGGTCGTAGACCTTGAAGGCGATCAGCACCGCGCCGCCGAGCAGCCCGCTCAGGGCGATCAGCCGGTCCATCCGGCGCGGGGCGAGGGAGGGTACGAGCACGCCCCCATCTCACCATCCCCGGCGGCCCGCCCGGCTCCGGTGCGCGGAGGAGCCCGCTACATCGAAAGGTGCAGGCCCGGACGGCACCGGGCGACGACGACAGCAGCGCGCCCGCGCACGAGGCTGGGGACACCGTCGGAACGACCGGGAGCAGAAAGTGATCGTCACCCTCATCGTCGCGGCCGAGATCTCCTGGTGGATCGTGCTCGGCCTCGCCCTCTCCGCCCGCTACCTGCTGCGGATGCGCCGCACCAGCACCGTGCTGCTGATCGGCCTGCCGGTGGTGGACCTCGCCCTGTACGCCCTCACCGTGCTGAACCTGCGCGGCGGCGCGCAGGCGGGGTGGACGCACGCCCTGGCCGCGAGCTACGCCGGTTTCTCGGTCGGCTACGGCCCCTCGCTGGTCGCCTGGGCCGACCGGCACTTCCTGCACCGCTTCGCCGGCGGCCCCGCGCCGCTGCCCTCGCCCACGTACGGCCCGGAGCGGACGGCGCACGAGTGGCGGATCGCCCGCCGGACGGTCGTCTCCGCCGTGATCACCCTGGCCCTGATCAGCCTGCTCGTCCCGCTGTCGGCCGGCTCCGCCCACTTCAGCGCCTTCACCCAGTGGTACTGGAAGCTGGGCATCGCGGCCGTGGTCAACGTGGTCGTGGCCGGCTGCTTCTCGCTCTGGCCCAAGGAGGCGCCGGCGGGCGTCACCGTGGTGGACGGCCGGGTGGTCGAGCGGCCCGCCCCGGAGAAGGCGTCCCAGGACGCCTCCTAGGGCAGGCCCTAGCGGTTCTCCCCCGGCACCCAGAGCACGTCGCCGCGCTCCTTGTTGGCCACCCGGGCCAGGATGAACAGCAGGTCGGACAGCCGGTTGAGGTACTTCGCGGTCAGCGGGTTGACGGAGTCCCCGTAGGCGTCGATCGCCGCCCAGGTCGAGCGCTCGGCCCGCCGCACGACCGTGCAGGCCAGGTGCAGGTGGGCGGCGCCGGGGGTGCCGCCGGGGAGGATGAAGCTGCGCAGCTTCTCCACCTGCTCCAGGTAGTGGTCGCAGTCCCCCTCCAGCCGGTCGACGTAGGACTGCAGCACCCGCAGCGGCGGGTACTTCGGGTCCTCGACCACGGGCGTGGAGAGGTCGGCGCCGACGTCGAACAGGTCGTTCTGGACCCGGACGAGCACGGCCGCGACGTCCTCGGGCAGTGCGCCGACCGCGAGGGCCACCCCGATCGCCGCGTTCGCCTCGTTGGCGTCCGCGTACGCCATCAGCCGCGGGTCGGTCTTGGTGGTCCGGCTCATGTCGCCGAGCGCGGTGCTGCCGTTGTCCCCGGTACGGGTGTAGATGCGCGTCAGATTGACCATGCGGCCAGCCTAGCCGGGCACGTTAGGCGACGTTAACCCTTTGCCCGGGGGGAGCCGCCTCCAGCCAGGCCAGGAAGCCGGTGAGCGCGTCCTCGCTCATCGCCAGCTCCAGCGGCGCCCCGTTGTGCAGGCAGCGCAGCACCACCGAGCCGGAGAGCAGCGCCAGCTCCTCCTGGCCCTCCGGGTAGCGCCGGCCGAGGACCTCGATCTCCCGGCGGGGCAGGACCTTGCGCGGGCGGGGGGCGTACGAGAAGACCCGGAACCACTCGATCGAGTCGCCGCTGTAGCGGCCGATACCAAAAACCCACCCCTTGCCGTCGGTCGGTGGGACCGGGGCGGAGGTGGGCTTGCCGTTCTCGTCGAGGTCGGGCTGCGTCGAGGCGTCGGCGGGCATTTTGAGCCGGTAACTGCAGTCGAACGTGCCGCCGACCCGCTGGATCAGGCGGCGGCGTACGGCGAAGGCCATCAGGCCGATCACTCCCAGCGCCACGACCGCCGCACACACCACAAGCGCGAGGACCATGCTCACCTACCTCCTCGCTACCCGCGTTCCCCGTTTCACGGCCGTCCCGGACGGCCGCGCTGACCTACCAACTACGACGACAGTCCCGGGGTCACGCTCGCGCGTCCCCGGGACCGTCGGTCGACCCCGCCAAGTCGGGGTCCGGCACACTCAGGCGTGGGCCTTGAGGCCGCGCGCCGCGAACAGCCGGACCTCGGCGCGACGCTCGGCGTGCGCGTCCAGGTCGGACTTGGCCTCCTCCAGCGCGCGCTCGGCACGCGCGACATCGATCTCGTCCGCCAGCTCGGCGATCTCCGCGAGCAGAGACAGCTTGTTGTCGGCGAAGGAGATGAAGCCGCCGTGCACCGCGGCGATGACGGTGCCGCCGTCCACCGTGCGGATGGTGACCGGACCGGTCTCCAGCACGCTCAGCACCGGGGTGTGGCCCGGCATGATGCCGGTGTCACCGGAGGCCGTACGGGCGACGACGATGGTGGCCGCACCGGACCACACCTTGCGGTCGGCTGCGACCAGCTCGACGTGCAGCTCAGCCAACGTGGGCTCCTAGGCTCATGCAACCCCCGATTACTCGGGAGTTTCGGTAAGAATAACGGCCCCGCGCCTCCGGCATGAAACCGGCGGCACGGATTTGACCGGAATCACAGCCGATGTGCCGCGAGGGGTGGTCCCCAGGCTCGGGGGCCACCCCTCACGGTCACTCAGCTGCTACCGGCCGCGATTACTTCTTCGCCAGCTCGGCGGCGTTCTTCTCGAGGTCCTCGATGCCACCGCACATGAAGAAGGCCTGCTCCGGAACGGAGTCGTACTTGCCGTCGGCGATCGAGTTGAAGGCCTCGATGGTCTCCGACAGCGGCACGGTCGAACCCTCGACACCGGTGAACTGCTTCGCCACGTAGGTGTTCTGCGAGAGGAAGCGCTCGATGCGACGGGCACGGTGGACCGTGATCTTGTCCTCTTCGGACAGCTCGTCCATACCGAGGATGGCGATGATGTCCTGGAGGTCCTTGTACTTCTGCAGGATCCCCTTGATACGGACGGCCGTCTCGTAGTGGGTGGCCGTGATGTACCGCGGGTCGAGGATGCGGGACGTGGAGTCCAGCGGGTCGACGGCCGGGTAGATGCCCTTCTCCGAGATCGGGCGCGACAGAACGGTCGTCGCGTCCAGGTGGGCGAAGGTGGTGGCCGGGGCCGGGTCGGTCAGGTCGTCCGCGGGGACGTAGATCGCCTGCATCGAGGTGATCGAGTGACCGCGGGTCGAGGTGATGCGCTCCTGGAGGAGGCCCATCTCGTCGGCCAGGTTCGGCTGGTAGCCCACCGCGGAGGGCATGCGGCCGAGCAGGGTCGACACCTCGGAACCGGCCTGGGTGAACCGGAAGATGTTGTCGATGAAGAGGAGCACGTCCTGCTTCTCGACGTCACGGAAGTACTCCGCCATGGTCAGCGCGGAGAGCGCGACGCGCAGACGGGTGCCCGGCGGCTCGTCCATCTGGCCGAAGACCAGCGCGGTCTTGTCCAGGACGCCCGAGTCGACCATCTCGTCGATGAGGTCGTTGCCCTCACGGGTGCGCTCGCCGACGCCGGCGAACACCGACACACCACCGAAGTTCTCGGCGACGCGGTAGATCATCTCCTGGATCAGAACGGTCTTGCCGACACCGGCACCACCGAACAGACCGATCTTGCCACCCGTGACGTACGGGGTGAGCAGGTCGATGACCTTGATGCCGGTCTCGAACATCTCGGTCTTGGACTCGAGGTCCTTGAACTCGGGGGCCTTGCGGTGGATCGGCCAGCGGACCTCGACCTGCTTGTCGAACTCCGCCTTGTCGACGTTCAGCACGTCACCGAGGGCGTTGAACACCTTGCCCTTGGTGATCTGGCCGACCGGCACCGAGATGGCGGAGCCGGTGTCGGTGACCTGCGAACCGCGGACCAGGCCGTCGGTCGGCTGCATCGAGATGCCGCGGATCAGGCCGTCGCCGAGGTGCTGGGCGACCTCGAGGGTGAGGGTCTTCTTGCCCGAGCCGTCGGGGTTGTCCACCTCGACGTGCAGGGCGTTGAACATGTCCGGAATCGCGTCGACGGGGAACTCCACGTCGACGACCGGGCCGATGACCCGCGCGACGCGGCCCGTCGCCGTGGTCGGCTCAACAGTGGTGGTCATACTCATTCGCTCCCGCGGCTAGCGTCGGCGAGGGCGTTGGCGCCGCCGACGATCTCGCTGATTTCCTGGGTGATCTCGGCCTGACGGGCCGAGTTGGCAAGCCGCGTGAGCGACTTGATGAGCTCGCCGGCATTGTCCGTCGCGCTCTTCATCGCGCGGCGGCGGGCGGCGTGCTCGGAAGCGGCCGACTGCAGCAGCGCGTTGTAGATCCGGCTCTCGACGTACCGCGGCAGCAGCGCGTCGAGCACGCCCTCCGCCGACGGTTCGAAGTCGTACAGCGGGAAGATCTCCGACTTGGCCGGCGTCTGGTCGCTGAGCTGGACCTCGTCCAGCTTCAGCGGCAGCAGCCGCGCCGCGACCGCGTCCTGCGTCAGCATGGACACGAACTCGGTCGAGACCACGTGGAGTTCGTCCACGCCGCCGGTCTCGGCCGTGAAGGCCTCGATCAGCTCGGCCGCCACCGTCTTCGCGTCACCGTAGGTCGGCTTGTCCGAGAAGCCCGTCCACGAGTTCCCCACCGCCAGGTTGCGGAAGGTGTAGTACGACAGACCCTTCCGACCGACGATGTAGGTCACGACGTCCTTGCCCTCGCCGCGCAGGCGCTCGGAGAGCGTCAGCGAGGCCTTGATGGCGTTGGACGAGTAACCGCCGGCCAGGCCGCGGTCCGCCGTGATCAGCAGGACCGCCGCGCGGGTGGCGTTCGGGTTCTCGGTGGTGAGCGGGTGCTTGGCGTTGGACCGGGTGGCCACCGCCGTCACCGCCCGGGTGAGCTCATCGGCGTACGGAGCGGAGGCCGCCACCGCGCGCTGCGCCTTGCCGATGCGCGCCGCGGAGATCATCTCCATCGCCTTGGTGATCTTCTTCGTCGCGGTGACAGAGCGGATCCGGCGCTTGTAGACCCGAAGCTGTGCTCCCATGGGTCGTTACGTCCTTTCCCTCGCTACCGGACTCAGGCCTGCTCGGAGAGCAGCTTGCCGTCGGCGGTCTGGTACCCCTGCTTGAACGACTCGATCGCGCCGGTCAGGGCGTCGACGGTGCCGTCGGCCAGCAGGCCGGTCTCGACGATGCCGGCGAGCAGGTCCTTGTGCTGCAGGCGGACGAAGTCGAGGAACTCGCGCTCGAAGCGGCGGATCTCCGCGACCGGGACGTCGTCCAGCTTGCCGGTGGTGCCGGCCCAGATGGAGACGACCTGCTCCTCGACCGGGAACGGCTGGTACTGGCCCTGCTTGAGCAGCTCGACCATGCGCGCACCGCGCTCCAGCTGGGCCTTGGAGGCCGCGTCCAGGTCGGAGCCGAAGCCGGCGAAGGCCTCCAGCTCACGGTACTGGGCGAGGTCCAGGCGCAGACGGCCGGCGACCGAGCGCATGGCCTTGATCTGGGCGGAGCCACCGACGCGGGAGACCGAGATACCGACGTTCACGGCCGGGCGGATGCCGGCGTTGAACAGGTCGGACTCCAGGAAGCACTGGCCGTCGGTGATGGAGATGACGTTGGTCGGGATGTACGCCGAGACGTCGTTGGCCTTGGTCTCGATGATCGGCAGACCGGTCATCGAGCCGCCGCCGAGGGCGTCGTTCAGCTTCGCGCAGCGCTCCAGCAGGCGGGAGTGCAGGTAGAAGACGTCACCCGGGTAGGCCTCGCGCCCCGGCGGGCGGCGCAGCAGCAGGGAGACGGAACGGTAGGCCTCGGCCTGCTTCGACAGGTCGTCGAAGATGATCAGGACGTGCTTGCCGTCGTACATCCACTCCTGGCCGATGGCCGAACCGGTGTACGGCGCCAGGTACTTGAAGCCGGCCGGGTCGGACGCGGGAGCGGCCACGATGGTGGTGTACTCCAGCGCGCCGGCCTCCTCCAGGGCGCCGCGGACGGACGCGATGGTGGAGCCCTTCTGGCCCACGGCGACGTAGATGCAGCGGACCTGCTTCTCCGGGTCGCCCGAGCGCCAGTTGTCGCGCTGGTTGATGATCGTGTCGACGGCCACCGCGGTCTTGCCGGTCTGGCGGTCACCGATGATCAGCTGACGCTGGCCACGGCCGATCGGGGTCATCGCGTCGATGGCCTTGATACCGGTCTGCAGCGGCTGCTTGACCGACTTGCGGGCCATGACGCCGGGGGCCTGCAGCTCAAGGGCGCGACGGCCGCTGGCGGCGATCTCGCCGAGGCCGTCGATCGGGTTGCCCAGCGGGTCCACGACGCGGCCGAGGTAGCCGTCGCCGACCGGAACCGAGAGGACCTCGCCGGTGCGGCGCACGGTCTGGCCCTCTTCGATACCGCCGAACTCACCGAGGACGACGACACCGATCTCGCGGGTGTCGAGGTTCAGCGCGAGGCCGAGCGTGCCGTCCTCGAACTTCAGCAGCTCGTTCGCCATGACCGAGGGCAGGCCCTCGACATGCGCGATGCCGTCCGCCGCGTCAGTGACCGTGCCGACCTCTTCCACAGAAGCGGCGTCCGGCTGGTACGACTGGACAAAGTCGGCCAGCGCGTCCCGGATCTCCTCCGGACGGATCGTAAGCTCCGCCATCAGGCTTCCCTGCTCTCCTAGTTTGCGATCCTCGGCCCGCCGTTGAGGGCCGGCCGCAAGTACTCGACTCTCGGCCGGGTCGTATGAACCGGCCGTACGTTTTGCCGACTCCTTGGGGAGCCGGTTTCCCGACCGAGGGTCGGATGTGCTGCTCGGTCCTGCTCAGCCTTCGAGCGACTGGCGAGCGCCTTCGAGGCGGCTCGACACGGTGCCGTCGATGATCTCGTCGCCGATCTGCACCCGGACACCACCGACGACCTCGGGGTCGACGTCGATGTTCAGGTGGACCTGGCGGCCGTACATCCGGCCCAGAGCACCGCTGAGACGCTCCTTCTGGGTGTCCGACAGCGGCACCGCGCTGGTGACCAGGGCCACCATGCGGCCGCGGCGCGCGGAGGCGAGCTTCGAGTAGGACTCGAGGCCCTGCTCCAGGCTACGACCACGCGGCGCGTTGACGAGGGCGGTGACCAGCCGCACGGTGCCCGCGTTGGCGCGGCCGCCGAGCAGCTTGTTGATCAGCGCGGTCTTCGCGACGGCGCCGGCCTTCGGCTCGGTGAGCGCGGCGCGCAGCTCGTGCGAGCCGCTCACCACCCGGCCGAAGCGGAACAGCTCGTCCTCGACGTCGTCCAGGGCGCCGGCCTTGTCCGCGGCGATGACCTCGGCGTAGGCGGCGAGCTCCTCGGTCGCGTCCACCAGGTCACGCGCACCCGACCAGCGGGACCGGACCAGTCCGGAGACCAGGTCGACGGTCTCGCCCGAGACCTGACCGGTCAGCAGCGAGGTGACCAGCTGGGCCTTGTCCTGACCCGACCGGGACGGGTCGGTCAGGACGCGGCGCAGCGACACCTCGCGGTCCAGCACGACCGTGACGGCGGCGAGCTCCTCGGCCAGCTTGGCCGCGTCCACCGAGGTGGAGTCGGTCAGGCTGTCCAGGTTCTTCCGGCCGGCGGCGAGCGCCTCGCGGCTGGCGCCGATCACTTGGCCGCGCCCTGAGCCACGGTGGCCTTGGCCTCGAGCTCGTTCAGGAAGCGGTCGATCACGCCGCTCTGCCGGGCGTTGTCCTCGAGGGACTCGCCGACGATGCGGGAAGCCAGCTGGGTGGCCAGCGAACCCACGTCCTGACGCAGGGCGGCAGTCGCCTGCTTCTTGTCGGCCTCGATCTGGGCGTGGCCGGCGGCGACGATGGCCTCGCGCTGACGCTGGCCCTCCTCGCGCATCTCGGTGAGCTGGGCGGCGCCCTGCTCGCGAGCCTGCTCGACGATGCGGGCGGCCTCGTGGCGCGCCTCGGCGAGCTCGGCGCGGTACTGCTCAAGCAGGGCCTGGGCCTCGGCCTGAGCGGCCTCGGCACGCTCCATGCCGCCTTCGATGGCGTCCCGACGCTCCGACAGCACCTTCTCGATGCTGGGGAGGAGCTTCTTGCCGAGCAGACCGAAGACGATGAAGAAGCAGAGCAGGCCGATGATGACCTCGGGCCACGCGGGAAGCAGGGGGTTCATCTTCTCCCCCTCCTCCGCGAGGTTAGCCACGAAACTCATATCTGGACCTTCCTCGAAAGGGTCTAACGGCGGGGAATTACTTGCCGGCGCCGAAGACGAACGGCATGACGATGCCGATGAGGGCGAGCGCCTCGGTCAGCGCGAAGCCGATGAACATGTTGGAGCGGATCAGGCCGGCAGCCTCGGGCTGACGGGCCATGGCCTGGACACCGTTACCGAAGATGAGACCAACACCGATGCCGGGGCCGATCGCGGCGAGGCCGTAACCGATCGAGGCGACGGAACCGTAGACCTCAGCGAGGTTCTGCATTTCAGCTTGTCCTTTGCGGGGTGGTGGACCGGTGGTGGTTGGCCACCGGGCGTTCGGGAGGGGAAGCAGCCGGGGCTGCGAGGCTCAGTGCGCTTCTTCCAGGGCACCGGCGATGTAGCTGCTGGCCAGCATCACGAAGATGTAGGCCTGCAGGAACTGCACCAGCAGCTCGAAGGCGGTGAGGCCGACGGCGACCACGAAGGAGGCCGAGCCGTACAGCGCGCCCAGGGTCGGGCTGAGCAGGTACCAGGAGGCGACGGAGAACATCACGACCAGCAGGTGGCCCGCGAACATGTTCGCGAAGGCTCGGACCGCCAGGGTGAAGGGGCGCACGAAGATGTTCGAGAAGAACTCGATCGGGACCAGGATGAACATGACCCAGCCGGGGATGCCCGACGGCCAGCAGAGGTTCTTCAGACCGCCGACGAAGCCGTGCTTCTTGAAGGTCAGCGTCATGTAGGTGATCCACACGACCGCGGCCAGGCCCGCGGGGAAGGCGATCGACGCCGTCACCGGGAACTGCGCGAACGGGATGATCGACATGATGTTCATCAACCAGACGAAGAAGAACATCGAGACCAGCATCGGAACGTACTTCTCGCCGTTCTTGCCGATCGTCTCCATCACGATGGAGCGCTTGACGAAGTCGTAACCGATCTCGCCGACCAGCTGCAGCTTGCCGGGGACCAGTCGCGGCTTGGCGAAGGCGGCCCAGAAGAACACGACGACCAGCAGCGCGACGATGATCGACAGCAGCATCGGCTTGTTGAAGTCGATGCCGCCGACCGAGAAGATCGGCTTGAACTGGAACTCGTTCAGACCCGGGGCCGGGAAGCCGCAGCCAGCGTCCCCGAAGTGGCAACTGCCTGAGGCGAGGGACGTGAGTTCAGCACTCACCACGGACTCCTTCGTCGTGACGCATGGTTACGGCAACCTCGGTGTGTCGGCGTGGCCTGCGACCACGGAGCGGCACTGGAACTTGATGGGTATCTCGCCGACCCCGCACGACGGCGCGCTGCGCTGCTGCGGGATCATCGAAGACTGCGCGGGTCCGGGGGGCGATCAGTCCGCGATCCGGACAGACCAGGCCTCTTCCCGTACTCCGTTGTTGCGACGGACGATAGCAGCCCGTCAGTGCGGCATAAACACCGCCCCCCTCGTTGGGGGGACAGTTGGGCCTCGTCACTGTTGACGACCCTTGTCGGAGGGCTTGTCACCCTTGCTTTCCGAGGCGTGAGGGTCGACGTAGAACATCTTGGCCTTGAGTGCGCCGCGCACCTGGAAGCCGGTGAAGATCAGCACGCAGCCGATCAGCGTGAACGCGAAGGTCTGCCGGTTGAAGAGGTCGGTGTCCTTGAAGACCGCCAGGACGATGCCGACCAGCAGGATCTGGGTGGTGTACACCAGCAGCGCCGCGGCCATCATGATCTGCGGGTTCGACCTGGTCAGCCGGTCGAGCGCGATCTGGCCGGAGCTGAAGAAGGCCAGGACGAGCAGGGCGCCGAAGAGGGCGCCGAGCAGGCCCTTCCCACCGGCGACGGCGAAGGAGATCGCCATGGCGATGATCCCGGCGACCGCAGTGGGAATCGCGGCGCCTCGGAGGACCCGGGCGTCGGGGGACGGCATGTCGGCAGCTCCGGCGGCATGTCGATGTGGCGGGGGACGGGCACAGATGGTGGCGGGGTGACACCGGACCGAGTGGCCGCCGCCGGACCGCCCGCGGTGAGCGGCGGATCCGTCGAAGGAGACCGACCAGGGACGGAAGTCCTCCACCTGTCAGGTCTTTCGGCGCGTTCTCGGTACTCGTGAACGGTATCACAAACTATTTGATGAGAGCTTTACCATGAATGTGTGGCTCCTGTCACACTGATGGCGCAACGAATCCGCCGTACGGGTGAGCCCATTTGACGGATCGTCAACTTCGGTGTCACCGGCGGCCGGTGGCCTTGTGGTGGTCGGCGGACGCGGAGGACCCGTGGCCCGCTTCACCCAGAAGTTGCTTGTCCTTCGCCGACAGTTCGGCCATCGGGGCGGACGACGAGCGCCGCCGGTACCGCGGCGGGACGAAGGACTGCACCGCCCGGGGCGCCCGCGGCCGGAACCGCGGCGTCAGCAGGACCACCAGGCCGACCAGGCAGAGCCCGGCGAGGGTCAGCACCACCGTGCGGCCGGTCTTGGTCACCGAGAAGGCGACCGTGCCGAAGGCGATCAGCGCGGCCCAGAAGTACATGATCAGCACGGCCCGGCTGTGCGAGTGCCCGACCTGGAGCAGCCGGTGGTGCAGGTGGCGCTTGTCGGCGGCGAACGGGGACTGGCCGGCCCAGGTGCGGCGCACCACCGCGAGCAGCAGGTCGGCCAGCGGCAGCGCGATGACCGTCAGCGGCAGCAGCAGCGGGATGTAGATCGGCACCAGGGTGTGCACGGTGGCGGTCTGCGAACCGGTCTCGCTGTTGATCAGGTCCGGGTCGACCCGGCCGGTGATCGAGATCGCGGCGACGGCCAGCATCAGGCCGAGCATCATCGAGCCGGAGTCACCCATGAAGATCCGCGCGGGGTGCATGTTGTGCGCCAGGAAGCCCAGGCACATGCCGATCAGCAGCACGCTGAACAGCACGGCGGGGGCCGCGTCGGAGATCGTGTAGCCGTACCAGAGCCGGTAGCTGTACAGGAAGAAGGCCATCGCGGCGATGCAGACCATGCCGCCCGCCAGGCCGTCCAGCCCGTCGATGAAGTTCACCGCGTTGACCATGACGACGACCAGGGTGACCGAGATGACCATGCCCTGGGTCGGGCTCACCGCGACCGAACCGACGCCGGGCACCGGGAGGCTGATCACCGTGACGCCCTGCCAGACCATCACGCCGGCGGCGATCATCTGGCCGCCCAGCTTGACCAGGGCGTCCACGCCCCACTTGTCGTCCAGCACCCCCAGCAGGAACATGATCCCGGCGCCGGACAGCAGCGCGCGGATGTCACTGCCCCCGTTGAACACCTTGCTCAGGTTGTCCAGCTGGGAGGCGACCAGGATGCCCGCGCACAGTCCGCCGAACATCGCGATGCCGCCGAGCCGCGGAGTGGGCTCGCGGTGCACGTCGCGGGCGCGGACCGGGGGCATCGCGCCCGCCGCGATGGCGAACTTCCGGACCGGACCGGTCAACAGGTAGGTGACGGCGGCGGTGCAGAAAAGCACCAGCAGATACTCACGCACCACTGGCCTCCTGCATCACTGTCGAACGGGGAGGTACCGAAGGTACTCCCCTGCCTTCCCGGGGTTCGAGGTGCGTCGCCACGGCACACACCTTATTGAGTCGGACGCCCGGGACGTGCATCGCGGTTCGCTCTCCCGGGTAGGAGATCCGAATACCTGTGGACCCGCGGGCCTCAGACTCCCCCGGCGAAGGCCGCCGCCAGCTCCCGGACCCGCGCCGCGACCGGCCCCGGGGCCTCCCCGGCGAGCAGCCGGGCGATCAGGGCGGCGATCGCGGTCAGCTCCGCCTCCCCCATCCCCTGGCTGGTCACGGTACCCGTGCCCAGCCTGATCCCGGAGGTGTCGGCGGCCGGCGCCGGGTCGTACGGCAGTGCGCACTTGCCGAGCAGCAACCCGGCCGCCGCGCAGCGCCGTTCGGCCTCCGCGCCGGTCACGCCGAGCGGGCTGACGTCGGCGGTCACCAGGTGGGTGTCGGTACCGCCCGTCAGAGGGCGCATTCCGGCCTCTGCGAGCCCCCTGGCGAGCGCCTGCGCCCCGGACACCGCCCGCTGGGCGTACTCCTGGTAGGCGGGCGTTCCGGCCTCTGCGAGGGCCACCGCCTTGCCGGCCACCTCGTTCATCGCCGCGCCGCCCTGGCTGAACGGGAACACCGCCCGGTCGATCCGCTCGGCCAGCTCCGCGGTGGACAGCAGCAGACCGCCGCGCGGGCCGCGCAGCAGCTTGTGGGTGGCGGCCACCGTGACGTCCGCGTACGGCACCGGGGAGGGCGCCACACCGGCCGCGACCAGGCCGGTGGTCTGCGCGACGGAGGCGATCAGATAGGCGTCCACCTCGTCGGCGATCTCCCGGAAGGCCGCCCAGTCCGGGTGCCGGGGGTGGGAGATCGAGCCCGCCACGACGGCCTTCGGGCGGTGCCGCCGGGCCAGCTCGCGCACCTGGTCGAGGTCGATCAGGCCGTCGTCCGCGCGCACGCCGTAGCCGGTGAACTCGAACCAGCGGCCGGAGAAGTTGGCCCGCGAGCCGCAGCTGAGGTGGCCGCCGTGCTCCAGCGACATCGCCAGCACCCCGTCACCGGGCCGCAGCAGCGCCGCGTAGGCCGCGAGCATCGCCGAAGTCGCCGAGCGGGGCTGGACGTTGGCGTGCGGCGCGGCGAACAGCGCGCGGGCCCGGTCGATCGCCAGCAGCTCCGCGGCGTCCGCCAGCGCGCAGCCGGTGTGGTGCCGGCGGCCGGGGTAGCCCTCGGCGTACTTGTCGATCAGCGGCCCGGTCAGCGCCGCCAGCACGGCGGGCGAGGTGAGGTTCTCCCCCGCCAGCAGCTGAATCGTTTCGGCGCGCCGCTCGGACTCGGCGGCCAGCAGGTCGGCGATCTGCGGATCCGCCCGGTGCAGCGCCTCGGACGCCCACGGGCGCCCCGTCGTCGTGGTCGGGCCGGTCGCGGCATCGGTGACGGTCATGGCAGGGCTCCCGGGCGCGGCAGGGACGGTGCCCCCAGCGTAGGACCGCCGCCCCCGTACGGCCCGCCGAGAAGGGGCCGTTCGGGCCCGTCATCTGGCGCTCGGCTCGCTCTGTTTGTCTGGCGCTCGGCTCGCCTCCGGGCCGCTCTCACCCGGTGCCGACGGTCGGCGCTCCAATGCCCCTCTCCCCCAGCCTTCGGCCGGGGGTACCCCCATCTCGGGGCCTCCTCGCTTCTCCCTTTCGGCACCGGCGCGGCCCTTCGGCTCGCTCGCGCGGCTCACTCGGGCGCGTCAGCGCGGCGCGGGCACGCCCGTCAGCGCGGTGACCACCGGGTCGACCGCGTGGAATATCTCCTCGCCGCAGTTGCGGAACATGCCGATCGGAGCGCCGTACGGGTCGTCCACCTCGTCGGACTCCGGGGTCGCGGCCAGCAGCCAGCCGCGCAGCGCGGCGGCGGCCCGCACCAGGGCGCGGGCCCGCTCGGTGACGTCGGCGCCACGGCGCGGGTCGGGCAGGGTGCCCGGGTCGATCGTCCGGACCAGCCGGGTGAACTCCTTCATCGTGAAGGTGCGCAGGCCCGCCTCGTGGCCCATCGAGATCACCTGGGCGCGGTGGTCCAGGGTCGCGGTCAGCACCAGGTCGGCCTCGACCACGTGCTCGTCCAGCAGCTCCCGGCCGGTGAAGCCACCGCTGTCGGCGCCGTACTCGTCGAGCACGGTCGCCGCGTGGTCCTCCATCGGCGCCCCCACGTGGCCCCAGGTGCCGGCGCTCTCCACCAGGATCCGCCCGGCCACCCGGGGACTCAGCCGGGTGTCCAGCTCACGCCGGGTGAGCCGCTCGGCTATCGGCGAGCGGCAGATGTTCCCCGTACAGACGAACAGGATCCGGAAGTGGTCCAGCGGCCTGGGACCCACGCTCAGGTACGGCGCTATGCCGGGCCCGTCATGGAGCGAGGCGGTGGGTGTCAACTTCCGGCCTCCAGGTCGGGGACGACCTCCCTCAGCTGCTCGATGCTGATCGCCCCGGCCCGCAGGAGCACGGGCACCTTGCCGGTCACGTCGACGATGGACGAGGCGGTGGCGTGGTCGGCCCTGCCGCCGTCCAGGTAGACCGAGATCGCGTCGCCCAGCTGGGCCTGCGCCTCGTCACAGGTCGCCGGGGACGGGCCGCCGGTCTTGTTGGCGCTGGAGACCGCGAGCGGGCCCGTGCTGTTCAGCAGCTCGATGGCGACCGGGTGCAACGGCATCCGGACCGCGACGGTGCCGCGGGTCTCGCCGAGGTCCCAGCGCAGCGAGGGCTGGTGCTTGGCGACCAGGGTGAGGCCGCCGGGCCAGAACGCGTCGACCAGTTCCCAGGCCTGCTCGGAGAAGTCGGTGACCAGGCCGTGCAGGGTGGTCGGCGAGCCGACCAGGACGGGCGAGGGCATGTTGCGGCCACGGCCCTTGGCGGCCAGCAGCTCGCCGACGGCCTCCGGGGAGAAGGCGTCCGCACCGACCCCGTACAGGGTGTCGGTGGGCAGCACGACGAGTTCGCCGCGGCGGATGGCCGATGCGGCCTCCCGCAGGCCGGTGGCGCGGTCCCCGGCGTCGGCACAGTCGTAGCGGCGGCTCATCGGTGCGGTCCCCTTCCGGAAAGGCTCATGACGTTCACGGCGAGCTTCACAGCGCGGCCCTGCGGGCGGTCGTGCTGTGCTCGATCGTTCACAACCCGACCCTTCGGGCGGTTGTGAAGCGCGGTCGGTTGTTCAGGTCGCGGTGGTCGGCGGTGTCCGTCCACCCGCGTTCCTCGTTGAAGATCCACGGCACCTGGCCGCCCTGCTGGTCGGCGTGCTCGATCACCACCGCGCCGCCCGGGCGCAGCAGCCGGGCGGCCACCCGCTCGATGCCGCGGATGGTGTCCAGGCCGTCCTCGCCGGAGAACAGGGACATCTGCGGGTCGTGGTCGCGGGCCTCCGGCGCGACGTACTCCCACTCGGTGAGCGGGATGTACGGCGGGTTGGAGATCACCAGGTCGAAGCGGCCGTCCCAGGAGCGGTCGTCCTCGAAGGCCTTGGTGGCGTCACCGGCGTGCAGGGTGACCCGGGCGCGGTCCGGGCTGGCCTCGATGTTGCGCCGGGTGTACTCCAGCGCCCCCTCGTCCAGCTCGAAGGCGTGCACGGTCGAGCGCGGCAGCTCCTGGGCCAGGGCGAGCGCGATGGCGCCGGAGCCGGAGCACAGGTCGACCACCAGCGGCTCGGCGACGTCCATGTCGCGCACGGCGTCTATGGCCCACTCGACGACCGTCTCGGTCTCCGGCCGGGGCACGAACACCCCGGGGCCGACCGCCAGTTCGAGGTAGCGGAAGAACGCCCGCCCGGTGATGTGCTGCAGCGGCTCGCGGGCCTCGCGGCGCGAGACCGCCTCCCAGTAGCGGGCGTCGAAGTCGGCGTCCTGCACGGTGTGCAGCTGGCTGCGCTTGACGTTGTGGACGTAGGCGGCGAGTTCCTCCGCGTCGAAGCGCGGCGACGGCACGCCGGCCGCGGCCAACCGCTGGGTGGCCTGGGCCACCTCGGCGAGCAGCAGGTTCATCCGTACGACCTCATGTTTCTGCGCTCCGGCTCCGGTCTTGCGTCGGGCCGGGGCGCGCCGGTCTCAGTTCTCTTGGGCCGCGGCGAGCTTGGCCGCCGCGTCCTTGTCGACACAGGACTGGATCACGGCGTTCAGGTCGCCGTCCAGGACCTGGTCCAGGTTGTACGACTTGAACCCCGTGCGGTGGTCCGAGATGCGGTTCTCCGGGTAGTTGTACGTCCGGATCCGCTCGGAGCGGTCCACCGTGCGGACCTGGCTGCGACGCGCGTCCGAGGCCTCCCGCTCGGCCTCCTCCTGCGCGGCGGCCAGCAGCCGCGAACGCAGGATGCGCATCGCCTGCTCCTTGTTCTGCAGCTGGCTCTTCTCGTTCTGGCAGGACGCCACGATACCGGTCGGCAGGTGGGTGATCCGGACCGCCGAGTCGGTGGTGTTGACCGACTGGCCGCCGGGGCCGGAGGAGCGGTAGACGTCGATCCGCAGGTCGTTCGCGACGATCTCGACCTCGACCTCCTCCGCCTCGGGGGTGACCAGCACGCCCGCCGCGGAGGTGTGGATGCGGCCCTGGGACTCGGTGGCGGGGACGCGCTGCACGCGGTGCACGCCGCCCTCGTACTTCAACCGGGCCCAGACGCCCTGGCCGGGCTCGCTGTTGCCCTTGGTCTTCACGGCGACCGAGACGTCCTTGTAGCCGCCGAGGTCGGACTCGTTGGAGTCGATGATCTCGGTCTTCCAGCCGATCCGCTCGGCGTAGCGCAGGTACATCCGGAGCAGGTCGCCGGCGAACAGCGCGGACTCCTCGCCGCCCTCACCCGCCTTGATCTCCAGGATGACGTCCTTGTCGTCGCTCGGGTCGCGCGGGACGAGCAGCAGCCGCAGTTCCTCGGTCAGCTCGTCGCGGCGCGCCTCGGACTCCTTCACCTCGGAGAGGAACTCCGGCTCCTCGGCGGCGAGTTCGCGCGCGGCCTCGATGTCCTCGCCGGCCTGCTTCCACTGCCGGTAGACCCGGGTGATCGGGGTCAGCTCGGCGTACCGCTTGGCCAGCTTGCGGGCGTTGTTCTGGTCCGCGTGGACGGACGGGTCGGCCAGCCTCGTTTCGAGGTCGGCGTGCTCGACGAGGAGCTCTTCGACTGCCTCGAACATGGGGTGGCCTTCTTCCCGGTGACTCGGATCGTGTGGAGGGCGGAGCGGGGCGGAGCTGTGCGGTACGCGCTGGGACGCGAACGGCGCCGGCCCCCAGCGCCCCCGACAACGAGTACGGGGGCACCGGGAACCGGCGCCGAGGGAGCGCTAGGCCTTCGCGCTGTGCTGCTTGCCGAAGCGGGCCTCGAAGCGGGCCACGCGGCCGCCGGTGTCGAGGATCTTCTGCTTGCCGGTGTAGAACGGGTGGCACTGCGAGCAGACCTCGGCGCGGATCACGCCACTGGTCTCGGTCGAGCGGGTGGTGAACTCGGCGCCGCAGGTGCAGGTCACATTGGTGACCACGTACTCCGGGTGAACGTTGGGCTTCAAGGGGTTCTCCTAGTTTTCGGGAGGGCACCGGGTCGGCGGCTGGAATGCCGCACGTGAACCGGGACCGACGGACCAGTCTGCCAGGACCGGCCGCATCTTCCCAAACCGGGGCCCGCCGCGGCTTATTCCGGGGGACATTCCGGACGCTTCGCACCGGCCTCCCGGAGGGTGGCGCGGGCGCGCGCGGGCCGGCGGCTCAGCGGACGGCGGAGGCCTTCGCGGTGGGCTGCACGGACGACTTCACGGACGGCTTGGCGGCGCCCGCCGCCGGGGCCGTGGGGGCCGCCTGGGCGGGGTTCTCCGGCTGGGCCGAGACGACCGCCTGCGGGAGGGGCTGGTCGGCCTTGAGCGCCGCCCAGACGTTCCCGGCCTGCGGCTGCTGCTCGACCACCCGGTTGGGGTCGCTGGGCGCGGTCACCACCGGCAGGGTGACCATGGACAGCTGGTCCGGCCCGATCCCCTTGAGCTCCTGCACCAGCCCGACCAGGGAGTTCACCGAACCGAGCGCGGAGTCGGTGGTGACGCTCTTGGTCATGGTGTCGCCGATCGACCACAGCTTGACCGGGTTGGAGAACAGTCCGATCCCGCCGGCCTGCCGGAGCAGCGACTTGACCATCTGCTTCTGCAGCTCGATCCGGCCGAGGTCGCTGCCGTCGCCGACGCCGTGCCGGGTGCGCACGAAGGCCAGCGCCTGCTGCCCGTCCAGGTGGTGCTCGCCGGCCGGCAGGTCGAGCCCGCTGTCCTTGTCGTGGATGGCCACCGTGGTGGTCACGGTGGCCCCGCCTATCGCGTCCACGACCCGGGCGAAGCCGGCGAAGTCCACCTGGAGGTAGTGGTCCATCCGCAGCCCGGTGAGCTGCTCGGTGGTCTTGACGGCGCAGGTCGCGCCGCCCGCCTCGAAGGCGCTGTTGTACATCGCGCGCTTGGCCGCCGGGACGGCCTTGCCGGCGCCGTCGGTGCACTGCGGGCGGTCGACCAGGGTGTCGCGCGGGATCGAGACGATCGAGGCCCTGGAGTGGTCCTGGTAGACGTGGACCACCATCGCGGTGTCGGAGCGCGCGGTGTCACCGGTGTCCCCGCCGGCCAGGTCGCCGTTCTCGCCGACCCGCGAGTCGGAGCCCAGCACCAGGATGTTGAAGGAGCCGTCGGTGGCGGCCGGGGGCCGCGCCTCGCCGAGGCGGGAGTCGATGTCGACGCTCTTGATGTTGCCGTTGAGCTTCAGGTACGCGTACGCCCCCGCGCCGCCGCCGGCGACGACGAGCGCGGCGACCGCGCAGGCGGACCACCGCAGGACCTTGCGGCGGCGACTCGGGACCCTCTTGTGCTCGGCCATACGGTCCAGAGTAAATCGGACAAGAAGATCAAATAGTCCCAAGCTGTCCCAACTCTGGAACAAAGCGGCCCTGAACGCACGGAACCCCGGACCGCTCGCGCGATCCGGGGTTCCGTGCTGCAGCGGAGTCCGCCTACGGTCAGTCGCCCGAACCGGGGGTGGTCTTGGCGATCTGCATCAGGAACTCGGCGTTGCTCTTGGTCTGCTTCATCTTGTCCAGGAGCAGCTCGATCGCCTGCTGCGAGTCGAGCGCGTGCAGCACCCGGCGCAGCTTCCAGACGATGGCCAGCTCCTCGCTGCCGAGCAGGATCTCCTCCTTGCGGGTGCTGGAGGCGTCCACGTCGACGGCCGGGAAGATGCGCTTGTCCGAGAGCTTCCGGTCGAGCTTGAGCTCCATGTTGCCGGTGCCCTTGAACTCCTCGAAGATCACCTCGTCCATCCGCGAGCCGGTCTCGACCAGCGCGGTGGCCAGGATGGTCAGCGAGCCGCCGTTCTCGATGTTGCGCGCGGCACCGAAGAACTTCTTCGGCGGGTACAGCGCGGTCGAGTCGACACCACCGGACAGGATGCGGCCGGAGGCCGGCGCCGCCAGGTTGTAGGCGCGGCCCAGGCGGGTGATCGAGTCCAGCAGGATGACCACGTCGTGGCCCAGCTCGACCAGGCGCTTGGCGCGCTCGATGGCCAGCTCGGCGACGGTGGTGTGGTCCTCGGCCGGGCGGTCGAAGGTCGAGGAGATGACCTCGCCCTTGACCGACCGCTGCATGTCGGTGACCTCTTCCGGACGCTCGTCGACCAGGACGACCATCAGGTGGCACTCGGGGTTGTTGTGGGTGATCGCGTTGGCGACCGCCTGGAGCACCATGGTCTTGCCGGTCTTCGGCGGCGCGACGATCAGACCGCGCTGGCCCTTGCCGATCGGCGACACCAGGTCGATGATCCGGGTGGTCAGCACGCCCGGGTCGGTCTCCAGGCGCAGCCGCTCCTGCGGGTACAGCGGGGTGAGCTTGTTGAACTCGGGGCGGCCGCGGCCGGTCTCCGGGTCCATGCCGTTGACGGAGTCCAGCCGCACCATGGCGTTGAACTTCTCGCGGCGCTCGCCCTCGCGCGGCTGGCGCACGGCACCGGTGATGGCGTCACCCTTGCGCAGGCCGTTCTTGCGGACCTGGGCGAGCGAGACGTAGACGTCGTTCTGGCCCGGCAGGTAGCCGGAGGTGCGCACGAAGGCGTAGTTGTCGAGGATGTCGAGGATGCCCGCGACCGGGATCAGGACGTCGTCGTCGCCGATCTGCGTGTCGACCGCCGGACCGGCCTCGAAGCCGTCACGGCCGCGACGGCCCCGACGGTCGCGGTAACGGCCCCGACGGCCGCGACGGCCGTCGCCGAACTCGTCGTCGTCGTAGCCGCCCTGCTGGACCTGCGGCTGCTGGGCCTGCTGGCCCTGGCCGCCCTCGCGGCGCTGCTGGCCGTCGCCCTGGGCCTGCTGCTGGCCCTGCTGGCCCTGGCGGTCGGTGCGCTCGCGGCGGTTGCGGCGGTCGCGACGCGACTCGCGGCCGTCGGCGTCCTGCCCGGCCTGGGCCTCGCCGGCGTCCTGACGCTCGGTGCGCTCCGTACGCTCGGTGCGCTCGGTGCGCTCGCCGCCGTCCCGGCGGTCACGGCGCTCGCGGCGGTCGCGACGGGTCTCGCGACCCTCCTCGCGGCCCTCGAAGGCGCGGGTCTCGGCCGGACGGTCGGCCTGCTTGGGCTCGGCCACGGCGACGGTGGCGGCCTCGGCGACGGCCTCCGCGGCCGCGACGGGCGCGGTCGGGGCGCCGGCGGCCGAGGTGGCGCGGCGGCGGGTGCGCTCGGCACGGGCCGGCGCGGCGGTCTCGGCGGCGGCCTGGACCGGGATCTCGATCTGGGCCTGCGGCTCGGCGGCCGGGGCCGCGGCAGCGGCTGCGGCGGCCTTGGTGCGGCGGGCCGGCTTCTCGGCCGGGGCCTCGGCGTCCGCCTTGGCGGCGGTGCGCTTGGCGGCCGGGGCGCCACCGGCGGCGAGCAGCGGGTCCCCGCCGCTCTTCTCCTTGATGGTCTCGATCAGCTGGCTCTTGCGCATGCGTCCGGTACCGGTGATGCCCAGGTCCGCGGCGAGCTTCTGCAGCTCGGCGAGGACCATGCCGTCCAGGCCAGCGGCGGCACTGCGGCGGCGGCGAGCCGGGGCAGCGGGGGCGGCGGTCGCGTCCGACGCTTCGGCGTCCGGGCGCGCGCCCATCAGATCGGTGGAGTCGCTCACTAAGGGTCCTTCCCTGGAGCGGACGTCGGCCTGTCTGGCTCGGCGACCGGTTGTGCTGTCCTGACCAACGCTCGACTGCGTCGGTCCGAGGCGGTGATCCCTCGAATGGCGGGAGCCCGTCGAGGGAGAGCTGCGAGGTGCGGTGCGTGAAGCACGGTGGTGCTGAGGTGGCGCGTGGGCCGGTCGTGTGTCGACCTCCCCAGAGGGCGTTGCGCCCACGCTGCCTGCGAATCCCGGGCCCCCGTCGCGTGACGGTGGCCCGCGCTCCGCCCGTCCTGGCCCCTAGTGGGAGGCCGCGGGTGGGAGTCAGGTGCCGTCACGGCTTCGGGATGCGACCGCTTGTCGCGCAGGCAGGCTGCGTACGCGCTGCGGTGGGCTCCCGGAGAATCGTCGCCCCGGACCTCGCGGCGGTTCCACGGCAGTGGAACGCTGGGATCGGGACGCGGCGCACCTAGCCCCGGAGGGCACCTGGTGCAGCAATGAGGTTAACACTACCGACCCCCTCAGACATTCCCCGACCTCGAGCTTGCCAATCGTGTCCGGACGGCCCGGCTCTGCGCCGGGCCGAACCGGCAGCTCAGACGCCCAGTGGGAGCACGGTGGCCCCGGTGCGGTCGACGTCGAGCCGGTGCGCGGCGAACGCCGGGTCGCCGCCGTGGCCGTGGTGCCCGGCGAAGGAGAGCACCTTGTCGACGCCCGCCTCGTCGGTGAGCGCCAGCACGGTCGGGCCGGCCCCGGAGATGACCGCGGGGACGCCCTCCGCGCGCAGCGCGCCGACCAGCGCGGCGCTGTCCGGCATGGCGGAGGAGCGGTAGTCCTGGTGCAGCCGGTCCTCGGTGGCGGCGAGGAGCAGTTCGGGGCGCCTGGTCAGGGCCTCCACCAGCAGGCCGGAGCGGCCCGCGTTGACGGCGGCGTCGGCCAGCGGGACGGTCTTGGGCAGCAGGCCGCGGGCGGTCTCGGTGAGCACCTCGCCGGCCGGCACGAACACCACCGGGACGACCTGCGCGGAGGGCTCCAGGGCGACCGCCTTGGCCGACTCCTCGTCGGTCCAGGCGATGGTGAAGTTGCCGCGCAGGCAGGCCGCGACGTTGTCCGGGTGGCCCTCCAGCTCGGAGGCGAGGGCCAGCAGCGCGTCGTCGTCCAGCGCGGACGGGCCGCCGATGGTGACGGCGCGGGCGGCCACGATCCCGGCGCAGATGGCGGCCGAGGAGGAGCCCAGGCCGCGGCCGTGCGGTATCCGGTTGGCACAGACCACTTCGAGGCCGCGCGGCTGGCCGCCGAGCCGGTCGAAGGCGGCCCGCATCGAGCGGACCAGCAGGTGGCGCTCGTCCCGCGGCAGCGTCTGCGCGCCC
This sequence comes from Kitasatospora sp. NPDC056076, assembly GCF_042266305.1. NCBI lineage: Bacteria > Bacillati > Actinomycetota > Actinomycetes > Kitasatosporales > Streptomycetaceae > Kitasatospora > Kitasatospora sp. NPDC056076. The sequence continues at coordinate 44,318 of NZ_JBHJWG010000040.1, forward strand.
TCGCCGGCGATGTCGACGGAGAGGCCGGAGTCGGAGACCCGGACGACGACGTCGTCGTACAGGCCCAGCGCGAGCCCGAAGGCATCGAAGCCCGGGCCGAGGTTGGCGCTGGTCGCGGGAACCCGGACCCGGACGGCGGCGGCACGGAACGCAGGACCGGCCATGCGGTGGACTCTCCTGGGGAAATCGGGCGGCGCGGAGCGCGTCGTCGGTGCGAGGTGGGGAAAGGGCCGCGGCCTCTCGGGCCTGGCGGTCGCTGTCGTCGGCGCGGCCCGTACCAGGACGGGCCCGGGGCATGTGCCACACGGCCGGTCCCAGAGTATCGAAGAGAGGTTCCCCAGTGGTACACCCCGTGGGCCTTCGATCTGGTGTGTTGCCGGTTCTGGCCGGAATGCGCACCCCCCGCGGTCAGGGAGTGGGGTGGAATCGGATCGGAATGCGCAGCGGAATTGACACAAAAGTGTCACCGGAGAACTGTGACGGGCCGACCCCCGAAAGGGTCGGCCCGTCGAACTGTCAGGCCCCGCCGTCAGTCCAGCAGTCCGAGCCGCTGGGCCGCGGCCTCCGGGTCGACCGGGACGACCTGCGGCTGCGGCGCGCCGGCCACCGCCCAGTCCGGGTCCTTGAGGCCGTTGCCGGTCACCGTGCAGACGATCCGCTGGCCCGGGTCGACCAGGCCGGCCTCCGCCTTGGCCAGCAGGCCGGCCACCGAGGCGGCCGAGGCGGGCTCCACGAAGACGCCCTCCTGCGCGGCCAACAGCCGGTAGGCGGCGAGGATCTGACGATCCGTCACCTTGTCGATGAGGCCGCCGGACTCGTCCCGCGCGGCGAGCGCGAAGTCCCAGGAGGCCGGGTTGCCGATCCGGATCGCGGTGGCGATGGTCTGCGGCTTGAGGACGGGCGCGCCGTCCACGATCGGGGCCGAGCCGGCGGCCTGGAAGCCCCACATCCGCGGGGTGCGGGCGGCCATCCCGTCGGCGGCGTACTCCCGGTAGCCCTTCCAGTAGGCGGTGATGTTGCCCGCGTTGCCGACCGGCAGGACGTGGATGTCCGGGGCGTCGCCGAGCATGTCGACGATCTCGAAGGCCGCCGTCTTCTGGCCCTCGATCCGCACCGGGTTCACCGAGTTGACCAGCGCCACCGGGTACTTCTCGGACAGTTCGCGGGCGAGCGTCAGGCAGTCGTCGAAGTTCCCGTCGACCTGGAGGATCTTGGCTCCGTGCACCAGCGCCTGGCCCATCTTGCCCAGGGCGATCTTGCCCTGCGGGACGAGCACGGCGGAGACCATCCCGGCCCGCACCGCGTAGGCGGCGGCGGAGGCCGAGGTGTTGCCGGTGGAGGCGCAGATGACGGCCTGGGCGCCCTCCTCCTTGGCCTTGGAGATGGCCATCGTCATCCCGCGGTCCTTGAAGGAACCGGTCGGGTTGGCGCCCTCGACCTTGAGGTAGACCTCGCAGCCGGTGCGCTCGGAGAGCACCTGGGCCGGTACCAGGGGCGTGCCGCCCTCCAGCAGGGTGACCACCGGGGTGGCCGCGGTGACCGGCAGGCGGTCCCGGTACTCCTCGATCAGGCCGCGCCACTGGTGGGTGTGCGCGCCTCGGACGACGTTCTCGGCAACGGCGTTCATGGCTGGTTCCTTATTCCCCTTCGACCCGCATGATGCTGGCCACGTCCCGCACGCTGTCCAGCGCGCGGAGCTTGTCGACCGTCGCCGACAGCGCGGCGTCGGTGGCACGGTGGGTGACCACGACGAGCGAGGCGTCGCCGTCGCGGCCCTGCTGGCGCACGGTGTCGATGGAGACGCCGTGCTCGGCGAAGACGGACGCGACCTGGGCGAGCACGCCCGCCCGGTCGTCCACGTCCAGGCTGACGTGGTAGCGGGTGACCACCTCGTCCATCGGCTTGGCGGGCAGCTGCGTGTACACGGAGTCACCGGGACCGGTGGACCCGGCCAGCTTGTTGCGGCAGACCGCGACCAGGTCGCCGAGCACCGCGGAGGCGGTCGGCGAGCCGCCCGCGCCCGGGCCGTAGAACATCAGCCGGCCGGCCGCCTCGGCCTCGACGAACACCGCGTTGTACGCCTCGCGGACGGACGCCAGCGGGTGCGAGAGCGGGATCATCGCCGGGTGGACCCGCGCGGTGACGGACGCGCCGTCGGCGGCCCGCTCGCAGATCGCCAGCAGCTTGACCACGCAGCCCATCGCCTTGGCGGAGGCGATGTCGGCGGCGGTCACCTCGGTGATGCCCTCGCGGTAGACGTCCGCCGCGGTGACCTCGGTGTGGAACGCGATCCCGGCCAGGATGGCGGCCTTGGCGGCGGCGTCGAAGCCCTCGACGTCGGCCGTCGGGTCCGCCTCGGCGTAGCCGAGCGCGGTGGCCTCCTCCAGCGCCTCCGAGTAGCCGGCGCCGGTGGTGTCCATCTTGTCGAGGATGAAGTTGGTGGTGCCGTTGACGATGCCCAGCACCCGGTTGACCTTGTCCCCCGCGAGGGACTCGCGCAGCGGGCGCAGCAGCGGGATCGCGCCCGCCACCGCGGCCTCGTAGTACAGGTCCACGCCGGCCGCGGCGGCCGCCGCGTGCAGCTCGGTGCCGTCCTTGGCGAGCAGCGCCTTGTTGGCGCTGACCACCGAGGCGCCCTTCGCGAAGGCGGACAGGAGCAGCGATTTGGACGGCTCGATGCCGCCCACCACCTCGACCACGACGTCGATGTCACCGCGGCCCACCAGGGCCTCGGCGTCGGTGGTGATCAGGTGCTCGGGCACCCCGGGGCGCACCCGGCCGGCCCGGCGGACCGCAATCCCGGCGAGCTCGACCGGGGCACCGATGCGAGCGGCGAGGTCGTCGGCCGTCGTCGTCATGATGCGCGCCACCTCGGAGCCCACCACACCACAACCCAGCAACGCCACCTTCAGCGGGCGCGTACGCATCATCCGACTCCGCTCTGCATTCTTCGTGCTTCGGTATTTCCGGCGGTTTTCAGGGGCCGCCGGTCACTTCGGTCCGTACCAGTCTCGGGGACTTTCCGCACGGATCTACGGTCGTTCCATGATCTGAGACGAGAATTTCGTCATCCGATATCCAGGCGCAGGAGATCCTCCTCCGTCTCGCGCCGGACGATCACCCGGGCCGCACCGTCCTTGACGGCGAGCACCGGAGGCCTGAGGGCGTGGTTGTAGTTGCTCGCCATCGAGCGGCAGTAGGCGCCGGTGGCGGGCACCGCGATCAGGTCGCCCGCGGCCAGGTCGGACGGCAGGAAGGCGTCCCGGACGACGATGTCGCCGGACTCGCAGTGCTTTCCGACCACCCGCACCAGCATCGGCTCGGCGTCGCTGGTGCGCGACACCAGCGCCACCGAGTACTCGGCGTCGTACAGCGCGGTGCGGATGTTGTCGGACATCCCGCCGTCCACGCTGACGTAGGTGCGCAGGCCCTCCAGCGGCTTGACCGTGCCGACCTCGTACAGCGTGAACGCCGTCGGGCCGACGATCGCCCGGCCCGGCTCCACGCTCAGCCGGGGGGCGTTCAGGTCGGCGGCGGCGCACTCCCGGCGGACGATCTCGGCCAGCGCGGCGGCGATCTCGGCCGGCTCGCGCGGGTCGTCCTCGCTGGTGTAGGCGATGCCCAGGCCGCCGCCCAGGTCGATCTCGGGCAGCTCGACGCCGTGCTCGTCCCGGATCCCGGCCAGCAGGCCGACCACCCGGCGGGCGGCGACCTCGAAGCCCGCCATGTCGAAGATCTGCGAGCCGATGTGCGAGTGGATGCCGCGCAGCTCCAGGCTGTCGTGGCCGAGCACCCGGCGCACCGCCTCGGCGGCCGCTCCCCCGGTGAGGGACAGGCCGAACTTCTGGTCCTCGTGCGCCGTGGCGATGAACTCGTGGGTGTGCGCCTCGACGCCGACGGTGATCCGGATCAGCACCTGCTGGCGCACGCCCTGGCGGGCGGCGATCGCGGCCAGCCGCTCGATCTCCTCGTAGGAGTCGACCACGATGTGCCCGACGCCGGTCTTCACGGCGTGCTCCAGCTCGTCCACCGACTTGTTGTTGCCGTGCAGCGCGATCCGCTCCGCCGGCATCCCGGCGGCCAGCGCCACCGCCAACTCCCCGGCGCTGCACACGTCGAGGTTGAGGCCCTCCTCGTGCAGCCAGCGCACGACCGCCTTGGAGAGGAAGGCCTTGCCGGCGTAGTAGACGTCCGCGTCGGCGCCGAAGGCGTCCCGCCAGGCGCGGGCCCGGCTGCGGAAGTCCTCCTCGTCCAGCACGTAGGCCGGGGTGCCGAACTCGGCCGCCAGCCGCTTGACGTCGATCCCGCCGACGGTGGCCACGCCCTCGGCGTCGCGGGCGACGGTGCGCGACCAGACCTTGGGGTCGAGCGCGTTCAGATCGGCCGGCGGGGCCTGGTAGTGGCCCTCGGGCAGGACATCACCGTGACGGGGGCCTGCGGGGTGTGCGGAGCGACTCATGTCCAAAGTCCTTCGAGACCTATGGCGAGGGGCGGCGACGGTCCTCGTTGACCGTCAGCCGCCCCCGCTGTGCGCTTGGGGGTGGTGCTTACATCCGCTCGGGCGCCGTCACGCCCAGGAGCGTGAGGCCGTTGGCGAGCACGGTGCGCGTCGCCTCGACCAGCCAGAGGCGGGCCCGGTGCGTGTCGTTGAGCTCCTCGTCGCCCTTGGGCAGGAACATGCAGTTCTCGTACAGGCGGTGGTACTTGCCCGCGAGCTTCTCCAGGTAGACGGCGACGCGGTGCGGCTCGCGCAGCTCGCCGGCCGTGGCCAGCACGCGCGGGAACTCGGCGAGGTGGCCGAGCACGTCGGACTCCCACTCGGTGGCGAGCAGCTCGGGTTTGAACTGCTCGGCCGTGCCCTTGTCCACGCCCAGCTCGGCCGCCTTGCGGGCGACACCGCACATCCGGGTGTGGGCGTACTGGACGTAGTAGACCGGGTTCTCGTTGGTCTGGCTGGTCAGGATGTTGATGTCGAGCGTGATCGTCGAGTCCGTGGAGGAGCGCGCCAGGGTGTAGCGGGCGGCGTCGACGCCGATCCAGTCGACCACGTCGTCGATCGTGATGATGTTGCCGGCCCGCTTGGACATGCGGACCTCTTCGCCGTCGCGAAGCATCTTCACGAACTGGCCGATCTTCACCTCGATGTTGTGGTTCATGTCGTCGCCCGCGCAGGCCGCGATGGCCTTGAGGCGGTTGACGTAGCCGTGGTGGTCGGCGCCCAGCATGTAGAGCGCGACCTCGGCGCCGCGGTCCCGCTTGGACAGGTAGTACGCGGCGTCGGCGGCGAAGTAGGTCTTGTCGCCGTCGGCCTTGATCAGGACGCGGTCCTTGTCGTCACCGAAGTCGGTGGTGCGCAGGAAGACCGCGCCGTCCTGGTCGAAGACGTGGCCCTGCTCGCGCAGCCGCTCGATGGCCTTCTCGACGGCGCCCGAGTCGTGCAGCGTCTTCTCCGAGAACCACACGTCGAAGTGGGTGCCGAACTCGTCCATCGAGCGCTTGATCTCGGCGACCATGAGCTTGAGGCCCTCGGTGCGGAAGACCTCCAGCTGCTCGGCCTCGGGCAGGTCGAGCACGCCCGGGACCGCGTCGGTGAGCGCCTTGGCGATGTCGACGATGTACTCGCCGACGTAGCCGCCCTCGGGCACCTCGCGGCCGTTCGCGGCGGCCTGGAGCGAGGCGGCGAACTTGCTGATCTGCACGCCGGCGTCGTTGAGGTAGTACTCGGTGGTGACGTCGGCGCCGGAGGCCCGCAGCACGCGCGCCAGCGAGTCGCCGACGGCCGCCCAGCGGACGCCGCCGATGTGGATCGGGCCGGTCGGGTTGGCGGAGACGAACTCCAGGTTGATCTTGAGGCCCTTGAGGGCCTCGTTGCGGCCGTAGGCCTCGCCCGCCTCGACGACGGTGCGGGCGAGCGCACCGGCGGTGGCGGTGTCCAGGGTGATGTTCAGGAAGCCCGGACCGGCGATGTCGACCTTGGCGACGCCGGTGATCCCTCGCAGGCGCTCGGCCAGGGCCTCGGCAACGGCTCGCGGCGGCTTGCCGGCCGCCTTGGCGAGCTGGAGGGCCACGTTCGTCGCGTAGTCGCCGTGGTCCCGGTTCTTGGGCCGCTCGACCGTCACGTGCTCGGGCACGGCGACGGCCAGCTCGCCCGCCTCGACGGCGGAGCTCACTGCGGCCTGGATTGCCTGGGAAAGGTCTGCGGGGGTCACGACGCCAAGCGTAGGCGAGACGGGGTACCCGCCCGCCACCCGGTTTGCCGGTTGAGACGCCGCGGGACGGCGCCCCCTGGGGTGTCAGCCGCGATCCGCACGCCCTGTTCGCTCAGGGCGAAACCCGGCGGGCCGTTCCGCGGCCGGCATCAGGCGCCGGACCAGGGCCACCAGGTCGGCGGGGTCGAAGGGCTTGCCGAGGTAGCCGTCCACCCCGACCGCCTCCCCCAGATCGAGGTCCGCCGGGGTGCAGGCGCTCACGATCGCGATCGGCAGCCCGCTGGTGTCCGGGGTCGCGCGCAGCCGGGCCGCCGTCCGCAAGCCGTCCAGCCGAGGCATCACCACGTCCAGCGTCACCACGTCGGGCTTCACCCGGCGGACGACCTCCAGGCACTCGGCGCCGTCGGCGGCGGTCACCACCTCGAAGCCCTCGAGCTCCAGGTTGACCCTGATCAGCTGGCGGATCACCTCGCTGTCGTCCACCACGAGGACCCGCCCGGACACGACCGACACCTCACCGAGGGTATCGGCGGCCCCGCCGCCCCGTCCGGCCTTTGGACACTTCCGCCCGCCGGGCGGCCGCCCGGCGCCCCGACGATCTTTCCGGAAACCCGTGCACGGACCCTGCTGGAAGCCTGGTAGTGTTCATCCCGTCGGAACGCGCGAGTGACCGACAGGCCAACCGGCCCCCGTAGCTCAGGGGATAGAGCACCGCCCTCCGGAGGCGGGTGCGTAGGTTCGAATCCTACCGGGGGCACTTCGCAGGAAGTGCAATCGAGGCCCAGATCAGTGGAGTTGATCCACGGATCTGGGCCTTCGTCATGTCCGGGCGCGGACGCCCGGGACGGGGTGCCGACGGGCCCGGGCCCCGGGGGGAGGGGCCCGGACCCGTCGGGTCAGGGGGCGCTGCCCTCGACCTGGGTGTACAGGGTCGCGATGGTGTGGTCGAAGTAGGCGCTGTACGAGGTGTCGTCGCTGTCGCCGCCCTGCTGGTAGCCGCCGATCGCGCCGACCACGTCCCCGGTCGCGGTGTTGATCCAGGGGCCGCCGCTGGTGCCGGACGGGTACGCCGGGCAGTCGATCACCCGCTGGTAGGCGCTCTGCTGGGCGGTGGTGTTGGTGCAGAGGCTGGGCGTCTCGGCGCCGGCCGGGTAGCCGTAGAGGCGGACGGTCGCGCCGAAGGACTCGTCGGTGCCGAGCTTGTTGCCGCCGACCACGTCCTCGACGTTGCGGCCGTTGCTGGGGGCGGTCTCCAGGATCGCGAAGTCCTCGTCCACGTCGCCGTTCTGGGACCAGCCGCTCGCCGTGTGGACCGCCGTCACCTGCCAGGTGCCGTACGGCGCGGAGCCGTCCCGGTAGCCGGGGGCGAAGGTCACCCCGCCGGGGCTGCTGACGCAGTGCGCGGCGGTCAGCAGCAGGTTGCCGGTGGCGCTGTGCAGCACGCTGGCGGTGCAGAAGTGGTTGCCGGGCCCGACCGGACCGCTGAACAGCGCGCCGACGGTGGAGGACTCCCGGTCGTCGGCGGGGGCGGCGGCGGTCCTGCCGAGCGCGGCGCTGCGCACGTCGGGCGCGGCGGACGTGGTCGGGGCGGGGGCCGTCGGGGTGTCCGTGGCGGTCGGCGTCCCGGTGGGCGTCGGGGTGTCCGTCGGGGTCGGGGTCGCGCTCGGGGTGGTGTCCGCGGCCGGGCCGGGCGAGGCCGGCGCCGCGGTGGCGGTGGCCGGCTCCGGGACGACGGCCCGGGTGCTGCGGGCCACCTTCCCGGCGGCCGTCGCGTCGGACAGGCTGAACCCGTGCGTCCCGGCCAGCACGGCGGCCACCACGAGGGCCGCCAGCGCGGTGAACAGCGAGGGGGCGAGCAGACGGTGACGGCGCGACCTCTCGCGGCTGTGCTGGCCCATTCCTGACTCCCCTGCCCTGGTCGGTGGCGCCTCGTTCGGTCAATGACTATGGCGCCCCAGCCTGGAAGCCTCGTTACCGTCGGCTTGGAGCTCGATGAGAAAAGCGCCCACCGGAGCAGGAGCGTAACCGGAACGGGCCCTGCGATGAAGGCGATGGACGTCGAAGACCGTGGACGTCGAAGACCGTGGACGTCGAAGGGCGGTGGACGTCGCGGCACGGCGGCGCCCCCCTCGCTCCCCCGGCGGTGGCCGGGGAGCGAGGGGGCGCGGGGGTTGCGGTGCGCCGCCGCGGTCAGTCGGCCGGCGGCCGGTCCGACCCCGCCTCCGCGCGGACCTCCGCCGCCGGCTTCACGTTGGCCTTCACGTCGGCCATCGCCGCGGCCCGCGGGCTCGGCCGGCCGTCCACGGCCGCCGGTGCGGCGGCCGGCGCCTGCGCGCCGCCCGGGACGGCGGTCGCCCCGGCGGGCGCCGGCCGGTGGTCGATCATCAGGAAGGCGACCAGAGCGGCCAGCAGCAGCACGCCCATCGCGACCCAGGTCGCGACCACGTAGCCGTGCACCGCACCCTGGGCCCGCACCAGCGGATCGCTGGTGATCCGGGTGGCCAGGTACGTCGCGGTGGCGCTGGCGGCGATCGTGTTCAGCAGCGCCGTGCCGAGCGAACCGCCCACCTGCTGGGCCGAGTTGATGGTGGCCGAGGCCGCACCGGCCTCGTGCGGGGCGACCCCGAGGGTGGCCAGGCTCATCGCCGGCATGAACACCAGGCCCATGCCGAAGCCGATCAGCAGCACCGAGGGCAGCACCATGGCGGCCCACGGGCTGTCCACCTTCATCTGGGTCAGCCAGGCCATGCCGCCCGCGGCCAGCAGCAGCCCGGGGGTGATCAGGTTCCGGGACGGCACCCGGGTCATCAGCCGGGCCGCGACGCCGGTCGAGCTCAGGATGATGGCCGCCGTCATGGGCAGGAAGGAGACGCCCGAGACCACCGGCGAGAAGTGCTTGATGGCCTGCATGTAGTAGGTCAGGAACAGGAACAGGCCGAACATGCCGACCATGGCCAGGCCCACCGAGAGGGCGCCGCCGCCGCGGTTGCGCTCGGCCACGATGTGGATCGGCAGCAGCGGGTGCGCGGAGCGCTTCTCGACCAGGACGAACACCCCGAGCAGCGCCACGCCCAGCAGCAGCGAGCCGATCACCAGACCGTCGCTCCAGCCCCGGGTGACGGCCTCGGAGGTGCCGAACACGATGGCCAGCAGGCCGCCGCAGCCGAGCAGCGCCCCGGGCAGGTCCAGCTTGATCCGGCGGCCCTTCTCGACGTGGTCGCGGTGGAGCACCCGGAAGGCCGCGAAGGCGGTCACCACGGCGATCGGGGTGTTCACGAACAGGCACCAGCGCCAGTCCAGGTACTCGGTGAGCAGCCCGCCGGCGATGAAGCCGATCGCGGCGCCGCCACCGGCGATCGCGCCGAAGATGCCGAAGGCCGTACTGCGTTCCTTCGGATCGGAGAAGGTGGTGGAGAGCAGGCCCAGCGCGGATGGGGCGAGCAGGGCGCCGAACGCGCCCTGGAGGGCACGGGCACCGAACAGCATGGCCGGGTCGACCGCCGCGCCGCCGAGGGCGGAGGCGAGGGCGAAGCCCAGCAGGCCGACGATGAACACGCGCTTGCGGCCGAAGAGGTCGCCCAGCCGGCCGCCGAGCAGCAGCAGGCCGCCGAAGGCGAGGGTGTAGGCGGTGATCACCCATTGCCGGTTCGCGTCGGTGATGCCCAGGTCCCGTTGGGCCGACGGCAGCGCGATGTTCACGATGGTGATGTCGAGGACGATCATGAGCTGGGCGATGGCGATGACCGTCAGCGCCCACCAGCGGCGACTGTCGGCGGTCCCATGACCGATGGCGGCGGGTTGAGCAGACACTGGTCGAGCCTTCCGGAGGGGGTACGGAGAGGTCACGCAGTCGCCTTCCAGCCAAACGCCGACCTCGGCGAATGGCAAGGAAAAACCTCACCAAATCGACCTTTGTCGGACAAAAGGACCAGGACCCCGGGACTCGCGACCGAGTCCCGGGGTCCTGGTCCCCACCACGCGCCCCGGCGCGCCGACGGCTCCGCCCAGGGCGCCGACGGCCCCGCTCAGAGCGCCGAGAGCTCCGCTCAGAGCGCCGAGAGCTCCGCGACCAGGTCGTCCAGCCCCAGCGAGCCCTGCGAGAGCGCCGCCATGTGCCAGGCCTTGAGGTCGAACTCCTCGCCGCGCGCCTCGTGCGCCGCCCGCGCCGCCGCCCGGCCCCGGAGCCAGGCCCGCTCGCCCAGCTTGTAGCCGATCGCCTGGCCGGGCATGCCCAGGTAGCGGACCAGCTCGCTGTCCAGGAAGTCGGCGGACAGGCCGCAGTACCGGCCGAAGAACTCCCGCCCGTGCTCGGGGCTCACCGGCTCGCCCGGCCGGTACGGGGAGTCCGCCGGGAAGTCCAGGCCGACGTGCATGCCGATGTCGACGATGACCCGCAGCGCCCGCATCATCTGGGCGTTGAGGAAGCCCAGCCGGTGGCCCGGGTCGGTGAGGTAGCCGAGCTCGTCCATCAGGCGCTCGGCGTACAGCGCCCAGCCCTCCAGGTTGGCGCTCACCCCGCCGAGGCTCACCTGGTAGCTGGAGAGCCGGTCCGCGACGTACACCCACTGCGCGAGCTGGAGGTGGTGGCCGGGGACGCCCTCGTGGTACCAGGTCGACACCAGGTCCCAGACCGGGAAGCGCTCCTCGCCGAGGACCGGCAGCCAGGTCCGGCCGGGGCGGCTGAAGTCCAGTGCGGGCTGGGTGTAGTACGGCGCGGCGGCGCTGCCGGGCGGGGCGATCCGCGACTCGACCCGGGTGACCGGCTCGGCCAGGTCGAAGTGGGTGCCCTGGAGGTCCCGGATGGCCTGGTCCATCAGACCCTGGAGGTACTCCCGGGCGGCCTCGGCGCCCTCGATCGCCGGGCCGTCCGTCTCCAGCCACTTCATCGCGGCCATCGGGCCGACGCCCGGGCGGACCTTCTCGGCCTCGGCCTCCATCTGCGCGAGCAGGTCGTGGAACTCGCTCCAGGCCCACGCGTACGCCTCGTCCAGGTCCAGGTCCGCGCCCGTCCAGTAGCGCACCCAGCGGGCGTAGCGCTCCCGCCCGGCGGTGTCCGGGGTGCCGGCGGCGGCCGGGCCGTACACGTCGCGCAGCCAGTCGCGCAGCGCGGCCAGCGCCTCGGCGGCGGCCACCGCGTGCACGGACAGCTCGGCCCGCACACTCTCCGGGGCGTCCTGGACGAACTCGCCGAACCAGCCGCCCGGGACGTCCCCGGCCAGCCACTCGCCGAACTGGCCGACCACCGTCCCGACCTGGCGCGGGCCGGACAGCAGCCCGCGCTCGATGCCCTCGGTCAGCGTCCGCCGGTACTGCTCCAGCGCCAGCGGGACGCGGGCCAGGCGGCGGCCGATCAGCTGCCACTCGGCCTCGGTGTCGGTGGCCATCAGGGTGAAGGCCTCCCGGGTGTTGTGCACCGGGGAGCCGAGGTTGCGCACCGCGCGGTAGTCCTCCCCGGCGTCGTGCACGGCGAGTTCGGCGGTCAGCCGCTCGCGCAGCAGGCGGGCGCAGCGGCGCTCGGCCTCGTCGTCCGCGGCGCCGGCCCGCTCGGCCTCGTCCAGCCGGGCCAGGGTGCGGCGGGCGAGGTCGGCGATCCGCTCGGCGCCGTCCGGGGAGAGGTCGGGCAGCCGGTCGTCCTCGGGGTTGAGGCCGAGGTAGACGGCGGTCAGCGGGTCGAGGTCGGCCAGCGCCTGGACGTAACCGTCGGCGATGCGGCGGGGAGTGTCGCCGCCGGTGGTGATCAGTTCTTCAACCATTCGGACATCATCGCGGTGCCCGGGCCGATTGCAAGCCCCCGTCATCGACCGTTGACCGGCTGGGGTCAGGGCTCTGACACAGGGTGAGCGGACCAAACACCCGTTCGGAGAGATCCGGTGCGTGACAGGTCCCGATCGGCACGACGCCCATTACGCTGACGGCCATGGAAGCCCGCCCCACCTCGGCAACCGACCCGGCCGCCCCCGGACCGCGCCCGCGCCGCTCCGGCTACCGGCGGCTGCCGGTCGAACAGCGGCGCGAGCAGCTGATCGCGGTCGCCCTGGAGCTGTTCGCCGTCCGACCGCCCGAGGAGGTCAGCCTGGACGACGTCGCCGAGGCCGCCGGCGCCTCCCGGCCGCTGGTCTACCGCTACTTCGCGGGCGGCAAGCAGCAGTTGTACGAGGCCGCGCTGCGCACCGCGGCGGACGAGCTGACCGGCCGGTTCGCCGTCCCGTCGACCGGGCGGCCGTCCGAGCAGCTGGCCGCCGCGCTGGACGGCTACTTCGCCTTCGTTGCCGAGCACGACGCGGGCTACTCGGCGCTGCTGCGCGGCGGTTCGGTGGTGGAGACGGCCCGGACCACGGCCATCGTGGACGACGTCCGGCGGGCGGCGCTCCGGCGGACCCTGCGGCACCTGGGCGTACGGGAGGCCGGGCCGCGGCTGACCCTGCTGGTGCGCTCCTGGATCGCGGTCGTCGAGGGCGCGTCGCTGAGCTGGCTGGACGAGGGGCGCGCGCTGCCGGTGGAGGGCCTGCGGGACTGGCTGGTGGACCAGTTCACGGCGATGGCGGCGGCGACGGCGCTGCACGATCCGCAGACGGCGGAGGTGCTGGCGGGGCTGCTCGCGCTGGAGGGGCCGCGGGCGGAACGGGCCGAGCGGCTGCGGGCGGTGCTGGGCGGTACTCCCCCGGACGGGGCCTGAGGGCCTCCCGACCCCCGTGCCAAGGGTCGGGCGGCGCACGCCCTACGCCTTGCCGAGCACCTGGCGCTGCCGGCCGAGGCCGTCGATCTCGATCTCGACGACGTCGCCCGGGGCCAGGAACGGCGTGCCCGGGTGGCCCAGGGTGACCCCGGCCGGGGTGCCGGTGACCATCACGTCGCCGGGCTCCAGCACCATGAACTGGCTCGCGTAGCGGACGAGTTCCAGCACCGGGAAGACCATCTCCGCGGTGCTGCCGTGCTGCCGCCGCTCGCCGTTGACCCAGAGCCGCAGCGTCAGGGCCTGCGGGTCGGCCACCTCGTCGGCGGTGACCAGCCAGGGCCCGAGCGGGGTGAAGGTCTCCGCCGACTTGCCCTTGTCCCACTGGCCGCCGCGCTCGAACTGGAACGCCCGCTCGGTGACGTCGTTGGCGATCGTGTAGCCGGCGATCACGGCGGCGGCCTCGGCGTGCGAGTCCAGGTAGCGGGCGGTGCGGCCGATCACGATCGCCAGCTCGGCCTCGTAGTCGGTCTTCTCACCGCCGCGCGGCACCAGCACCTCGTCGTAGGGGCCGACCACGGTGGAGCTCGGCTTGAGGAAGATCACCGGCTCGTCCGGGATCGCGGCCCCGGCCTCGGCCGCGTGGTCGCGGTAGTTGAGCCCGATGCCGACCACCTTGCCCGGCCGGGCCACCGGCGCACCCACCCGCAGTCCGGCCAGGTCCACCACCGGCAACGCGCCGGCGGCCACCTCCCGGGCCAGCTCGGCGGTGTCCAGCCCGGCCAGGAAGGCCCCGTCGAGGTCGCGGGCCCGCCCGGAGAGGTCGTACGCGGTGCCGTCCTGGCCCAGCACGACCGGGCGCTCGGCGCCCGGGGGTCCGACGCGGAGGAGCTTCATCGATCCGTCACCAGCCTTTCGTCGCAGCTCACCGGGGCGGCGCGGACACCGCTCCCGAGTCTGGCAACGAGGTATATCAACGGCCCGGGCCGGTGGACCAGACCGTCCCGATGGGCGGATTCCCATCAAATCGCACGAAGGCACGGGGGCCCGAATAGGCGGCCCGTACGGTTGACAGACCTCCCGGTCCGGCGGATCCGCCGAGCCGGGAAGCACGCCCAGGGCGAACGTCCGTGTGCCGAGGCGCCGCAGGGCGCAGGATCCGGGCATGGAGATCACCCGGGTACGCGACGAGTTGCACATGATCACCCTGGAGTTCGGCACCGCCTACCTCTGGCAGGACGACCACGGACCGACCCTGATCGACACCGGCATCGCCGGGTCGGCGGACGGCATCGAGAAGGCGATCCGCACCATCGGACCGGACCCGACGGCCGTACGCCGGATCGTGCTCACCCACCACCACGAGGACCACACCGGCTCCGCCGCCGAACTGGCCCGCCGCTGGTCCGCCGAGGTGGTGGCGCACCGGCTGGAGGCGCCGGTGGTACGGCGCGAGCAGCCCGCGGTGCCGCCCGTGCTCAGCCCCTTCGAGCAGCAGCTGTGGGACGGGCTGCCGCCGATCCCGCCAGCCGAGCCCTGCCCGGTGCACCGCGAGGTCGAGGACGGGGACGTGCTGGACATCGGCGGCGGCGCCGTGGTCGTGCACGTGCCCGGGCACACCGACGGCAGCATCGCCCTGCACCTGCCCGGGCCCGGGGTGCTGTTCACCGGGGACCTGGTGTCCAACGTCCGGGGGCGGACCGGGCCGGGGGTGTTCCACACCGACCCGGCACTGGCCCTCGCCTCCTTCCACCGGCTCGCCGCACTGCCGGTGGAGACCGCCGTCTTCGGGCACGGCGACCCGATCGCCGCCGGTGCCTCAGCCGCGCTGCGCGCCGCCGCCGAGCAGCACCCGCAGGTCTAGCGACGGCCCCTGGCCCGGGCCGAGCCGCTCGGCCTCCCCCCGCCAGTGCGCGAGGTCGCGCCGCAGGTCGGCCCGGGCCTCCGGGGCGGTGCCGGGCTGCTCGGCCAGCGCCTCCAGCAGGGCGACGGCGGCGGCCCGGCGGCCGGCCCGGGCCAGCCAGAGGGCCAGGTCGTGGCAGGTGCGCAGGGTGCGCGGGTCGGCCGGGCCGCAGGTCCGGGCGAAGTCGGGGACGAGCTGGAGCAGCATGTCCACCGCGTCCCCGGGCCGGCCCTCGGCGCCGTGCTGCCAGGCCTGGTCGGCCCGCCGGCGCAGCTGCTCCGGGCTCGGCCCCGGCCCCTGCACCCCGGGGCGGACGGCCCGCAGCCGCTCCAGCACCTCGGCGGCGTCGGCGGGCCGGTCCGCGGGCCGCTTGGCGAGCAGCCGGGCGACCAGCTCGGCCAGCGCCGGGTCCGTGCCGCGCACCCGGGGCGGGGTCTCGTCCATGTGCTTGCGCATGTACTCGTACGGCGAGTCGGCGCGGAACGGCCGCCGGCCGGTGCTGACCTCGTACAGCATCACGCCGAAGGCGTAGAGGTCGGCCCGGCCGTCCACGGTCCCGCCGGACCAGCACTCGGGCGCCAGGTACGGGACGGTGCCGACCACGCTGCCGGTGGAGGTGAGCCCGACCGACTGGGTGAGCAGCCGGGCGATGCCGAAGTCCAGCACCTTGGCCCGGCCCCCGCCGTCCAGGATCATGACGTTCTCCGGCTTGATGTCCCGGTGGATCACCCCGCTGCGGTGCGCGACGTCGAGCGCCTCGCAGACCTGGGTCATCCAGGCCAGCGCCAGTCCGTGCTCCGGCTGTCCGTCCTTGAGCACCGCGGACAGCGGGCGGCCGCGGACCAGCTCCATCACCAGGTAGTGGACCTCCCCCTCGACACCGGCGACCCGGCCGTAGTCGTGCACCGTGACGATGTGCGGATGGGACAGGTTCCCGGCCAGCTTGGCCTCGCGGACGAACCGGCCGACGGCCTCCTGGTCGGCCGCGTGCTCGGCCAGCAGCAGCTTGACCGCGACCGGCCGGTCCAGCACGGTGTCGGTCGCCCGCCAGACCACGCCGAAGCCGCCCTTGCCCAGCCACTCCTCCAGCCGGAAGCGACCGCCGAGCACCTCACCCTTGCGCATGCCCTCCCCCAACGTGCCCCCGCCCGAACGGCGTTCGCCGTCGGAGGGGTCACCATAGCGGCGGGCGGGGACGAACGGGTGAACGACGGAGGCCCCGGTGTCACAGCTCGGTCCGGCGTGGTGTCACGCCTTGGGCTTGGGCAGGCCCACCGGGTTGATCTCGGAGGTCTGGACGGCCTCGTTCTCCAGGCCCCAGCGCTTGAGCACCTGCCCGTACGTCCCGTTCCTGATCAGCTCGTTGATCGCGCCGTTGAGCGCCTTGACCAGGCCGTTGTCCTTGTGGGTGGTGGCCGCGATCTTGCCGAGGACGTCCGCGCCGCCGCCCGAGTAGGTGCCGACCACCTCGGTCTCTCCGGTCTGCACGGCGTGGAAGGCCAGGCTGGGGTTGGGGCCGGTGTAGACGTCGATCCGGCCGGAGGAGAGCGCCAGGTAGTACTCGGTGCCGGAGAAGTACTTGATGTCGATCGGCTTGAGGCCGTTGCGGACGTCCTCCTCGCTCCAGGAGATCAGCAGCTTCTCCTGGTTGGTGCCGGTGGCGACGCCGACGGACCGGCCGGCCAGGTCCTTGGCACCGGTGACCTTGATCCCGCTGCCCTTCTTGGTCTCGAAGCCGAGGACGTCCAGCCGGTAGGTGGCGAAGTCGTACTTCTCCTTGCGCTCCTCGGTGACGGTGATGTTGGACAGGCCGGCGTCGTACTTGCCGCTGTCCAGGCCGACGAAGATGTTCTCCCAGGAGACCGGGTTGAACTCGACCTTGAGGCCGAGCACGTCGCCGATGAGCGAGGCGATGTCCGGTTCGATGCCGATGATCGTCTTGTCGTCGTTGGCGTAGAAGTCCAGCGGCGGGGTGGTGCCGATCGAGTCGACGACCTTCAAGGTGCCTCTCTTCCGGATCTCCTCCGGGACCAGCGCCGCGATCGCGTCGACCTTGGCCGTCGAGACCCGGTTCTGCTGCGGCGACAGGTTCACCACGGTGCCGTTCGGCGCCGTGCTGCCCTTGGCCGGGGCGAGTTCCGCCGAGGCGCCGTTCGCGCCGCTGCCGCAGCCGGCCAGGACGAGGGCGGCGGCGAGCGAGCCGGCGGCGGTCACGAGGGCGCGACGGGGTAGGGACATGGCGGAACTCCTGCTCGGGTGAAGGGGGTTCGGGGAGAGGGGGCGGTAGCGGACGGCGGGGTGGGCAGCGGGGGTGCTACAGCACCTTGGCCAGGAAGGCCCGGGTGCGCTCCTGCCGCGGACGGTCCAGGACCTCGGCGGGCGGGCCCTGCTCGACCACCACACCGCCGTCCATGAAGACCACGGTGTCGGCGACCTCGCGGGCGAAGCCGATCTCGTGGGTGACCACGATCATCGTGGTGCCGCTGCGCGCGAGGTCCTTGATGACGTCCAGCACCTCGCCGACCAGTTCGGGGTCGAGCGCCGAGGTCGGCTCGTCGAACAGCAGCACCTTGGGCTCCAGGGCCAGCGCCCGGGCGATCGCCACCCGCTGCTGCTGGCCGCCGGACAGCTGCCGGGGGTAGGCGGCGGCCTTGTCGGCCAGGCCGACCCGCTCCAGGAGCGCCAGCGCCGCCGCCCGGGCCTCGGCCCGCGGGCGGCCCAGGGCGGCGATCGGCGCCTCGACCAGGTTCTCCAGCACGGTCAGGTGCGGGAACAGGTTGAAGTTCTGGAACACGAAGCCGATGCCGGTGCGCTGGCGCAGCACCTCGCGCTCCTTGAGCTCGTACAGCCGGTCGCCGGAGCGCCGGTAGCCGATCAGCTCGCCGTCGATGGCGACGTGGCCGCGGTCCAGCTTCTCCAGGTGGTTGATCGCCCGCAGCAGGGTGGACTTGCCGGAGCCGGACGGGCCGAGCACCACGGTGACCGAGCCGGCCGGGACGTCCAGGTCGACCCCGCGCAGCACCTCCAGCCGGCCGAAGCTCTTGTGCAGGCCGCGGACCTGCACCATCGGGGCGGCCCCGGCCGGGTCGGCGCGGTCGGCCGCAGGGGTCGGGTCGGCCTCGGTCGGCGTGGTCACGGGGTCCCTCCGGGGGTGCGGGCGTCGGTACGGGTGGGCAGGGTGCGGAGGAAGGCCCGCAGACGGTGCAGCGGGCCGGGCGGCGGGGTGCGCCGGGAGCCGCGGGCGAAGTAGCGCTCGACGTAGTACTGGCCGACCGACAGCACCGTGGTCAGCACCACGTACCAGACGGTGGCCACCATCAGCAGCGGCACCACCCGGCCGGTCCGGCCGTAGATCACCTGGGCCTGGTAGAAGAGCTCGCCGATGGCCATCACGTAGACCACCGAGGTGCCCTTGAGCAGCGAGATCACCTCGTTGGCGGCGGCCGGCAGGATGCCCCGCATGGCCTGCGGCAGCACGATCCGCCAGGCCTGCCGCCAGCGCGGGATGCCGAGCGCGGCGGCGGCCTCGCGCTGGCCGGCCTCCACCGCGATGATGCCGCCGCGGATGATCTCGGCGGCGAACGCGGCCTGGTGCAGCCCGAGGCCGAGCACCGCGGCGCCGAGCGCGCCGAGCACCCCGACCGTCTCGAACTCGCCGAAGGTCGGGCCGAACGGGATGCCGAAGCCGAACCGCTTGTAGAGGTAGGAGAGGTTGAACCAGAACACCAGCTGGACGATCAGCGGGATCGAGCGGAACACCCAGACGTACGCCCAGGCGATGGTCCGCAGCACCGCGCTGCGGGACAGCCGCATCCCGGCCACCACGGCGCCGAGCACGAAGCCCAGCACGGTGCCGTAGGCGGTGAGTTCGAGGGTGCGGCCGATCGCCTGGAGGATGGTGTCGGCGGTGAAGTAGAGGCGGAAGGTGGCCCAGTCCCAGCCGGGGTTGGTGGCCAGGCCGTGCAGGAACTGGAGCAGGACGACGAGGGCGGCCGCCCCGGCCGCCCAGCGCCACGGGTGCCGGGCGGGGACGGTCCGCAGGCCGGCCAGCTCGGCGGCGTCGAGGCCGGGGCCGGTCGCGGGGCCCGGACCGGTCGCGGGGTCGGGGCCGGGGGCGGCCGCGGGTCTCGGCCGGGACGGCGGTGCCGGGGTACTGGTGGTCATCGGAGGACTCCTTCGACAGGCCCTGCGGTCACGGGTGTTCGGGCGGACTGATCTGCGACTCCTTGATCGCCGAGTCGGCGAGCCCCCACTTGCGGAGGATCCGCTCGTACGTCCCGTCCTTGATCAGCTGGTTGACCGCCGCCTGGAAGGCCGGGGTGAGCGGGGAGCCCTTCTTGAAGGCGAAGCCGACGTCCAGGCGGTGGAACTCGTTGAGGAAGCGCACCCCGGCGGCCTCCTGCGCGGCCTGGTGGCGCAGTCCGTTGATGGTGGACATCTCGACGTCCACCCGGCCCTGCTGGAGGCCGGTCAGCAGGGCGCCGCCCTCGCTGAACGCCTTCACCTCGTACGGCTTCTTCCCGGCGTCGGTGCAGACGTTCTTCTTGTTGTTGAGCGTGGTCTCGAAGGTGGTGCCGGCGCCGGTGCCGATGGTCAGCCCGCAGAGCTGGGCCAGGTCGGTGACCGGCTGGACCGACGTGTTGTCCTTCTGCACCGCGAAGCCCTGGCCGTCGTCGATGTAGGTGACGAAGTCGATGGTCTTCAAGCGGGCGGTGGTGACCCCGAAGTTGCCGGTGCCGACGTCGAACTTGCCGCTGTCCAGGGCGGGCAGGATGGTCTCGAAGGCGGCGTCCTGGCGCTGCACGGTCAGGCCGAGGACCTTGGCGACGGCGTCGGTGAAGTCCACGTCGACCCCGACCGGCTTCTTGGTGGTCTGGTCGGCGTAGTAGGCGCTCGGCGGGGTGCCGAAGGACGAACCGAACTTCACCACCCCGGACCTGCGCACCTCCTCGGGCAGCAGCGCGGCGGCGGCCTCCGACCTGCCCACGCCGGAGACGACGTCCTCGGTGGCGGTGGCGGCCGGTCCGCCCGCCCCGGCCGCGCCCGCGATCTTCGGGTCCGAGCCGCACGCGGCCAGGGCCAGGACCGGCAGCAGCGCGGTGGTCGCGAGGAGGCGGCGGCGGACGGTGGTGGTTCTCACGGGGGGCCTTTCAGTGGGACGGGACCAGCACGGGCAGGGGCTTCTCGAAGGGGAGCGGGCCGATGGTCAGGGGATCGGCCGCGACGTCGAACAGCGGGGTGTAGCCGGCCGCCAGGTAGAGGCCCTTGGCCTCGGGCTGGCGCGGGCCGGTGGTGAGGTAGATCCGGCGGTAGCCGGCGGCCGCAGCGGTCCGCTCCAGTTCGGCGAGCACCCGGCGGGCCAGGCCCCGGCGGCGGTGGGCGGAGTGGGTCCACATCCGCTTCACCTCGGCGGTCCGCTCGTCGTAACGCTTGTACGCGCCGCCGGCCACCGGCTCGCCGTCCTCCAGCAGGAGCAGCAGCACTCCGTGCGGCTCGGCGAAGGCGTCGTCCGGGTAGCGGGTCATCTCCTGGTGGGCCTCGGGGCCGTAGCGGGTGACGTACTCGTGGGTGAGCTCGCGCAGCAGCGGTGCCACCAGCGGGTCCGCCAGGGTGACCCGGCGGAACTCCCACCCCGGAACCGGGCTCACGCCTGCACCGCGATCAGCTGGTGCCGGTCCCGCTCGGCGCGGGCCGCCGCCTCGGCCTCGGCCTCGGCCTCGGCCTCGGCCCTGGCCGCGTCGCGCTTGGCGACCTCCTCGCGGACGATCGGGATCACGTACCGGCCGAAGTCGATCGCGTCGTCCAGCAGGTCGTAGCCGCGCGCGGAGAGGATGTCCACGCCGAGGTCGTAGTAGTCCAGCAGCGCCTGGGCGACCGTCTCCGGGGTGCCGACCAGCGCGTTGGAGTTGCCGGCCCCGCCGGTGGCCGCGGCGGTCGGGGTCCACAGCGCGCGGTCGTAGCGCTCGCCGGCCTCGGCGATCTCGATCAGCCGCTGCGACCCGGTGTTCTCCGGGGCCCCGCCGACCGGGCGGCGCCTGGTCACCGGCTCCCCGCTCTCCCGGCGGGCCCGGATGGCGGCCACCGTGCGGTGCGCCTTCTCCCAGGCCAGTTCCTCGGTGGGCGCGATGATCGGCCGGAACGCCACCTGGATCCGCGGCAGGTCGCTCCGCCCGGCGGCCCGGGCCGCCTCGCGCACCCGCTCGATCTGCTCGGCGGTGCGGGCCAGCGGCTCGCCCCACAGGCAGTAGATGTCGGCCTCGGCCCCGCCGGCCGCGTAGGCGGCGTCCGAGGAGCCGCCGAAGGAGACCGCCGGGCGCGGCTGCTGGACCGGGAAGACGTCGGAGACGAAGTCGTGGAAGCGGTAGTGCGGGCCCTCGTGGTCGAAGGGCTCCCGGCTGGTCCAGGCCTTCTTCACGATGCCGATGTACTCGCGGGTGCGCTCGTAGCGCTGGTCCTTGGTGAGGAAGTCGCCCTCGCGCTGCTGCTCGTGGTCGGTGCCGCCGGTGATGAAGTGGACGGTCAGCCGGCCCTCGCTGACCTGGTCGAGGGTCGCGAAGGTCTTGGCGGCGAAGGTCGGGTAGGACACGTTCGGCCGGTGGGCGAGCAGGATCTGCAGCTTGTCGAGGCGCGAGGCGAGGAAGGCCGCCGCGGCCGCGGGCTCCGGGGAGCCGGAGCCGTACGCGAAGAGCACCCGGTCCCAGCCGTGGTCCTCGTGCGCCCGGGCCAGCCGCAGGGTGTAGTCGCGGTCGAAGGCGGCGGTGGTGCGCGGGGTGGTCTCCGAACCGTCGCCGGTGGCGGCGATGCCGAGGAATTCGACGGGCATGGCGGAACCTTTCGGGTGACTGACTCCGGCGGGCTGCGGGTGGGCAGGCCGGAGGCGGCCGCGGCGGGGCGCGGCCGTCGGGCGCGGGGCGGTGGAACGGGCATGCGGTGGCGCGGACGCGGGAGGAGGAGCGCGGGAGGAGGAGCGCGGGAGGAGGACGGACGCGAGCGGAACTGCCGGAGCGCAGAACGAGGGCGGTGGAGGCGAGGCGGCAGCGTGCGCCTGACGATCCGTCAACTACCGCGACGGACCATGGTTCCCGGCCCGCGACGGGGCACACCGAGGGAGGTCTCCCCGAAGGGATTCAGGGCCGGACGGGCGGCCCGCTGCCGGGTCAGCCGCGACACGCCGCGGACCACACCCGACCGAAGTCGATGTGGTCGCGGGTGACCAGGGGCTGCTCGGCGTACATGGCCTCAAGTTGAGCAGTCGGCCGAGCGGTACGTCAACCGTGCATCATTGCCGCACTGTTGCGATCTCCTGTCGCTTCTCCCCCCACCCCCGGGCGGCCCCGACCGCGCCCCGGCCGGCCCCCGATCACCCTTGACAGCCGTCGATCGCGCATGCGTACGATCGACGCGGAGTGCAGTGCGCTGCGCCGGACGCGTTGAGGGACGCGGGCCGGTGCCCGAGGGCCCGTACGTGATCACACCCGTACCTCTCCCCGCCCGCACTCCGCCCAGGAGCCGCCGCCATGGCCACCCCGCAGGACGTCCTGCCCGCCCCCGCACCGGTCCCCGTACCCGCACCCGCCCTCGCCCCCGCCCTCACCGGGAGCCCGCCACCACCCCCCGAGGCCCGGATCGTCGCCCGCCGCAGGCCCGGGCAGTGGATCGCCGCGGCCGTCGCCCTGCTGCTGGCCGCGATGGCGGTCGGCTCGGTGGTCCGCAACAAGGCCTTCCAGTGGGACGTGGTCGCCGAGTGGTTCACCGCCCGGTCCGTCCTCGACGGCCTGACCCTCACCCTGTGGCTGACCGCCGTCACCCTCGCCCTCGGCTTCGTCCTCGGCACCGTCCTCGCCACCATGCGGCTGTCCACCAACCCGGTGCTGCGCACGCTCAGTTGGGGCTACATCTGGATCTTCCGCTCCACCCCGCCGCTGGTGCAGCTGCTGTTCTTCTTCAACATCGGCGCGCTCTACCCGACGCTCGGCCTCGGCATCCCCTTCGGCCCCGAGTTCGTCACGGTCAAGACCGTCAACCTGATCGGCCCCACCCTGACCGCCGTCATCGGCCTCACCCTGCTGGAGAGCGCGTACGCCGCCGAGGTGATCCGCGGCGGCATCCTGTCCGTCGACCGCGGCCAGCTGGAGGCGGCCGCCGCGCTCGGGCTCGGCCGGTGGCGGGTGCTGCGCCGGATCGTGGTGCCGCAGGCGATGCGCGCGATCGTGCCGAGCGCCGGGAACATGCTGATCGGGGCGCTCAAGGGCACCAGCATCGTCAGCGTGCTGGCCGTCTCCGACCTGCTCTACTCGGTGCAACTGGTCTACCTGCAGTCCTACCAGGTCATCCCGATGCTGATGGTCGCCACCCTCTGGTACCTGGTGGTCACCACCGTGCTGTCGATCGGCCAGTACTACGTCGAACGCCACTTCGCC
The DNA here is from genome assembly GCF_042266305.1 of Kitasatospora sp. NPDC056076. Classification (NCBI taxonomy): domain Bacteria; kingdom Bacillati; phylum Actinomycetota; class Actinomycetes; order Kitasatosporales; family Streptomycetaceae; genus Kitasatospora; species Kitasatospora sp. NPDC056076. The sequence continues at coordinate 67,523 of NZ_JBHJWG010000040.1, forward strand.
AGGGGCGCCAGCCGGGACGGCCTGCCGCCCACCCCGCTGCAGCGCGCCCGCGCCGCCCTCGCCCGGGTGGTCCGGGCATGACGACGACGCTCGTGATCGTCGGCGCCGGGCCGCGCGGCACCGGACTGCTGGAGCGGATCGCCGCCAACGCGGCCGAACTCCTGCCCGCCGACCGGCCGTTGGAGATCCACCTGGTCGACCCGTACCCGCCCGGCGCGGGCCGGATCTGGCGCCACGACCAGTCCCCGCTGCTGCGGATGAACTCGATGGCCGAGGACGTCACCATGTTCACCGACGAGCGCTCCACCGTCGAGGGCCCGGTCCGCCCCGGCCCCTCACTGGCCGAATGGGCCCTGCGGCAACGGGAGTTCGCGCCCTACCGGGAGGTCGCCGACCCGGCCGTACGGGCCGAGCTGAGCACCCTGGCGCCCACCGACTTCCCCACCCGGCGCGCCCAGAGCGCCTACCTGGACTGGGTGTTCCGCCGCGCCGTCGCCGACCTGCCGGCCCACGTCACGGTCACCGTCCACCGGGCCACCGTCCGGCGGATCGACGGACCGGCCGACGGCCCGCAGACCGTCCACCTGGACGGCACCACCCTCACCGCCGACCACGTCACCCTCACCCTCGGCCACCTCGACTCCGCCCCGCACCCCCGGTACGCCGAGGACGCCGCCTTCGCCGCCCGGCACGGCCGCTTCCACCTGCCACCCGCCTACTCCGCCGACGTCGAGGCCGAGTTGGCCCGGATCGCCCCCGGCGAGCAGGTGGCGCTGCGCGGCTTCGGCCTGGCCTCCGTCGACCTGGTCGCGATGCTCACCGAGGGGCGCGGCGGCCGCTTCGAACCCACCGGGGACGGGCCCGCCCTGCGCTACCTCCCGTCCGGCCGCGAACCGGTGCTGCACCTGGGCTCCCGGCGCGGCGTGCCCTACCACTCCAAGACCGACTACCGGCTCCAGGGGCCGCCCGCCCCGCTCCCCCGGTACTTCGACGCGGCCGCCGTGGACGCCCTGCTCGCCACTGGCCGACCGCTGCGGCTGCGCCGTGACGTCTGGCCGTCGATGGCCAAGGAGGTCGGCTTCGGGCACTACCACGAGCTGTTCCACGCCCACCCGGAGCGCACCGCGCTGCCCTGGACCGCGTTCCTCGCCCGGTACGACCGGCACGACTGGTACTCCCCCGAACTGGCCGCACTCGTCGCCGAGGCCGTCCCCGACCCGGCCGACCGGATCGACTTCGAACGGCTCGACCACCCGCTGGCCGGGCTCGAACTCGGCTCCGCCGAGGAGCTCCAGACCCACCTGCGCGCCTACGTCACCGCCGACGCCGACCGCCGCGCCGACCCGGCCCACAGCGCCGACCTGGGCGCCTTCCTCGCCCTGCTGTCGCTGTTCGGCCAGCTCCCCCGGATCCTCGCCTCCGGCCGGCTCACCGCCCGCTCGGTCGCCGAGGACGTCGACGAGTGGTTCTTCGGCTACTTCAGCTTCCTCGCCTCCGGCCCGCCCGGCTTCCGGCTGCGCCAGCTGCTCGCGCTCTCCGAGGCCGGGGTGGTGCGCTTCCTCGGCGCGGGCGTACGGATCGAACGGGACGAGGCCACCGGCACCTGGCGGGCCTCCGGCGCCACCGTGCCCGGCCACACCGTCACCGCCACCGCGCTGGTCGAGGCGTACCTGCCCAAGCACGCGCTGGCCCGCACCCTCGACCCGGTGCTGGACTCGCTGCACCGCACCGGGCGGGTCGCGGAGGAGGTGGTGAGCGACGCGGAACACACCCACCGCTCCGGGCTGGTCACCATCGACCCCGCCGACAGCCGGCTGATCGACCCGGCCCTGGACGGCGCCCCGCACCCGCGCCGCACCGCGCTCGGCCCGCACACCAGCCTCCGGGCGGCCGCCGCCTTCGCCCGGCCCCGCACCAACGCCCCGGGCTTCCGCCAGAACGACGCCGCCGCCCGGGCCCTGCTCCGTGCCCTGGCCGCACTCCCGGCGGCGGCCCTGGTGGGGTGAGACCCGGGGGGCGGAGCGGTGGCCGGTCCCCGGGGGGTCAGGAGTTCAGGGGCCGAGGATCTCCGCCACCAGGTCCTCGTCCGTGACGAAGGGCGGCGCGGAGATCACCCGTTCCCCGGCCCCCTTGACGCCCGTCCCGCGCTCCAGCTCGCGCACCAGCTCCGGGACGGGCTCCTGGCCGGCCTTCCGGATCCACCCGACCAGCCCCAGCACCCGGTCGCGGTCGATCCGCGCCCGCCAGGCCCGGGCGAGCCGGTTCGGCCCGCGGTGGGACCGGGCCCGCTGCCGGTACTCCGCCAGGTCCAGCCGGGCCTGGGTGCACCGCCGGTCGGTCGGGCCGAAGGCCTCGACCAGCTGGGGCAGCAGCTCCTCCAGCCGGGCCGCCGCGCCCGCGAAGTCGCCCCGCCCGGCCTGGCAGGCCGCGAGGTCGGCCCCGGCCTGGAGGACGAGCGGACCGCGCGGGCCCTGGGCCGACCTCAGCGCGGGCAGCAGCGCGGTGAGCAGCCGGATCGCGGTGACCGGGCGGCCGCACTCCCGGACCAGTGCGGTCAGCGCGTACCGCGCGTCCAGGGTGACCGGATCGATCGGCCCGGACGCCGAGGTCAAGTCCTCGATCAGGCCCTCCAGTTGCCGGACCCCCTCGGCCTGGCGGCCGGACCTGCCGAGGCACCGCGCGAGGTCCCGCCGAGCGGCGACCACCTCCGGATCGGCCCCGCCGAGCGCCCGTACGGCGGCCTCCACCACCGGTCGCAGCTGGTGCGCGGCCAGCGCGGGACGCTCGTCCCGCGCCGTGCGCACGACCCGCTCCAACCGGGCCCGGACGACCGCCGCGTCCTCGACCGGCACGGGCGGTTCGACGGGGCGCCCGATCTGCCGGGGAGCCGGGTACAGCAGCGCGGGCCGCCCCACCGGCCGGAGCCTCGGCTCCCGGGCCGGAGCACGCCGCCGGACGGGCGCGGACCGCTTCACCGGCGCCGCTCTCGGGGCGGCCGGCTCCGGGGCGGCCGACTCCAGGACCGTCGGGTCCGGGGCAGTCGCTTCCGGGGCAGCCGAGTCCGACCCGACCCGGTCGACCGGTGTCGCCGTCGGCGGCAGCTCCCGGCCCTCCGCCAGGTCCGCGAAGCACCGGGCGACCGTCCGGGCATCGGCCGGCCGCTCCGCCGGCTCCTTCGCCAGCAACCGGCCCAACAGCTCGGGGAGCCGGAGCGGCAGACCGTACTTCACCGGATCCACCGCCGGGGGCGGCTCGTTGAGGTGCTGGTACATCAGCACCGGCGTCGAGTCCCCGGTGAACAGCCGCTTCCCGGTGAAGAGTTCGACCAGGACGCAGCCCAGCGCGTAGAGGTCCGCCCGCCCGTCCACCCGGCCGCCGGTCCACCGCTCCGGCGCCATGTACGGCGGGCTGCCGATCACCGTTCCGACGGTGGTCAACCCGCTGGCCCCGACGTCCAGTTGGGCGATGCCGAAGTCCAGCACCTTGGGCAGGCCGTCCTCGGTGATCATCACGTTGTCCGGCTTGATGTCCCGGTGGACCATCCCCGCGTCGTGCGCGGCCGCCAGCGCCTCGCAGATCTGCCGGGCCCAGCGCAGGCCCACCTGCGGATCCGGCCGGCCCTCCCGGATCACCTGGGTCAGGGTGCGGCCGGTGAGCAACTCCATCACCAGGTAGGTGACCTGCTGCTCGTCGGCCTCGCCGTGGCCGAGGTCGTGCACCGTGACGATGTGCGGGTGCGACAGGTTGCCCGCCGCCGAGGCCTCCCGGGCGAACCGCAGCGCGGCCTTCGCCTGGTCGCCGTCGTCGTGCCGGATGACCTTGACCGCCACCGGCCGCCCGACCCGGGTGTCCTGAGCCCGCCAGACCACCCCGAACCCGCCCTGGCCGAGCTTCTCCTGGAGCTCGTACCGGTCGTCGAGGACGTCACCGACCCGCACCTGCCCTCCCCCCATCGGCTGTGTACCCACCGACTCTAGCGAGCGGCCCGGGCAGCGGCCCGCCCCGCCCTCAGGGACCGAAGATCTCCTCCACCACGTCCTCGTCCGAGACGTGGTCCGGCGCCTCGAACACCAGGTCGGCGACGCCCTTGAGGCCGATGCCCCGCTCCAGCGCGCCGACGCAGGCGGCCGCCTCCTCGTCGGTGCCGAAGTCCCACACCCGCAGCCGCCGGACCAGCACCAGGGCCTCGATCGGGCTCATCCGCGGCGCCCGGCGGCGGTGGCCGCCGCCCTTGCGGCCGGTCTGCGCCAGCCGCTGCTGGTAGCCGGCCAGGTCCTGCCAGGCCTGGACGGTGCTCGGGTGGTGGTCGCCCAGGGCCCGGGCCAGTTCGGGCAGCAGCCCGTGCAAGTGCACCACCGCGCCCTGGAGGTCGCCCCGGTTGGCCTGGTGGACGGCGAGGTCGTGCCGGGCCTTGAGGACCCGGCCGTCCTGCGGGCCCCAGACCGCGGCCAGGTCGGGCAGCAGTTCGCGCAGCAGCCGGACCGCGGTGACCGCCGAACCGCTCTCGCCGATGCACCAGGCGAGGTGGTAGCGGGCTCCGAGAGTGTCCGGGTCGGTCGGGCCGAGCGCGGAGCGCATGTCGGCCACCACGCTGGAGAGCAGCCGGATCGCGCCGTCCAGGTCCCCGGTCCGGCTGAGGTACCAGGTGAAGTCCCGCCAGGCGCCCAGAGTGTCCCGGTCGGCCGCGCCGAGCGCGGTGACGCTCTCCTGGGCGACCGCCTGCAGCAGGATCGCCGACTCGCCCGCCGTCGCGGCCCGGTACGCGGCCGCCCGGCGCTCGCGCAGCCCGGCCCGGACGGCGTCCTCGGACGCGGGGGCCGCGACCACCGGCGGGGTGGTCAGCGGGGACAGTACGGAGGGCGCCGCAGGAATCGCGGGAGCCGCGGGAGCCGCGGGCGGCACCGCAGGCGGCGAAGGCACCGAAGGCACGGGCCGCGCCGGCGGTACGACCGGCGGCACCGCGGGCGGCGCGGGCGGCACGGCCGGAGCAGCGGGCACAGCAGGGACGATGGGCGCAGCAGGGGCGACGGGCGCAGCAGGCGTGGCCAGCTCGGCGAGCCGCCGCTCGACCGTCCGGGCGTCGGCCGGCCGCTCCGCCGGCTCCTTCGCCAGCAGCTCCGCGACCAGCCCGGCCACCTGCGGCGGCAGCCCGAACCGGGCCGGGTCGAGCGCCGGGGGCGGCTCGTTGAGGTGCTGGTACATCAGCACCGGCGTCGAGTCCCCGCCGAACGGCCGTGCCCCGGTGAAGAGTTCGACCAGGACGCAGCCCAGCGCGTAGAGGTCCGCCCGCCCGTCCACCCGGCCGCCGGTCCAGCGCTCCGGCGCCATGTAGGCGGGGCTGCCGACGATCGTGCCGGTGGTGGTCAGCCCGCCGGCGCCGGTGTCCAGCTGGGCGATGCCGAAGTCCAGCACCTTGAGGTGCCCGGCGTCGGTGATCATCACGTTGTCCGGCTTGATGTCCCGGTGCACCATGCCCGCGTCGTGCGCGGCCGCCAGGGCCCCGCAGATCTCCCGCCCCCAGCGCAGGCTGAGCGCGGGCTCGGGCGGTCCGGCCCGGAGCACCTCGGTCAGGGTGCGGCCGGTGAGCAGCTCCATCACCAGGAAGGTGACCTGCTGGTCGCCGAGTTCGCTCTGCCCCAGGTCGTGCACGGTGACGATGTGCGGGTGCGAGAGGTTCCCGGCCGCGCAGGCCTCCCGGACGAAGCGCAGTGCGGCCTTCGCCCGGTCGCCGCCGTGGTGCCCGATGACCTTGACCGCCACCGGTCGCCGCATCCGGGTGTCCTGGGCCCGCCAGACCACTCCGAACCCGCCCTGGCCGAGCTTCTCCTGCAGCTCGTACCGGCCGTCCAGAACGTCCCCGACTCGCACGCGCCCTCCCCCTCCCGTGGTGACGCCCAGACTCTACCGACGGCCCTCCCCACCCGACGGCCCTCCCCACCCGACGGCCCAGGTGGAAGGATGGGGAGGAGCCCCGCGACGGTGCGACGGCTCCACCCGTACAGCCCGAGGAGCGCAGTCATGGCCAAGCAGGCCCCGCAGAGCGACCCGGTGCAGGACGCCCCCGAGGTGTCCGCGCCCCAGCACGCGGCCGCCGGCCTGCCCGCCGTCGGTCACAGCCTGCGGATGGCCGCCGAGCAGATGGGCGCCCGGCGCACCCTCGCCACCCTGCGCAAGGTCAACCAGCCGGACGGCTTCGACTGCCCCGGCTGCGCCTGGCCGGAGCCGGGGAAGACCCACACCGCCGAGTTCTGCGAGAACGGCGCCAAGGCCGTCGCCGAGGAGGCCACCGAGCGCCGGATCCGGGCCGAGTTCTTCGCCGCCCACCCGGTCGCCGACCTGGCCGACCGCTCCGGCTACTGGCTGGGCCAGCAGGGCCGGCTCACCGAGCCGATGCTGCTGGACGAGGGCGCCACCCACTACACCCCGGTCTCCTGGGACGACGCCTTCGCGCTGATCGCCGAGGAGCTGCGCGCCCTGGACACCCCGGACGGCGCCGCCTTCTACACCTCCGGCCGCACCAGCAACGAGGCCGCCTTCGCGTACCAGCTGTTCGCCCGCCGGCTCGGCACCAACAACCTGCCGGACTGCTCCAACATGTGCCACGAGTCGTCCGGTTCGGCGCTCACCGAGACGCTCGGCGTCGGCAAGGGCAGCGTCAGCCTCAAGGACCTCTACCAGGCCGACCTGATCATCGTGGCCGGCCAGAACCCGGGCACCAACCACCCCCGGATGCTCTCCGCGCTGGAGCGCGCCAAGCGGGCCGGCGCCACCGTGGTGAGCGTCAACCCGCTGCCGGAGGCGGGCCTGGAGCGGTTCAAGAACCCGCAGAACGCCCGCGGCCTGGTCGGCCACGGCACCAAGCTGACCGACCTCTTCCTGCAGATCCGCCTCGGCGGCGACCTGGCACTGTTCCGCGCGCTCAACCGGATGATCCTGGAGGCGGACGGCGTCGACCGCGCCTTCGTCGCCGAACACTGCCACGGTTTCGAGGAGTTCGAGGAGCAGGCCGGGAAGACGGACCGCGACGAGGTGCTCGCGGCGACCGGTCTGCCCTGGGAGCAGATCGAGGAGCTCGGCCGGCTGGTGCTGGCCTCGAAGAAGATCATCGTCTGCTGGGCGATGGGCCTCACCCAGCACAAGCACGCGGTGCCGACCATCCGCGAGGTGGTCAACTTCCTGCTGCTGCGCGGCAACGTGGGCCGCCCGGGCGCCGGGGTCTGCCCGGTGCGCGGGCACAGCAACGTCCAGGGCGACCGCACCATGGGCATCTTCGAGCGGCCCGCCAAGGCCTTCCTCGACGCGCTGGAGAACGAGTTCGGCTTCGAGCCGCCGCGCGCGCACGGCCTCGACTCGGTGGACACCATCCGCGCGATGCGCGACGGCAAGGTCAAGGTGTTCTTCGCGATGGGCGGCAACTTCGTCGCCGCGACCCCGGACACCGAGGTCACCGAGGCCGCGATGCGCCGCTGCCGGCTGACCGTCCACGTCTCCACCAAGCTCAACCGCTCGCACGTGGTCACCGGCGCCCGCGCCCTGATCCTGCCCACCCTGGGCCGCACCGACCGGGACGTCACCGCCGCCGGCGCCCAGTTCGTCAGCGTCGAGGACTCGATGGGCCAGGTCCACTCCTCGCGCGGCGGACTGCGCCCGCCCGCGCCGGGACTGCTCTCCGAGACGGCGATCGTCTGCCGCCTCGCCCGCGCCGTCCTCGGCCCGCGGGACACCCTGCCGTGGGAGGACTTCGCGACCGACTACGACACCCTGCGCGCCCGGATCGCCCGGGTGGTGCCGGGCTTCGAGGACTTCAACGAGAAGGTCCGCCGCCCCGGCGGCTTCACCCTCCCGCACGGCCCCCGGGACACCCGCACCTTCCCCACCGCCACCGGGAAGGCCAACTTCACGGTCAACCCGCTGACCGCCCCCGAGGTCCCGCCGGGCCGGCTGCTGCTGCAGACCCTGCGCTCGCACGACCAGTACAACACCACGATCTACGGCCTGGACGACCGCTACCGCGGGATCAAGGGCGGCCGCCGCGTCGTCCTGGTCAACCCGGCGGACGCCGCCGAACTCGACCTCGCCGAGGGCCGGTACGTCGACCTGGTCAGCGAGTGGACGGACGGCACCGAACGCCGCGCCCCGCACTTCCGGGTCGTCCACTACCCCGTCGCCCGCGGCGGCGCGGCGGCCTACTACCCCGAGACCAACGTGCTGGTGCCGCTCGACTCCACGGCCGACATCAGCAACACCCCGACCTCCAAGGCCGTGGTGATCCGCTTCGAGCCCGACACCGGCGCGGCCGGGTAGGGCCCTTCCCCCGGCCCGGCACGGGAGAGGCCGCCCGGCGTCCTGGGACGCGGGGCGGCCTCCTCCGTGCCGGGCCGTGCGCGGTCAGTGCAGCAGGCCGCCCAGCGGCAGCGTCGCGCTGGGGCTGCCCGGCGCGGGGGCGCTCGCCGAGCCGGTGCCGCTCGGGCTGCCGGTGCCGGAGGGCGTCCCGGTGCCGGTCGGGGTGCCCGTCGGGGTCGGGGTGGGCTTGTCGCTCGGCGTCTGGGTCGGCGTGCCCGTCGGCGTCTGGGTCGGGGTACCGGTGGGCGTCCCGGTCGGCGTGCCCGGGTCGGTCGGCGTCTGGGTCGGGGTGCCGGTGCCGGACGGCGTCCCGGTCGGCGTGCCGGTGCCGCCCGGGGTGGGCGTGGCCGGGGTGCCGCCGGGGGCCGGCGGGGCCGGGGTCTGGTTGGCCGGGCTCGGCGCGATCGGGGTGACGGTGTCCCAGCCCTTCGGCAGGTCCGGCACCTTCCAGGCGCCGCCGGCGTCGTCGGACGCGCCGTCCGGGTCGGGGCGGACGGCGCCGAGGATCGCCATCGAGCCGACCGGCGAGACCTTGATGAACGCACCCGGCCGCGGCGCCTGGACGACGAGTCCGCCGCCGATGTACATCGCGACGTGCGAGGCGTCCTGGAAGTAGACCACCAGGTCGCCGGGCCGCAGCTGGTTCAGCGGGACGTGCGGCAGCTGCGCCCACTGCTCCTGGCTGGTGCGCGGGATCGGCTTGCCGGCGTGCAGCCAGGCCTGCGAGGTGAGGCCGGAGCAGTCGTAGGAGTCCGGGCCGGTGCCGCCCCACAGGTACGGCTTGCCGAGCTGGGCGAGCGCGAAGGCGACGGCGCCGCGGCCGGCCAGCGAGGGGGTGCGTTCGCCCTTGCCGAGGGCCCCGGAGGCGAGGAAGGCGAGCTGGGCCTCGTCGGCCTTGGCCTTCTCCAGCTGTTCGAGTTCGGTGCGCTGGGCGCCGGTGAGCGAGGAGACCAGCTGTTCGACCGAGGCGAGGTCGGCCGTGACCTTGGCCTTGGCGGCGTCCTGCTGGACGACCAGCGCCTGCGAGGTCTTGAGGGCTTCCTCGGTCTGCTTCTTCAAGCCGTCGAGCGCGTCCCGGTCGGCCTTCAGCTTGTCCAGGAACTCGGACTGCGAGCGGCTGGCCGCGGCGAGCAGTTCGGCGATGGTGACGGCCTCGTACGGGTCCTTGGAGAGCAGCAGCTCGGCGTAGGCGGAGGAGGCGCCGTTGCGGTACTGGGCGGCGGCGAGCTGGGAGGCGATGTCCGTCCCGGCGTCGACCTGCTTCTGCTGCTTGTCGAGCTTGCCCTGGAGGTCGGTGAGCGTGGTCTGCTGCTCGGTGACCTTGGCGACCGCGCCGTTGTACTGCTCGGTGGCGGCCTCGGCGCTCTGGTAGAGCCCGTGCAGCTGGTCGAGCAGCGGGCCGAGGGTGGCCTTGGCCGCGGCGAGCGGGTCGGCTCCGGGGGCGACGGCGATGCCGGCGCCCGGGTCGGGTGCGGCGTACGCGGCCTGGGCGGCGACCGGCAGCGCGAGGGCGGCGGCCGCGAGGACGGCTCCGCACCTCAGGGCGGCCCGCACCCAGGGGCGCACTCCTGACGTCTCCGTGCGCTGTGCAGCCCCGCCCATGGGTGGTCCTCCCCGCCCTTGCCCTGCCCTGCCCCGGTGGCGCCGTCCGCGGGCTCCCCGGGGACGATCCCGCAGATCCTCCCACGGGTTACTCGCCGGAAACAGGGCGCACGCGGACCAGGAGGTTAATTCTCGATTGATCCGTCGATCCGCACGGCTGTTGTGAGACAGGTCTCAGCAAACGGGGGCGAACCAGGACGTTCTCCGCTAATGTCCAGCTCAGCGCGGCCCAGGTCACCCCTCCGAAAGCTCCCGGACACCGGTGGGCCACCAGCGGAACCACGATTCCCGGCTCAGTTCACCTTCCGTTTACCCAACAGACCTACGGTCGCGACGTCATCAACGTCCGTGCGACAACTACGACGATTGTTTGGGTATGGAACACATCTCGTTCCTGGTAGCCGTTGTGATCATCACGGCGCTCGCCTTCGACTTCACCAACGGGTTCCACGACACCGCCAACGCGTCCGCCACCGCGATCGCGACCGGGGCCCTTCGTCCGAAGGTCGCGGTCACCATCGCGGCCCTGCTGAACTTCGCAGGCGCGTTCCTGTCGGTGAAGGTCGCCACCACCATCTCCGGTGGCATCGTCAACGAGAAGGCCGGCATCCACCCCGAGGTGATCTTCGCCGCCCTGGCGGGCGCGATCCTCTGGAACCTGCTGACCTGGCTGCGCGGCCTGCCGTCCAGCTCCTCGCACGCCCTGTACGGCGGCCTGATCGGCGCCACGATCGTCGGCGTCGGGATGAACGGCGTCAACTTCGACACCGTGATCACCAAGATCATCATCCCGGCGGTCGCCTCCCCCCTGGTCGCCGGCCTCGCCTCCTGGGGCGCCACCAAGCTGGCCTACGCGATCACCCGCAAGGGCAACGGCGCCGCGACCGACAAGGGCTTCAAGACCGGCCAGATCTTCTCCTCCTCGCTGATCTCGCTGGCGCACGGCACCAACGACGCCCAGAAGACGATGGGCATCATCACCCTGACCCTGGTCTCGGTCGGCGCCCTGCCGCACGGCGCGCTGCCCCCCACCTGGGTGATCGTCTCGGCGGGCGCCGCGATCGCGCTCGGCACCTACATGGGCGGCTGGCGGATCATCCGCTCGATGGGCAAGGGCCTGGCGGACATCAAGCCGCTGCAGGGCTTCGCCTCCGAGTCGGCCGTCTCCACCGTCATCCTGACCTCCTCGCACATGGGCTTCGGCCTCTCCACCACCCAGGTCTGCACCGGCGGCATCATGGGCGCCGGCCTCGGCGGCCCGAAGCCGGAGCTGCGCTGGAGCCTGGTCCGCCGCATGGTCTACACCTGGGGCCTGACCCTGCCGGCCGCCGGCCTGGTCGCCGGCGGGGCCGCCGCGCTGGCCCGCCAGGGCGCCTGGGGCGTCGCCCTGGTCGGTGCCGTGCTGGTGGCCGGTTCGGCCACGATGTGGATGATCTCCCGCCGCCAGCCGGTCGGCGCGGACAACGTCAACGACGTCCCCGAGGTCACCCCGGTCGAGGTCGCCACCACCCCGGCCACCGCCGCCCCCACCCCCGCCTCGACCACGGTCGCGGCCTGAGCGCCGTCGATCGAGGAGCCTTCACCATGCACATCAAGTGGAACGCCCTGGCCCAGACCGCCGGCATCAGCTTCGGCGTCACCGTCGCCGTGGTCGCCGTCTTCGCCCTCGGCATCCTGGCACTGTCCCGCCGGGAGGCCGCGCTGAGCTCCCGTGAGGCGGGCGGTCAGGCGGCCGGCGGCGGCAGGCCGGCCCTGCTGGCCGGCGCGTACGCCTGCTTCGCGCTCTGCGCCTGCGCCGTGGTCTACGGCCTGGTGCTGATCGCGGCGCCGTAAGGCGTCACGGCACCGAGCAACGCCGACGGGCCGGGGAGAGTCCAACTCTCCCCGGCCCGTCGGCGTTCGCGCCCGCGCGTTCCCCGTCCCCGGTCAGCTCTCCTGGGTGGTCCGCAGGGCGGTCTCCCGGATGAACAGCACGGTGACGAAGGCCAGCGCCGCGAAGGGCGCGGCCCACAGGAAGACCGTGCCGACGCCGTGGCCGAAGGCGTCGGTGACCAGCGGCAGGATCGGGGCCGGCAGCTTCGCCAGGTCCGGGATGCCGCCGCCGGAGGCCGCGGCCCCGGCCGGGATGTGGGCCGCGGCGAGGTTCTCGGCCAGGTAGTGGCCGACCTTGTTGGACATCAGCGCGCCCAGCGCGGAGACGCCCATCGCGCCGCCCATGGTGCGGAAGAAGGTGACGACGGAGCTGGCCGCGCCGAGCTCGTGCCGGGGCACCGTGTTCTGCACCGCGAGCACCAGGTTCTGGCTGGTCAGGCCGAGGCCGATGCCGGTGAGCGCCATGTAGAGGGAGAGCAGCCCGTAGTCGGTGTCGGCCCGGGCGGTGCCGAGCAGGCCGAAGCCGATCGCGAGCAGCGCGGTGCCGGCGACCAGGTAGGCCTTCCACTTGCCGTACTTGGTGATCAGCCGGCCGGCCACCGCGGAGGAGACCGCCAGGCCGATGATCATCGGCAGCGTCATCAGGCCGGCCGTCGTCGGGGACTTGTCCCGGGCCAGCTGGAAGTACTGGCTGAGGAAGGTGGTCGCGCCGTACATCCCGACGCCGACCAGCACGCTCGCGATCGCGGCCAGGGTGACGGTGCGGTACTTGAACAGCGACGGCGGGATGACCGGCTCGGCGGCGCGGCGCTCGACCACGACGGCCAGCGCGGCCAGCAGCAGGCCGCCGCCGACCATGGCCGCGGTCTGCCAGGACAGCCACGGGTAGTTGGTGCCGGCCAGCGTGATCCAGATCATCAGCAGGCTGACGGCGCCGGTGATGACCAGCGCGCCCAGGTAGTCGATCTTCGCCGGGCGCTTGACCACCGGCAGCTTGAGGGTGCGCTGCACCACCAGGATCGCGGCCAGCGCGAACGGGATGCCGACGTAGAAGCACCAGCGCCAGCCGAGCCAGGAGGTGTCGACGATGACGCCGCCGATCAGCGGGCCGCCGATGGTGGCGAGGGCGAACACCGCGCCGAAGTAGCCGCTGTACCGGCCGCGCTCGCGCGGCGGGACCATCGCGGCCAGGCAGATCTGGCCGAGCGCGACGACGCCGCCGGCGCCGATGCCCTGGAGGGCGCGGCAGGCGATCAGTTCGCCGGTGTTCTGCGAGAGCCCGGCCAGCGCGGAGGTGGCGATGTAGATCAGCAGGGCGATCTGGAGCAGCAGCTTCTTGCTGGCCAGGTCGGAGAGCTTGCCCCAGATCGGGGTGGAGGCGGTCAGCGTGAGCAGGGCCGCGGTGATCACCCAGGTGTAGGCGGACTGGCCGCCGTGCAGGTCGGTGAGGATGTGCGGCAGGGCGTTGGAGACGACGGTCGACGAGAGCACGGCCACGAACAGGCCGAGCAGCAGGCCGGACAGCGCCTCCATCACCTGCCGGTGGGTCATCGGGCGGTCGTCGTCGACGGCGGCTGCGGCTCCGGTCGAGGCCTGGGCGGTCACGGTCATCTGGGTCCTTCGCGCGGGAAAATTCGTTGCCTTAAGCAACCATACGACCGATAGTTGAGTAAGGCAACCTTCTTCAAGTCCAAGTAAAGCCCCGCCCGACGTGAGAGTTCCGCCACTCCCCCGCGGCCCGTCGGGCCCCCGCCCCGACCCGACGCCCCGTCACCACCAGGCGTTCCTCGTCCGCCACGGCGTCGGCACCGCCCGGCGACCGTGGCCGAGAACCGGCGAGGGAGGTAGGACAAGCGAGTTAGTTCATGGTATTAAGTATCCGTTTTCCGCCGATACGCAAGGAGATGTGGATGACCGCCCCGGGGCAGGGATTCGTCGCCGAACTGAAGGGCGCGGTCACACCGCGTGCGGCACTGCTGGTGATCGGCGTGCTGCTGCTGCAGCTCGGGTTCATCACCTCGTACGTCGGGGCGCTGCACCACCCGGCCCCGCACCAGCTGTCGATCGCGGTGGTCGCCCCGCCGCAGGTCACGCCCAAGCTGGTCCAGGCCCTGGAGTCGGTGCCGGACGAGGCGGTCAAGCCGGTCACCGCGCCGGACGCCGAGACGGCGACCCAGCAGATCAAGGACCAGAAGATCTACGCCGCGCTGGTCGTGAACCCGACCGGCACCGAGGACACCCTGCTGACCGCCGGCGCCCGCGGCACCTCGGCCGCCAAGGCCGCCGAGAGCATCACCACCGCGCTGGACAAGTCCCAGGGCCGCACCGTCAAGGTCGAGGACGTCGTGCCGCTCGCCAAGGGCGACACCAACGGCCTGACCGCCTTCTACCTGGTCATCGGCTGGTGCGTCGGCGGCTACCTGGTCGCCTCCATCCTCGGCATCAGCGCCGGCTCCAAGCCGGCCAACCTCCACCGCCTGCTGATCCGCCTCGGCGTCCTCGCGCTGTACTCGGTCGGCGCCGGCCTCGGCGGCACGGTCATCGCCGGGCCGGTCCTGGACGCGATGCCCGGATCGATCCTGTCGCTGACCGCCATCGGCGCCCTGGTGGTGTTCACCGTCGGCGCCTTCACCATGGCCCTGCAGTGCCTGTTCGGCATCATCGGCATCGGCCTCGCGGTGCTGGTCTTCGTGGTGCTCGGCAACCCGAGCGCCGGCGGCGTCTACCCGGCCCCGATGATGCCGCCGTTCTGGCGGGCGATCGGTTCGCTGATCCCCAACGGCGCCGGCACCAGCGCCACCAAGTCGATCGCCTACTTCGGCTCCACCAACCTGGGCATGCCGATCCTGGTCCTGGTGGTCTGGGCGCTGGTCGGCATCGCCGTCGCCTTCCTGGCCGTCCTGCGCACCCCGCGCGAGGCCGGGCGCGAGCTCGACGCCGAGGCGCCCGCCGCGGCCTGAGCCGCCGCTCCCCCGCGTACCACCGGGCCCCTCGCCGCGACCGCGGCGAGGGGCCCGGTCGTTCCTGCGGGTCCGTGCCTCAGCCGCCCGTGAGCGGCCCCGGGTCGGCGACGATCGCGCGCACCACGCCCACCGCCGCCCCCAGCAGCGGCCCGCGCCGGCCGAGCCGGGAGACCGTCAGCCGGTCCTGCGCCCAGGGCCGGACCGTCACCCGGGCCGCCAGCTCGTGCCGCATCGCCGGCAGCAGCCAGGGCGCCAGCCGGGCGTAGCCGCCGCCCAGCACCACCTCGGCCGGGTCCAGCAGGTTGACCGCCCCGGCGGCGGCGATGCCGAGCGCGGCACCGGCCCCGGCCAGCGCCGCCCGGACCGGCTCGTCCCCGGCGCCGGCGCGTTCGGCGAGCAGCGTCACCCAGTCCCCGCGCACCCCGGCCAGCCCGGCCGCCCGCAGCACCGCCGCCTCGCCCGCGTACTGCTCCAGGCAGCCGTGCGACCCGCAGGCGCAGCGCCGCCCCTCCGGGTGGACGGGCACGTGGCCCAGCTCGCCCGCGTAGCCGCGCGCCCCGCGCAGCAGCCGGCCGCCGACCACCACGGCGGCGCCGACGCCGGCCTCCGCGGAGACGTAGAGGAAGTCCTCCGGGCCCTCGCCCAGCCAGCGTTCGGCCAGGCCGCCGAGGTTGGCCTCGTTGTCCGCGTCGACCGGAAGCTCGGCCAGGCCGTCGCCGACCACGCGCAGCGCCGGGCGCAGTTCGGCGGCCAGCGGGACGTCCTGCCAGCCGAGGTTGGCGGCCCGCTGGAGCACCCCGCCGCTGCCGACCAGCCCGGGCACGGCCAGGGTCAGCCCGGCCGGGCGCAGGCCGGACTCGGCGACGGCCGAGCGCACCAGCCGGGCCAGGTCGGCCATCACCGCGGCGGGTTCCCGGCCGTGGTTGGCGCTCTCCTCGCGCCGCCAGGCCCGGACCTCGCCGCGCAGGTCGACCACGCAGACGCCCAGGTGGCGGACCCCGATCTCGGCGCCGAGGCCGCCGGGCCCGAGCGGGTTGAGGCCGAGCGCGGTGCCGGGGCGGCCGACCTTGCCGCTGGGGGCGGCCGGGCCCTCCTCGACGACCAGGCCGGCCGAGATCAGCTGTTCGGCGAGCGAGGAGACCGCGGCCCTGGTCAGCCCGGTTCCGGCGGCCACCTCGGCGCGCGAGCGGGGGCCGCGCGCGATCAGGCCGAGCACCAGGGCCAGGTTGGCCCGGCGCATCCCCTGCTGACTGGCGGGCCCGGTCCGGACGCCGTCCGGCTCCCCGCGCATAACCTCACCTCACGGTCGTAGGGCGTGTCTTGTGGATCTTGTCGGATGGGCCGCGGCGTCGGGGTGCGTGCATCGCAAGGCGGAGGAGGGAGGCGATGCGGAGCATCGGGCGACCGACGACAACGCGGCGAGGTGCGTGCCCTGGCGTCGCGGACCCGGCAGGGATCCGCAAGACACGCCCTATGGCACATCCCGTGGCATCTCGGGTGCAGCGTAACCGGGTTCCGGCTCCGCGTGCGCCCGGGCGGCGGGGCTGGTGAAGACCCAGCGCCGCATCGCCCAGAAGCGGAACAGCATGGCGACGAAGGTGCCGACCACCATCCCGCTGAGGAAGTCGGCGACCTCCTGCTGGAACGGGTCGACGTACGGCTCGCGCAGGTCGAGGGCGTACCGGGAGAGCGCCAGCGGGATGTCGTTGACGCCGATCGCCACCGCGCTGACCAGGAAGAACAGCAGGGCCTCCGGTCGGCGCCCGTCCGTCCGGAAGGCCCAGCGGCGGTTGAGCACGTAGGAGACGACGGTGGCGATCACCGTCGCCACCGTCAGGGCCACCACCGGCTGGTGCTGCAGGACGGTGAACTTGAGCTCGACGTCGATCACCGTGGTGAGGACGAAGCAGCCGCTGCCGACCGTCAGGAACTTCACCAGCCGGCGGTGCCGCACCAGGAACGGCCGCAGCCGCGCCGGCACCCGGGCCAGGACGCGCTGCGTGGGGGACGGCATCTCCGCAGTGTGGCACGCGGCGGGGGCGGGGCGGCGGGTCCGCCGGTCCGGCCCCGCCCCCCCCCCCCCGCCGCGGCGGCCCGCACCCCGGCCGGCGCCAGGGCCAGCGCCACCCACTCGCGCACGGCG
>NZ_JBHJWG010000041.1:0-82475 GCF_042266305.1 Kitasatospora sp. NPDC056076
CGCACCCCCTGACGGGGATGCGGGCCCTCGGCCGTACTCGCGTTCGCCGCTGCTCGCTGCAGTGCGGTGCGTTCGCCGTGCGCCTGCCTACTGGGCGCCGGAGGTCGCCGACAGCAGCTGCTCCAGCTCCTCCTCGCGCTCCTGCGCGGCCACGAAGAGCAGCTCGTCGCCGCCCTCCAGGGTGTCGTCCTTGGCGGGCACCAGCACCCGGCCCTCGCGGATGATGCTCACCAGCGCGGTGTCCGGCGGCCAGGTGACGTCGCCCACCCGGGTGCCGACCAGCTCGGCCTCGCCGGCCAGGGTCAGCTCGACCAGGTTGGCGTTGCCCTGGCTGAACCGCATCAGGCGGACCAGGTCGCCGACGCTGACGGCCTCCTCGACCAGTGCGGACATCAGGCGCGGGGTGGAGACGGCCACGTCCACGCCCCAGGACTCGTTGAAGAGCCACTCGTTCTTCGGGTTGTTCACCCGGGCGACCACCCGCGGCACCGCGTACTCGGTCTTGGCGAGCAGCGAGACGACCAGGTTGACCTTGTCGTCACCGGTCGCGGCGATCACCACGTGGCAGCGCTGCAGCGCCGCCTCGTCCAGCGAGGTGATCTCGCAGGCGTCGGCCAGCAGCCACTCCGCCATGGGCACCCGCTCCACCGAGATGGCGTTCGGGTTCTTGTCGATCAGAAGGACCTCGTGACCGTTCTCCAGCAGCTCGCCCGCGATCGAGCGACCCACGGCACCGGCCCCGGCAATGGCGACCCGCATCAGTGACCCTCCTCCTTCGGCCCCTGCGCGAACGCGGCCTCGACCGCCGTCAGGTCGGCCCGGCGCAGCATCACGTGCACTAGGTCGCCCTCCTGCACCACCATCTGCGGCGAGGGGAGCATCCCTTCGCCGAGCCGGGTGACGAACGACACCCGGGCGCCGGACGCCTCCTCCAGGCGGCCGATCCGCTGCCCCACCCAGTCCGGGTGGTACGCGACCTCGGCCAGCTGCACGCTGCCGCTCGGGTCCTGCCACAGCGGCTCGGCGCCGCTCGGCAGCAGTCGGCGCAGCATCTGGTCGGCGGTCCAGCGGACCGTCGCCACGGTCGGGATGCCCAGGCGCTGGTACACCTCGGCGCGGCGGGGGTCGTAGATCCGGGCCGCGACGTTCTCGACGCCGAAGGTCTCCCGGGCGACCCGGGCAGCGATGATGTTGGAGTTGTCGCCGCTGGAGACGGCGGCGAAGGCGCCGGCCTCCTCGATGCCCGCCTCGCGCAGGGTGTCCTGGTCGAAACCGACCCCGGTCACCCGGCGCCCGTTGAACCCGGCGCCCAGCCGGCGGAATGCGGTCGGATCCTGGTCGACCACGGCCACCGAGTGGCCCTGTTTCTCCAGCGTTCTCGCGAGGGCCGAGCCCACGCGGCCGCAGCCCATGATGACGATGTGCACCGGCGCTACCTCACCCGTCCCGAAGGGGTCTTGACCTGCGCAAACACCGTTCATCTCCCTTTCCCGCCCGGACGTTCCGGGGCGAGGGTTCTCGTGGGGCGTCGGCCGGACTCCGCTCGACAACCAGAGTGTTGCCCACCGACTCGTATCCGACACGCTAGCCGGTCCACCGAACACAGTCGCGACGAAGGGGGGGATAAACGGCGCAAGCCGCGTCGGGATACCCCTACGATTCCTTAACGTGCCTATGCCGACTGACCTTCCGAAACGCCTTCTGATCGGGCGCGCCCTGCGCAGTGACAAGTTGGGGGAGACGCTCCTCCCCAAGCGGATCGCGCTGCCCGTCTTCGCCTCGGACGCGCTCTCCTCGGTCGCGTACGCCCCTGAGGAGATCCTGCTCACGCTCTCCATCGCGGGCGTCTCGGCGATCCACTTCTCCTGGCAGATCGGCCTCGTGGTGGCGGTCGTGATGCTCGCCGTCGTCGCCTCCTACCGGCAGAACGTGCACGCCTACCCCAGCGGGGGCGGCGACTACGAGGTGGCGACCGTCAACCACGGCCCGGCGGCCGGACTGGTCGTCGCCGCGGCCCTGATGGTCGACTACGTGCTCACCGTCGCCGTGTCCACCACCTCCGGCGTCGCCAACGTGGTCTCCGCCGTCCCGGCGCTGCGCGGCCACGAGATGATCGTCTCGGTGGTCGTGGTCGTGGTGCTGATGGGCATGAACCTGCGAGGGGTGCGCGAATCCGGCTCCGCCTTCGCGGTGCCCACCTACGCCTTCATGGCGGGCGTGATCGGCATGGTCGGCTACGGGGTCTTCCGGCACTTCGTGCTCGGCCAGTCCATGCCCGCCGAGAGCTCCGGCTTCCACCTCGCCGCCATCCCCGGCAACGACTCGCTCGGCGGGATCGCGCTGGTCTTCCTGCTGCTCAAGTCCTTCTCCTCCGGCTGCGCCGCGCTCACCGGCGTGGAGGCGATCTCCAACGGCGTGCCCGCCTTCCGCAAGCCGAAGAGCAAGAACGCGGCCACCACGCTGCTGATGATGGCGAGCATCGCCGTGGTGATGTTCATGGGCATCATCTGGCTGGCCCGGCTCACCGGCGTGCAGATGGCCGAGAACCCGGCCGAGCAGCTGGTCGGCTCCGGCCCCGACTACCACCAGAAGACCGCGCTGGCGCAGATCAGCGAGGCCGTCTTCAACAACTTCACGCCCGGCTTCTACTTCGTCGCCGCCGTCACCGGCCTGATCCTGGTGCTGGCCGCCAACACCGCCTTCAACGGCTTCCCGGTGCTCGGCTCGATCCTCGCCCAGGACCGCTACCTGCCCCGCCAGCTGCACACCCGCGGCGACCGGCTGGCCTTCTCCAACGGCATCATCCTGCTGGCCATCGCCGCCATCCTGCTGATCATCGCCTTCGACGCGGACCCGACCCGGCTGATCCAGCTCTACATCGTCGGCGTCTTCGTCTCCTTCAACATGAGCCAGTCCGGCATGATCCGGCACTGGACCCGGCTGCTGCGCACCGAGACCGATCCGGCGAAGCGGCGCCACATGCAGCGCAGCCGGGCGATCAACGGCTTCGGCCTGGTGATGACGATGGCCGTGCTGATCGTCGTCCTGGTCACCAAGATCGGCCACGCCTGGATCGCGATCGCCGCGATGGCGGTGCTGTTCGTGATGATGAAGGGGATCCGGCGCCACTACGACCGGGTCTCCGCGGAGCTCATCGCGGCCGAGGAGCCGGACGACGTGGTGCTGCCCACCCGGGTGCACGCCATCGTGCTGGTCTCCAAGCTGCACAAGCCCGCGCTGCGCGCCCTCGCGTACGCCCGGCTGGCCCACGCCCACACCCTGGAGGCCGTCACCGTCAACGTCGACCCGGCGGACACGGCGGCGCTGCGGCGGGAGTGGGACGAGCGCGGCATCGAGGTGCCGCTCAAGGTGCTGGACTCGCCGTACCGCGAGATCACCGGGCCGGTCCTGGACTACGTGAAGAACCTGCGGCGCAGCAGCCCGCGGGACGTGGTCGCGGTCTACATCCCGGAGTACGTGGTCGGCCACTGGTACGAGCACCTGCTGCACAACCAGAGCGCGCTGCGGCTCAAGGGGCGGCTGCTGTTCAAGCCCGGGGTGATGGTCACCTCGGTGCCGTGGCAGCTGGAGTCCTCGGAGCGGCGCAGGCCGCAGAAGGCCTGGTCGGCGCCCGGATCCGTCCGTCGTGGCGAGCCGAGGGCGCCGAAGGCCGTAAAGTCGAAGGATTCCGCCCGTACCGGTGCCGACACCGGTGCCACTCCCGACCGCAGCAAGGACTCCTCCCAGTGACGCGCAACACTCCGCCCCGCTCCTCCGGCGCCTCCGGCAAGGGCAAGGGCGCCCGTCGGGGCGGCTCCCAGCCCGGGCAGGTGGCCCGGCCGCGCTGGGGCAAGCCGCACCGGCCGGAAGCCACCGACCGCGAGGGGCTGACGGCGCGCACCGCGCCGGTCGTGCCGGGGGAGGCCCCGGAGGAGAAGCCCGTGCGGGCCGCCAAGCCGGCCCAGGGTGAGAAGCCCGCCCGGGGTGAGAAGCCCGTCCGCGACGGGAAGCCCGCCCGGGGTGAGAAGCCGGCCCGCGACGGGAAGGGCGCCCAGGACGGGAAGGGCGCGGACGGGGCCGCCCGGAAGGCGCCGCGCAAGCAGGCGGTGCGGCCGCCGAAGGCGCTGCGCGGCGCGGCCGCGGCGCGACCGCAGCGGGCGCAGGCCCCGTCCGGGGACCCGCTGGTCGGTGAGCGCTACGAGGTCGAGGTCGGCCCGGTCGCGCACGGCGGCGGGCACTGCGTGGCCCGGCACGAGGGGCGGGTGCTGTTCGTCCGGCACGCGCTGCCCGGCGAGAAGGTGGTCGCGCAGGTGACCGAGGGCACCACCACCTCGCGCTTCCTGCGCGCGGACGCCGTGGAGGTGCTGGAGCCCGCCAAGGACCGGATCGAGGCCCCCTGCCCGTTCGCCGGTCCGGGCAAGTGCGGTGGCTGCGACTGGCAGCACGTCACCCCCGGCGGGCAGCGCAAGCTCAAGGCCGCGGTGCTGACCGAGCAGCTGGCGAAGCTCGCCGGGCTGACCCCGGCCGAGGCCGGCTGGGACGGCAGCGTCGAGCCGGTCGGCGGCAAGCTGCCGCCCGGGCAGGTGCCGGCCTGGCGCACCCGGGTGCAGTACACGGTGGACGCGGAGAGCGACAAGGTCGGTCTGCGCAAGCACCGCTCGCACGACGTCCAGGTGATCGACCGCTGCCTGATCGCCGCTGAGGGCGTCACCGAGCTCGGCATCGAGTCCCGGGACTGGCCGGGGGTGGCGAGCGTCGAGGCGATCGCCGCGAGCGGCTCCTCGGACCGCCAGGTGGTGCTGACCCCGCGCGACGGCGCCCAGCTGCCGCTGGTCGAGCTGGACAAGCCGGTGTCGATCGCCCGGATCGACGACCAGGGTGACGCGCACAAGGTCCACGGGCGCGGCTTCGTCCGCGAGCGGGCCGCCGGGCGCACCTGGCGGATCAGCAACGGCGGCTTCTGGCAGATCCACCCGGAGGCGCCGGACACCCTGGTCGACGCGGTGCTGGACGGTCTTGACCCGCAGTGGGGCGAGAGCGCGCTCGACCTGTACTGCGGCGTCGGGCTGTTCGCCGGCGCCTTGGCCGACCGGGTCGGCGAGGACGGCGCGGTGCTCGGCATCGAGTCGGCCAAGCAGGCCGTCGTCGACGCCCGGCACAACCTGGCCGCGCTGGACAACGTGCGGATCGAGTGCGACCGGGTCGAGACGCTGCTGCCGCGCACCGGCATCACCGCCACCGACCTGATCGTGCTGGACCCGCCGCGGGCCGGCGCCGGACGCGAGACCGTCGCGCACCTGGTCGGCCTGGAGGCCCGCCGGATCGCGTACGTCGCCTGCGACCCGGCGGCGCTCGCCCGGGACCTCGAGTTCTTCCGCGAGGGCGGCTACCGGCCGGTCTCGCTGCGGGCCTTCGATCTGTTCCCGATGACCCACCACTTCGAGTGCGTGGCCATCCTGGAGCCGGCCGGGGCCTGAGTCCGAGCCTGCCGTAACGACCGAGGAGGCGGCACCCCGTGACGCACGGGGTGCCGCCTCCTCGGCGTTGGGCGGGGCGGGCGGGTGGTGCCCCCGGGGCCGCTGCGGCGGCTGCTTCCGCGCCTGCGTCCGGGGCGCGCGCTACTCGTTGTGCTCCTCCTCGTCGGCGCTGTGCGGAAGGTCGATGCCGTGCTGGGCGGCGAGCCGTAGGAGCGAGGCGATCCGGCCCTCGTACGCCTGGACGCCGTCGGCGTCCCCTTCGGCCCGGGCCGCCGCGAGGTCCTGCCGGGCCTGGGCGAGCTGCTCGCGCAGCTCCTGGTCGAACATGGCTGTCATTGCCGGCCTCCACAAAACCGGTCGGTGCCGCTCGGGGAACGCTCAGGAGAGTTCAGAGTCCCGGATGGTGCAGGACTCTTCAAGTCAGGCCCGGTCGGGTCGGGGGTCCGTGCCGGGCCCGTGCGGGGGCGGGGTCTCTCGGCGGCGGGCACGGACGGGGCCGGGTGGCGGAGGGCGTGACGGGGTAGGGAGCGGATGGGTGAGCGGCTCGGCGGCCTCCGCCGGGCGGTTCGGTCGGTGGTCCGGGTGGCGCTTCGGTTGGCGCTTCGGTGACGGAGGGGTTGCGTGGGGGCGTGCGGCAGGTGTGCGGGCGGTGTGCGTGCGCCCTTGTTGTGCTAGCACTTCGGCGCTAGCTTGAACGGCATGGGCAAGAAGCAGCTGAACGTCCGAGTGGACGCCACGACCGCGGAGATGGCCCGGGAACGGGCGGAGCAGCAGGGGATCAGCATGAACCAGTACATCGAACGCCTGGTCCAGCAGGACATGGGTGAATCGGGACGGGCCTTCATCGACGCCGCCGCACAGTTCATGAAGGAGTACGAGACGGCGTTCCTCGCCGAGTTCGGGGAGTCGGGCGAGCTCCAGGACGTGCGCCGTTGAAACTGGAGGTCGACCTCTCGTGGCTGCTCATGACCGCCGAGCAGTACACGCCCGGTGACCCGCAGGTCACCGACTACGGCTCGCTGCTCGCGGCCGTCACCCGGCACCAGGCCGAGATCTTCGACATCTCCGTCTACCCCGAACCCCAGGACCGCGCGGCCGCGTTGATGCACCAGCTGATCCGGGTGCCGGCCCTGGAGAAGACCAACGAGCTCTTCGCGACCGCCGTCGCCTACGCCTACCTCGTCGCCAGCGGCTGCACCGTCGCCACCACCGCCCGCGAGGTGCGCAGCCTCTCCCGGGCCATCCGGGAAGGGCGGCTGGGGGTGTCCGGGGTCGCCGAACGGCTGTCGGCCTGGGTGGTCGACGAGGCCGAGGGGGAGGGCGTCACGGGGGCGGAGGAGGAGGACGAGGACGACGACTGAGCCGCGTCCCCGTCCGGTGCCGGTGCCGGTGCCTGGGCGGGTGCCTGGGCTGGTGCCGCGCGGGTCTAGGCCTGGGGGTCCGCGGCGACGGGCTCCGCGATGAGGGCCGTCGCGAACGGGCGGAAGCCGGCCCGGCGGTAGATCCGGGCGACGTCCTCGTCGGCGGCGGACAGGAACACCGTCCGCACGCCGTTGGCGCGGGCGTGCGCCACCAGGGCCGCGGTGACCGCCAGGGCCAGCCCGCGGCGCCGGGCGGAGGGCAGCGTCCCGACCCCGACCACCTCGGTGACCGAGCCCACCGGGTTGTGCTGGCCCGCGCAGAGCACGTCGCCGCCCTCCAGTGCGGCCGCCAGCACGCTGACCCCGTCGGTGATCCGCTGCGCGATCCGCGCCACCCCGCCCTCGGACGTCAACGTCGCGGCGCTCACGGCCAGTTCGGCCGCGCCCGCGCTGCCGGTGGCGGTGCCCGGGGCGCCGAAGGCCACGTGCGGGACGGCCACCGCGTCGGCCAGCTCGGGAGCGTCCGCGGCCAGCACCCGCACCTCCACCCGCTCCGGGAGCGCCGGCGCCGGGGCCGTCCCGTCCTGCGGGCCGAGCACCAGCAGCGGGTGCTCGTGCACCGCCAGGCCGGCCGCCTCCACCGCCGCGCGCAGCTCGGGGTTCTGCTCGGCCACCCACTCGAAGGCCTCCGGCAGGCCCAGCTCCCGCTGCCGCTCCAGCACCCGGCGGACGTCCTCGGCGGTGGCGGCCGGGCCGCCGTGGCCGGGGGTCGGGCGGGCGTAGTAGTGCCAGCCGGTCTCGCCGCGGCGGACGAAGAGGGTCAGCGGGCCGAAGTCCTCCGCGGTGGCGGCGCTGCGGGGCACGGCGTCGTAGTAACGCTCGATGCCGTCGAGCAGGGCGGGGTCCGGAACATGATCAGCAGAAGTCACGGCGTGCATCCAAGCAGGGGCCGGAGTGGAGCGCCACCGGTTTGTGCGGCGGACCGGCGTTCGATTGTTGCCGAACGCTTACCCGCTCGCGGCGATCTTGTGCGTGTACGCCGGGCAAGCTGATGCCTTCACAGCTCTGCCGAGGGGGACGGCGGACATCCGCACTCGGCGAGGCAAGGGGGAAGTCAGGCCCATGAGGCTCTGCTTTCTGGTGGAGGAGCACTACCGGCGGGACGGCATGCCGCTGGACGTCGCGCGTCAACTCACCTCCTGGGGGCACCGGGTGGACGTGCTGCGCCCCGGCGACTCGCTGCTGGCGATCTCCGAGGCGGTCCGGGCCGGCAGCCACGACGCCTGGGTGCTCAAGACCGTCTCCGGCGGCCCAGGGCTCACCCTGCTGGAGGCGGCCGCCGCGGTCGGCCTCACCACCGTCAACGACGTCCGCTCGATCCGCGGCGTCCGGGACAAGGCGCTCGCCTCGGTGATCGCCCGCACCCGCGGCCTGCCCGCCCCGGTCACCTACGCCGCAGCCCGCTGGGAGCGGCTCGCCGAGATCCCGGCCGCCGAGTACCCGCTGGTCGTCAAACCCGCGGACGGCAGCTCCGGTCGGGGCGTACGGCTGGTGGCCGGACCCGACGACCTGATCGGCCTCGGCCCCGAACTCGCCGGGGAGGGGCTGCTGATCGCGCAGCCGTACGTGCCCAACAACGGCACGGACCTCAAGGTGTACTGCGTCGACGGCGAGCTCTTTGCGACCGAACGGGAATCGCCGCTGCACCCGGGGCAGGGCGTGCGCGAGCGGCCGGTACCGCTGCCCGCGAGCGTCGCACGGATAGCCGCGCAGGTCGGCGAGGTGTTCGGCCTCGACCTGTACGGCGTCGACGTGCTGCTCGGGCCGGACGGGCCGGTGGTGGTGGACGTCAACGACTTCCCGAGCTTCCGGCAGGTGCCCGACGCGGTGGAGCGGGTCGCCCGGGCGGTGCTGCGGCTCGCGCGCAGCGGTACGGCCGTGTCGGTGCCCGCGCTGGTTCCGGCCGGTGGCGAGGAGTACGGCCGGGTCGGACTGGTGGACGGTGGGCTGCGGTGAGGGCCGGACCGGAGGGCGAGTTGAGGGGCGAATTGAGGGATGAGTTGAAGGGCGGGTCGAGGGGCGGACCGATGGGCGAGTTGAGGGTCGGGCTGATCACGGGCAATCCGGGGCACCCGCTGCTCGCGGCGGCCGCCGGAGTGCTGGAGCGGCGCGGCTGCCGGGTGGAGACCGTCCCGCTCGACGGTGGTGTTCCTCGGGGGGCGCTCGCCGATGTCTACCTGCTCAAGGCACGCACGCCGCAAGCGCTGGCGCTGGCCGGGGAGTTGGAGCGGCTCGGGGCCGCGGTGGTCAACTCGGCCACGGCGACCGGGCTTTGCCAGGACCGGGTGCGGATGGCCTCGCTCGCCCGGGGCGCCGGACTGCCGTTCGCGGCGACGGTCACGGCCGGCCCGCTGGGCGAACTCGCCGACCAGGTGTACCCGTTCGTGGTGAAGAGCCGGCACAGCCGGCGCCACGACCTGGTTGCGCTGGTCGACGGCGCGGAACGGCTGCGGGAACTCGCCGAACGTTGGCCGCAGGAGGAGGTCGTCACCCAGCCGTACCTCCGGAGCAGTGGCTGGGACCAGAAGCTCTGGGTGGTCGACGGGCAGGTCTTCGCGGCTCGGCGGCGGTCCGAACTCTCCGTCGGCGATGACGGGGTGGGGGCGGCGCAGGAGTGGGAGCCGTCCGCCCGGCGGGCCGCGCTCGCCCTGCGGGTGGGCGAGGTGTTCGGGCTGGAGGTGTACGGGGTCGACCTGCTGGACGGGGCCGACGAGCCGGTGATCGTCGACGTCAACGCCTTCCCCGGGGCGCGCGGGCGGGCCGGGGCGCCGGAGGCGCTCGCGGGGCTCGCCCTGCGGGTGGCGGCGGAGCGGGGGCGGGTTCCGGTGTAGGGCGGGTCGGGGCTGGGCTGGGTCCGGGCTTCGGTGTGGCTGGGCCGGTGTCGCTCCGGCGCGGCGGCCGACCACCGGCCCGGGTGGTTAGGCTGGCTGGCGCCCCCGACCGGCCGGGGCCGAACGGCGAGAGAAGACGGAACGTTGCTGCAGGACATCGAGCCCTACCTGGCCTGCCCCCACTGCGCGCAGGACCTCACCCGGCACGAGCGCAGCCTGCGCTGCCCCGCCGGGCACAGCTTCGACCTCGCCAAGCAGGGCTACGTCAGCCTCCTCGCCGGTGACGCCCACACCGGCACCGGCGACACGGCCGAGATGGTCGCCGCCCGCGCCGACTTCCTCGCCGCCGGCCACTACCGGCCGATCGCCGACGCCCTGGCTGCGGCGGCCGCCGCAGCCGTGGGCGATGGGGCGGACGCCGGGGCGGGCGGGGGAGCGGACGGCCCGGGGGGCCTCGTCGCCGACCTCGGCGCCGGCACCGGCCACTACCTCGCCCACGTCCTGGACACCCTGCCCGGCCGGGTCGGCGCCGCCCTCGACATCTCCAAGTACGCGCTGCGCCGCGCCGCCAAGGCCCACCCCCGGATCGGCGCGGTGGTCTGCGACGCCTGGCGCCCGCTGCCGCTGCGCGACGCCTGCGCCGACCTGGTCCTCAACGTCTTCGCCCCGCGCAACGGACCCGAGATCCGCCGCGTGCTGCGCCCCGGCGGCACCCTGCTGCTGGTCTCGCCCACCGCCCGCCACCTGCGCGAACTCGTCGCCGCCCTCGGCCTGCTGTCGGTCGACGAGGAGAAGCAGCGCCGGATCGACGAGAAGCTCGGCCCCTACCTCACGCCGGCCGGCCGGCAACCGGTCGAGTTCACCCTGCGGCTCTCCGCCCAGGACGTGCGGACCGTCGTCGGCATGGGGCCGAGCGCCTGGCACACCGACCCCGACCGGCTCGCCGCCGCCCTGGAGGAACTGCCCGACCCGGTCGAGGTGACCGCCTCGGTGACGGTGGCCGCGTACCGGCGGCCGTAACGTAGCTGCGGACCGCCGCGGGTCAGCGGCGCGGGACGGGCCCGCCCCGTAGGGATGAATCTGGCGAGCAGGGACGTTTCGCCCCGCCGGGCTGCGGCTAACGTCCGACGGGTGAACCGCGACGCCGCCGCGCCCGCCGGGCCGGCCCAACTGCGCCCGGGCGCCCCGGGCCCCGACCGGCCGCCAGTGCCACGCCCCACCGTCGAGGAGCTGCGGCTCACCGCCTTCAAGTCCTACCGGCGGGCCGTCCTGCAGCTCGCGCCGCTCACCGTGCTGCACGGGCCGGCCGGGGTCGGCAAGTCCAACGCCCTCGACGCGCTCGCCGTGCTGTCCCGGCTCGCCCTCGGCGAGGAGATCCCCGAATCCCTGGACGGGCTGCCCGACCGCACCGGCCCGCTCGCCACGCCCGTACGCGGCGGCCTCGGCGGATGCGTGCCGCACGGACGGGACGCCGTCATCCTCGGCTGCACCGTCCGCTCACCGCGCGGCCGGATCCGGCTCGACCTGGTGATCCGCACCGACGGCGCGGTCCGGATCGCCCGCGAGTCGCTCACCCTCGACGGCCGGACCCTGGTCGACACCGGCGAACAGGACGTCCGCAACGGGCGCGTCAACGTCTGCTGGCACAACGACACCCGGCAGGGGGACATCCGGGCGCCGTTCCCCAGCAGCACCATGATCACCGCCCAGCTGCCGCTCCGGGTGGCCGGCTCCTCCACCGGCGAACGGCTCGTCCTCGCCGCCGCCGAGGACCTGCTCACCGCACTGCGCGAGGTCTTCCCGCTGCACCCCGTCCCCGCCCTGATGCGCGGCTGGGCCAAGGCCGACCCGCAGGCCCGGCTGCGCAGCAACGCCGCCAACATCTCGGCCCTGATCAACCGGCTCGCCCACGAGTGCCCGCGCCGGTACGGGCAACTGCTGCGGGCCGTCCAGGAGGCCGCGCCCCACCCGCTGCTCGGCCTCACCCTCGCCGAGCGCGAGAGCCGGACCGGGCGCCGGGTACTGGCCGTCTTCGACGAAGGCGTGCTCGGGCGCACCGGCGCCGACCAGGCCTCCGACGGGATGCTGCGCCACCTCGCCTTCGCGGCGGTGCTGCTGACCGGGGCGGGGGTGCTCGACCTCGACGTGGCCGCCGAGGTGCCATGGGCGCACCGGCAGCTCACCGTGCTGGCCGAGGACCTCGGGGCCGGGCTCGCGACCGAGCAGACCGCCTCGCTGCTGCGGCTCGCGCGGGACATGGCGGGGCGCAACCAGCTGCGGGTGGTGGCCGCGCTCCAGGAGCCGGCGGCGGCGCGGGCGGCGTTCGGGGCGGGCGAGGAGCGGACGGGGGCGGTGGCGCTGGTGGAGTGCCGACGGGACCCGGCGACGGGGTCGACGGTGCTGCGGCCGGAGACGGCCAGGGTGCCGGTGCAGTACGGGCGCGGGCAGGGGGATCGGGAGGAGGGCTCGGCGGGTGCGGGGGGAGGCTCCGCTGTGACCGGGGGAGCGGATGCGGTAGACCTGGGGGCGTGAACGAACGAGTGACGAGGTCGGGGGAGTCGGCGGCGGACCTGGCGGCCGGGGCGGCAGGGGCGGCCGGGGCGGCCGGGGCCGATGTGGTGCCCGGGGTCGACGTGGTGTCCGGAGGTCCGGCGGAGCAGCCCGGGGAGCCGACGCTGGAGGGGCTGCGGCAGCGGCTGGTGGAGTTCGCGGCGGCCCGGCGGTGGGAGCCGTACCACACGCCGAAGAACCTGGCAGCGGCGCTGAGCGTGGAGGCCGGGGAACTGCTGGAGATCTTCCAGTGGCTCACGCCGGAGCAGGCCGCCGCGGTGATGACGGACCCGGAACGGGCCCACCGGGTACGCGACGAGGTCGCGGACGTGCTGGCGTACCTGGTGCAGTTCTGCACGGCGGTCGGGGTGGACCCGCTGGAGGCGCTCGCGGCCAAGATCGAGCGCAACGAGCACCGCTTCCCGGTGCCGGGCGAAAGGGCTGACGTCAATCCGAACAAGGGCTGATCACCCTTGTGAGGGACGGAAGTTATCCACAACCCCCGGGTTTTCCACAGCTTTCGAAAGGGCGGATGCGTCCCACCCCGCCCTCCCCGCACGCTCTCCCCGTGACCACCCCACCGCCCCGGCGGCGGTGCTGGTCGACGGCGACGACGAGCGGAAGGAGCGGGGGCCATGGAGGCACTGCGACTGATCAAGACGGCCCGGCACGCCCTGGCCGAGGCCAGGCACGTACCCGACGTGCTGGCCGAGGCGCGGCAGGCGGCGCTGCTCACCGAGGCGGTGGGTGCCCGGCTGGCGGAGTCGGACGGGGACGAGCTGACGGGCCTCGGCCAGCAGCTCTCCGAGGCGGGCGCCCACGCGGCGGTCTGCCTGGAGCGGTCCGTCGCCACGAACGCCCTGGTGAGCGGCGGTAGGGCCGGGCGGCTCACCGAACTCGGCGAAACGGCGGCGACGTTGGGGGCGCTGGAGGAACTCCTGCGGGAGGTCGGGGAGACGCTCGTGGTGCTGGCCTGCGGGGCGGACACCGAGAGCCTGTACTGGACGTGCATCGACGGGGTCGACGCGGTGTCGGAGTGCAAGGACGTGGCCGCGCGGTTGCGCGCGGCGAACGGGCGGGGCGAAGCGGTGGAGCGGTCGGTGCTCGGTGGCGCGGAACCGGAGCCGGAGCTGGGCGGTCAAGGGGCGCCGTTACTGGTGGTCCGGCTCGGCCCGCCGGGTGCGGGCGGGCCGACGGAGGAGGAGCGGGCGCCGGACTACCGGGTGCCGGACACGGAGTCGGAGGTGTCGTTGACGGCGGGATAGGCGGAAGCCGGGGCGATGTCCCGGGTGTCGGACTGGAGCGCGGCGAGGTCCGCGGTCACCGAGGCGAGCAGTTCCTGCATCTGCTCGAGCAGGGTCTTGGGGGTCGCGGGTCCGGCCGAGTCACCGGTGGCCGAGCCGGTGGGGCTGCTCGGGAACGGCGGCGTGGCAGAGGGTTCGGACATGACGGGGACCTCTTCGGATCGGTGGTGCGGTGTGCCGCACCGACCAACGAACCGTTCCCGCAGCCGGTCACCGCGCACCACCCGATGCGGTCCAACTCCGGTACGCCGTAAGCCTCTCGGGTGATCCGGGGTTGCCGCTGCAACACGGCCTCGGCTAGGGGCGCGAATTGAGGAGGGTGGAGGACGCCGGAGGCGGTGGGCGGTGGGCGGTGGGCGGGTGGAGGTGGGTGGGAGGGAGGGGGAGGGGGGAGGGGGCGGGCCCCAGAGAACCGGTAAGGAACAGGAGCAGGGCGCCCGGCGCGGCGCCGACGCCGCGCAGGGCGCCCGAAGAGCAACAGAGGGCCGCCGCGAGCGCCCGGAGAAGAGAGCGGAAGGGGGAGAACCCACCCCTTGCCACTCTCAACATATAGCGCAAGGGGGGTCTTGCGGCAAGGCCCCCTGGATGGCGCACAATCGCAGGCCTCAGATCGGAGCTGATGCCATGAACCCCCCGACCACCAGCGCTTTCGACCTCCCCGAGCGGTTGTCCGCCAAGGCCGACCCGGCGCTCGTCGCGGCCGACGAGCGGCACTTCGCGGCGATCGCGGAGAGCCTGGAACGGGTGATCGCCGAACTCTCCGACCAGCTCGACGTCGTGCGGCGCGCCCCGGGGGGCGCCGGGCAGGCGGCGATGGACCGCGACATCGAGGTGTACCGGCTGAGCGGCCGGCTGCGCGCCCTGCGCCGCTACGGTCTGGACCTGTGCCTGGGGCGCATCGTCGCCGAGGAGGGTGCCGAGCCGCTGTACATCGGCCGGCTCGGGCTGACCGACAGCGAGGGCCGGCGGCTGCTGGTCGACTGGCGCTCGCCCGCCGCCGAGCCGTTCTTCGCGGCGACCCACGCGGACCCGATGGGCCTGGCGAGCCGCCGTCGCTACCGCTGGACCCGCGGCCGGATCTCCGACTACTGGGACGAGGTGTTCACCGCGGAGGGCCTCGCCGGGCACGCCGCGCTGGACGACCAGTCCGCCTTCATCGCCAGCCTGGGCGGCAGCCGCTCGGCCCGGATGCGGGATGTGCTGGCCACCATCCAGGCCGACCAGGACGCGATCATCCGGGCCGGCTCGCGCGGCGCCCTGGTGGTCGACGGCGGCCCGGGCACCGGCAAGACCGTGGTGGCCCTGCACCGCTCCGCCTACCTGCTGTACGCCGACCCCCGCCTCGGCCACCGCCGCGGCGGAGTGCTGTTTGTCGGCCCGCACCAGCCCTACCTGAACTACGTCGCCGACGTCCTGCCCAGCCTCGGCGAGGAGGGTGTGCGCACCTGCACCCTGCGGGACCTGGTGCCCGAGGGCGCGGATGCGCCGGAGGAGGCGGACCGGGAGGTGGCGCGGCTCAAGTCCTCGGTGGAGCTGGTGCGGGCGATCGACAAGGCCGTCCGGATCTACGAGGAGCCGCCGGTCGAGGAGCTGCTGGTCGGCACTCCCTGGGCGGACCTGCGGCTGGGCGCCGCGGACTGGGCCGAGGCCTTCGACGCCCCGGATCCGGGCACCCCGCACAACGAGGCGCGCGAGCAGATCTGGGACGAGCTGGTGGCGATCCTGCTGGACAGGCTGGAGCAGGACGACGAGGAGGAGGTCTCGCCCGAGCAGTTCCGTCGCGCGCTGCGGCAGGACCGGGAGCTGGTCGGCACGCTCAACCGGGCGTGGCCGCTGCTGGAGGCGGCGGAGCTGGTCGGCGACCTCTGGTCGGTGCCCGCCTACCTGCGGATGTGCGCGCCGCACCTCACCCCGGAGGAGGTCCGTGCGCTCCAGCGCAAGCGCGCCCCGCAGGCATGGACGGTCTCCGACCTGCCGCTCCTGGACGCGGCCCGCCAGCGGCTCGGGGACCGCGAGGAGACCCTGCGCCGGCAGCGTCGGCGGGCCTCGGCGGCCGCCGAGCGCGAGCGGATGGCGGACGTGATCGGCGACTTGATCCAGGCCGACGACGACGGTGAGGGCGTGGTGACGATGCTGCGCGGCCGGGACCTCCAGGACACCCTGGTCGACGAGGACGCGCTGCCCGCCGCCGCCGCGGAGCCGCTGGCGGGCCCGTTCGCCCACATCGTGGTGGACGAGGCCCAGGAGCTGACCGACGCCCAGTGGCAGATGCTGCTGCAGCGCTGCCCGTCCCGGAGCTTCACCATCGTCGGGGACCGGGCCCAGGCCAGGCACGGCTTCGCCGAGTCGTGGCAGGAGCGGCTCGACCGGGTCGGCTTCGACCGCACCACGATGGCCTCGCTGAGCATCAACTACCGCACGCCGGCCGAGGTGATGGCGGAGGCCGAGCCGGTCGTCCGGGCGGCGCTGCCGGACGCCAACGTGCCGACCTCGGTGCGCAGCAGCGGCCTTCCGGTGCGGCACGGTGCGGTGGCGGAGCTGCCGGCCGTGGTGGATTCCTGGCTCGCCGAGCACGACGAGGGCGTCGCCTGCGTCATCGGCGATCCGGGGTTCCGGGAGCGGGCGCGGGTCCGTTCGCTCACCCCGGAGTTGGCCAAGGGGCTGGAGTTCGACTTGGTGGTCCTGGTCGACCCGGAGGCGTTCGGCGACGGTGTCGAGGGTGCGGTCGACCGCTACGTCGCGATGACCAGGGCGACCCGTGAGCTCGTCGTCCTCCGGAGCCGCCCCTAGCCTCCGGGGCCGCCCGTAGCCTCCGGGGCCGTACCGGCCGTACCGGCCGAAGGGGCCCGGCGCATCCGCGCCGGGCCCCTCGACGGCCTTGCCCCACAGGTCAGTTGTGGGCGTGCAGGTCCGCGTTCAGGCCGCCCCAGGAGCCGGAGCGGGCGATGACCTCGACCGCGCCGGTCTGCGAGTTGCGGCGGAACAGCAGGTTGTCCTGGCCGGACAGCTCGACGGCCTTGGCCACCGTGCCGTCCGGGGTGGTGACCCGGGTGCCGGCGGTGACGTACAGGCCGGCCTCGACGACGCAGTCGCTGCCGAGCGAGATGCCGATGCCCGCGTTGGCGCCGAGCAGGCAGCGCTCGCCGACGGAGACGACCTGCTTGCCGCCGCCGGACAGGGTGCCCATGATCGAGGCGCCGCCGCCGATGTCGCTGTGGTCGCCGACGACGACGCCCGCGCTGATCCGGCCCTCGACCATCGAGGTGCCGAGGGTGCCGGCGTTGAAGTTGACGAAGCCCTCGTGCATCACGGTGGTGCCGGCGGCGAGGTGGGCGCCGAGCCGGACGCGGTCGGCGTGGGCGATGCGCACACCGCCGGGGGCGACGTAGTCGGTCATCCGCGGGAACTTGTCGATCCCGTAGACGGCCAGCTGGCCGCCCTGGGCGCGGACGGCGAGGCGGGCCTGCTCGACCCGGTCGACCGGGACGGGGCCGATGCTGGTCCAGGCGACGTTGGCGAGCAGGCCGAAGATGCCGTCCAGGTTCTGGCCGTGCGGCCGGACCAGCCGGTGGCTGAGCAGGTGCAGGCGCAGGTACACGTCGTGGGTGTCGAGCGGCTTCTCGTCGAGCGAGGCGATGGTGGTGCGCACGGCGACCACCTCGACGCCGCGGCGGGCGTCGGCGCGCAGCGCTTCGGCGGCGCCGGCGCCGAGCTCGGCCTCGGCCTGCTCGGAGGTCAGGCGCACGGTGCCGGCCGGGCCGGGCTCGGCGGCCAGGGCGGGGGCGGGGTACCAGGTGTCGAGGACGGTGCCGTCGGCGGCGATGGTGGCCAGACCGGTGGCCACGGCGCCGGTCGCCGGGGTGGTGGATTCGGGCGAGGTGGATTCAGCAGTCACACCGTGCACGTTAACCAATGGGGGGCCCGGCTGCCGAACACGCCCATCGTCCGGACAGGCGGGCGGACCCGCAGGCCAGCGCCGCGCGGGGTGGGAAAACCCGGTGCCCGGACGTCTCCCGCTGGGCAATACTCGGCCGGGTGTTCATGTCGATTTCCACTACCGGCAGCGCCGAGAGCCCGGCGACGGATCTCGGGTTCCTGCTGCACAAGCATCCCGGCAAGGTCCAGCGGTTCACGACGTCGCACGGTGCGGCCCACGTCTTCTACCCCCGGGCGGACGACGAGGCCTGCACGGCGGCGCTGCTGCTGGACATCGACCCGATCGCGCTGGTCCGCAAGGGCCGGGGCGACGGCAGGGGGCGCGGCGGCTCGCCCGACTTCGCGCTCTCCCAGTACGTCAACGACCGCCCGTACGCGGCGTCCTCGCTGCTCGCGGTGGCGTTGCGGACGGTGTTTCGGTCGGCGATGAAGGGCGACTGCCCGGCCCGTCCGGAGCTGCCGGCGCTGGTCCGCCCGCTGCGGATCGAGCTGCCCGCGGTGCCCGCGAACGGTGCGGGCGAGGGCGGCGGTCCGGCGATGGTGGCCCGGCTGTTCGAGCCGCTGGGCTGGCGGGTGGAGGCGACGGCGGTCCCGCTGGACGAGGCCTTCCCGGAGTGGGGCGAGTCCCGCTACGTGCGGGTCGTGCTCGCCTCGGAGTCGGTGCGGCTGGCCGAGGCGCTCCAGCAGCTGTACGTGCTGCTGCCGGTGTTGGACGGTGCGAAGCACTACTGGGTCGCCCCGGACGAGGTGGACAAGCTGCTCGCGGCCGGTGAGGGCTGGCTGGCGGCGCACCCGGAGCGGGCGTTGATCGCCCGCCGCTACCTGTCCCGGCGCTGGTCGCTGACCCGGGCCGCGATGGAGCGGCTGGAGCTGGCCCGGCTGGCCGAGGCGGACGACCGCGAGGTCGAGGAGATCGACAACGCGGTCGACGACCGGCCCGAGGAGGAGGGGCGGGAGGCCGCCGGGCCCGCCCCGGACGGGCAGGAGGACCGGCACGAGCCCCGGCCGCCGTCCCTCGCCGAGCGGCGCCGCGCCGCGATCCTGGCCGCCCTGCGCGACGGCGGCGCCGCCCGGGTCGCCGATCTCGGCTGTGGCCAGGGCGAGTTGATCGGTGAGCTGATGAAGGACGCCCGGTTCACCGAGATCCTCGGGGTGGACGTGTCGGCGCGGGCGTTGCAGGCGGCGAAGCGCCGGCTGCACCTGGAGCGGTTGCCCGAGCGGCTGGCGGCGCGGGTGACGCTGGCGCAGGGTGCGCTGACGTACACCGATGCCCGGTTGAAGGGGTACGACGCGGCGGTGCTGTGCGAGGTGATCGAGCACCTGGACCTGCCGCGGCTGCCGGCCCTGGAGTACGCGGTGTTCGGGGCGGCCCGCCCGAGGACGGTGGTCGTCACCACGCCCAACGTCGAGTACAACGTCCGGTGGGAGAGCCTGCCGGCGGGCCGGGCCCGGCACGCCGACCACCGCTTCGAGTGGTCGCGCGCCGAGTTCGGCGCCTGGGCGGGGAAGGTCGCGGCGGCGTACGGCTACACGGTGGAGCTGCGCCCGGTCGGCCCGGAGGACCCGGAGGTCGGCCCGCCGACCCAGCTCGCCCTGTTCCGCACCGCCGCCGACGCCACCGATGCCGCCACGACCACCACCACGCCCGGAGGAGGCGAGACCCGATGACCGAGGACGCGACCCCCACCCCCGACGAGGCCCCCGCCCCCGACCAGGCCCTCGACCACACCCCCGACGAGGCCCCCACCCCCGACGAGGCCCACACCCCCGACCAGCCCCCCGCCCCCCGCCGCCTGCCCGTCACCGACGTCTCCCTCGTCGTCCTGATCGGCACCAGCGGCGCGGGCAAGTCCAGCTTCGCCCGCCGCCACTTCCTGCCCACCCAGGTGGTCTCCTCCGACTTCTGCCGCGGCCTGGTGTCCGACGACGAGAACGACCAGTCGGCGTCCGCCGAGGCCTTCGACCTCCTGCACTACATCGTCGGCAAGCGCCTGGCGGCCGGGCGCCTCACCGTGGTGGACGCGACCAACGTGCAGCCGGAGGCCCGCCGTCAGCTGGTGGCGATCGCCCGGGCGCACGACGTGCTGCCGATCGCGATCGTGCTGGACGTCCCGCCGGGGGTGTGCGCCGAGCGCAACCGCGCCCGCCCGGACCGGCAGTTGCCCGCACACGTCGTCCCGCGCCAGCACCGCGAGCTGCGCAGGTCCCTCAAGGGCCTGGAGCGCGAGGGTTTCCGCAAGGTGCACGTGCTGCGCGGCGAGGCCGAGGTGGCGGCCGCCGTGATCGAGCCGGAGAAGCGCTACAACGACCTGCGCCACCTCACCGGCCCGTTCGACGTCGTCGGCGACATCCACGGCTGCCGTTCCGAGCTGGAGACCCTGCTGACCCGCCTCGGCTACACGCTGGCCCGGGACGCCGGGGGCCGCCCGGTGGACGCCGTCCACCCGCGGGGCCGCACGGCCGTGTTCGTCGGCGACCTGGTCGACCGCGGCCCGGACACCCCGGGTGTGCTGCGCCTGGTGATGGGCATGGTGGCGGCCGGTCACGCGATCTGCGTGCCGGGCAACCACGAGAACAAGCTGGGCCGGGCGATGGACGGCAAGAAGGTCACCGTCTCGCACGGCCTCCAGGAGTCGCTGGACCAACTGGCGGGGGAGAGCGAGGAGTTCCGGGCCGAGGTGCGGGCCTTCATGCGCGGCCTGGTCAGCCACTACCTGCTGGACGGCGGCGCCCTGGTGGTCTGCCACGCCGGCCTGCCGGAGCGCTACCACGGCCGCGCCTCCGGCCGGGTGCGCTCGCACGCGCTGTACGGGGAGACCACCGGCGAGACCGACGAGTACGGCCTGCCGGTGCGCTACCCGTGGGCGGAGGAGTACCGGGGCCGGGCGCTGGTGGTCTACGGCCACACCCCGGTGCCGAGCGCGAGCTTCCTCAACAACACCATCTGCCTGGACACCGGCTGCGTCTTCGGCGGCAGCCTGACCGCGCTGCGCTACCCGGAGCGCGAGCTGGTGAGCGTCGACGCGGAGCGGGAGTGGTACGCCCCGGTGCGTCCGCTGCGGACCGACGCGCCGGGCGCCCGGGAGGGCCGTCCGCTGGACCTCGCCGACGTGGCGGGGCGCCGGGTGGTGGAGACCGCCCTGCACGGCCGGGTGGCGGTGCGGGAGGAGAACGCGGCGGCCGCGCTGGAGGTGATGAGCCGCTTCGCGCTGGACCCGCGGCTGCTCGCCTACCTGCCGCCGACCATGGCGCCGAGCCCGACCTCCCGCCGGGAGGGCTACCTGGAGCACCCGGAGGAGGCCTTCGCCGCCTACCGCGCGGACGGGGTCCGGCACCTGGTGTGCGAGGAGAAGCACATGGGCTCGCGCGCGGTGCTGCTGGTCGCCCGGGACACCGCCGCGCTGGAGCGGCGCTTCGGGGTGGCCGGTCCGGGGGCGATCTGGACCAGGACCGGGCGGGCCTTCCTCGACGACGAGGAGCTGACCGGCGCGGTGCTCGGCAGGGTCCGGGCGGCGGCCGAACGGTCGGGCCTGTTCGAGGAGTTGGGCAGTGACTGGCTGCTGCTGGACGCCGAGCTGATGCCGTGGTCGTTGAAGGCGGTGGAGCTGCTGCGCCGCCAGTACGCCGCGGTCGGCGCGGCGGCCGGCGCCGCCCTGCCGGAGGTGCTGTCGGCGCTGGGGCAGGCGGCCGCGCGCGGGCTGGAGCTCGGCGAGCTGACCGCCCGCCAGCGCCGCCGCGCCGCCGACGCCCGGGCGTTCACCGAGGCGTACCGGCGCTACTGCTGGCCGACCGAGGGCCTGTCGGGCATCCGGCTGGCGCCGTTCCAGCTGCTGGCCGCGGAGGGGGCGAACCTGGCGGTGCGCCCGCACGACGAGCACCTGGCCCTGATCGACCGCCTGGTCGCGGCCGACGCCGACGCGGCTGACCAGGCTGCCGGCGAGGCCGCCGACGGGGCCGCCGGCGACCGGGTGGCGCCGGTGCTGCACCGCACCGGCCGGGTCCTGGTGGACACCGGGGACGAGGCCTCGGTGGCGGCCGCCACCGCCTGGTGGGAGGAGCTGACGGCGGCGGGCGGTGAGGGCATGGTGGTCAAGCCGCTGGCCTCGGTGGTGCGGACGGTGCGGGGCGAGGGCCGTCCGGGCGGCCTGGTGCAGCCGGGTGTGAAGGTCCGCGGGCGGGAGTACCTGCGGATCGTCTACGGCCCGGACTACACCGAGCACCTGGAGCGGCTGCGGATGCGCTCGCTGGGCCACAAGCGGTCACTGGCGCTGCGTGAGTACGCGCTGGGCCTGGAGGCGCTGGACCGGCTGGCGGCGGGGGAGCCGCTGTGGCGGGTGCACGAGGCGGTGTTCGCGGTGCTGGCCCTGGAGTCCGAGCCGGTCGACCCGCGCCTGTAGGACCGCGCCGGTGGAACCGCCGGTAGGACCGCGCCGGTAGGGCCGCGGGACCGGGCGCGGAAGGGGAAGTCCCACCGGGGGCTTCCCCTCCTTCACCGCCAGTCTGTATAGAAATTCCGAGCATCGTATACACTTGCCACTTTCCCCCAAGCCCCGTCACCCCAGGAGCCCGGCATGGCCTTCAACCTCCGGAACAGGCACTTCCTCAAGGAGCTCGATTTCACGCCCCAGGAGTTCCGCTTCCTGGTGGACCTCGCGGCCGCGCTCAAGGCCGCCAAGTATGCGGGCACCGAGCAGCCCCGGCTGCGGGGGAAGAACATCGCGCTGATCTTCGAGAAGACCTCCACCCGCACCCGCTGCGCCTTCGAGGTGGCCGCGCACGACCAGGGTGCCACCACCACCTACCTGGACCCGTCCGGTTCGCAGATGGGCCACAAGGAGTCCGTCAAGGACACCGCCCGGGTGCTCGGCCGGATGTTCGACGGGATCGAGTACCGCGGCCACGGCCAGGAGATCGTCGAGGAGCTGGCCGAGCACGCCGGCGTCCCGGTCTGGAACGGTCTGACCGACGAGTGGCACCCCACCCAGATGCTGGCCGACGTGCTGACCGTCACCGAGCACACCGCGAAGCCGCTCACCGAGGTCGCCCTCGCCTACCTCGGCGACGCCCGCTCCAACATGGGCAACTCGCTGCTGGTCACCGGCGCCCTGCTGGGCATGGACGTCCGGATCGTCGCCCCGCGCGCCCTGTGGCCCGCCGAGGACGTGCAGAAGGCGGCGCAGGAGCTGGCCGGGCGCACCGGTGCCCGGATCACGCTGACCGAGGACGTGGCGGAGGGCGTGGCCGGCGCCGACTTCCTCTACACCGACGTCTGGGTCTCGATGGGCGAGCCCAAGGAGGTGTGGGCCGAGCGGATCGCGCTGCTCAGGCCGTACCAGGTGTCCATGGACACCGTCCGGGCCACCGGCAACCCGAACGTGAAGTTCCTGCACTGCCTGCCCGCCTTCCACGACCTCGGCACCGTGGTCGGGCGGCAGATGTACGAGGCGACCGGGATGACCGAGCTGGAGTGCACCGACGAGCTGTTCGAGTCGGCGCACTCCATCGTGTTCGACCAGGCCGAGAACCGCCTGCACACCATCAAGGCCGTCCTGGTCGCCACCCTGGGGTCGTGAGGGGCGGGCGCTACCGCTCCAGCTTGACGCAGCCCACCCGGTCGCCCGCCGCGTGCGGGCCGACCGGGGTGCCCGCGTGCAGCACCAGCGAGCGCGCCTCGCCGGGCCGCGGCTGCCAGTCGACGGCGGTCGTGGCGGTGCCCGCGCCCCCGGCGTCGGTGCGCAGCACCAGCCGCAGCTCGTTGCGCTCGTTGGCGTACGCCGGGTCGGTGGACGGCTGCACCGGGTCGACCGCGTCCTGGTAGTGCGGCCCGGAGGCGGCCGGGTCGGCCCCGCAGGTGCCGGTGTGCAGGTGCACCGGGAACGTGTGGTCGGGTGCGAGGCCGGTGGCCGTCAGGGTGAGCACCGTGCGCCCGGGCTCCGAGCGGTCGGTGACGATCCGGGCGTGCGAGCCGTACGGGACCAGGTCCTGGGCGTAGCTGATCGCGGCCGGCGGGACGAAGGCGGTCGCCGGGTCGAAGGCCGCCTCCACGACGGAGACCGGTGGGGCGGCGGGGGCGAGCAGGGCCAGCGGCAGCAGGGCGGCGGCGAGCGGAGCGGGCATCGGTCGGGGCCTTCCACGGGCAGGGCGACGGTCACCCTGCTAACGCGGCCGGGCCGCCGGGGACACCCACGGGGTTCGGCCGCGCGGGGGCCCGGTCGGTCGTGGGGCCGCTGACCGGGCGCTGACCTGCGTCGAAACGCACCGGGGCATGCCTGCGGTGGTGATCGCGGCGGCATGCACTATGGTTTATCTCGACATCGAGATAACTGCCCCTTACGATATATCTCGACATCAAGATACTTGCCGAGAGGCGCTCGCCGGCGATGCGGCAAGGTAAGCCTAAGTAAGGCTGACCTTACCAGCGTGGCGGCCGGATATCGCACGAAGC
This sequence comes from Kitasatospora sp. NPDC056076, assembly GCF_042266305.1. Classification (NCBI taxonomy): domain Bacteria; kingdom Bacillati; phylum Actinomycetota; class Actinomycetes; order Kitasatosporales; family Streptomycetaceae; genus Kitasatospora; species Kitasatospora sp. NPDC056076. Next base: position 23,965 of record NZ_JBHJWG010000041.1, read on the forward strand.
ACCCAGAAGGAGTCAGTCGTGTCCGCGAACAGCTTCGACGCCCGCAGCTCGCTGCAGGTGGGCGACGAGTCGTACGAGATCTTCAAGCTCTCCGCCGTCGAGGGTTCCGAGCGGCTGCCCTACAGCCTCAAGGTGCTGCTGGAGAACCTGCTCCGCACGGAGGACGGCGCGAACATCACCGCCGACCACATCCGCGCGCTCGGCGCCTGGGACGAGAACGCCCAGCCGAGCCAGGAGATCCAGTTCACGCCCGCGCGCGTGATCATGCAGGACTTCACCGGCGTCCCCTGCGTGGTCGACCTGGCCACCATGCGCGAGGCCGTCAAGGAGCTGGGTGGCGACCCGGCCAAGATCAACCCGCTGGCCCCGGCCGAGCTGGTCATCGACCACTCGGTCATCGCCGACAAGTTCGGCACCAAGGACGCGTTCACCCAGAACGTCGAGATCGAGTACGGCCGCAACAAGGAGCGCTACCAGTTCCTGCGCTGGGGCCAGACCGCCTTCGACGAGTTCAAGGTCGTCCCGCCGGGCACCGGCATCGTCCACCAGGTGAACATCGAGCACCTGGCCCGCACCGTCATGGTCCGCGGCGGCCAGGCCTACCCGGACACCTGCGTCGGCACCGACTCGCACACCACCATGGTCAACGGCCTGGGCGTGCTGGGCTGGGGCGTCGGCGGCATCGAGGCCGAGGCCGCGATGCTCGGCCAGCCGGTCTCCATGCTGATCCCGCGCGTCGTCGGCTTCAAGCTGACCGGCGAGCTGCCGGCCGGCACCACCGCCACCGACCTGGTGCTCACCATCACCGAGATGCTGCGCAAGCACGGTGTGGTCGGCAAGTTCGTCGAGTTCTACGGCGACGGCATCGGCTCCATCCCGCTGGCCAACCGCGCCACCATCGGCAACATGTCGCCGGAGTTCGGCTCGACCTGCGCGATCTTCCCGATCGACGCCGAGACCATCAACTACCTCAAGCTCACCGGCCGCGACGAGCAGCAGCTCGCCCTGGTCGAGGCGTACGCCAAGGAGCAGGGTCTCTGGCACAACCCGGCGCACGAGCCGGCCTACTCGGAGTACCTGGAGCTGGACGTCTCCACCGTCGTCCCGTCGATCTCCGGCCCGAAGCGCCCGCAGGACCGCGTGATCCTGGCCGAGGCCGCCGAGCGGTTCGCCGAGGCGCTGCCGACCTACTCCGCCGAGGCCTCGAAGCCGACCGCCGTCACCGCCCCCGACGGCTCGACCTACGAGATCGACAACGGCGCGGTCGTGATCGCCTCGATCACCTCCTGCACCAACACCTCCAACCCCTCCGTCATGCTGGGCGCCGCCCTGCTGGCGAAGAAGGCCGTGGAGAAGGGCCTGTCGGTCAAGCCCTGGGTCAAGACCACCCTGGCGCCCGGCTCCAAGGTCGTCATGGACTACTACGAGAAGGCCGGCCTGCTCCCGTACATGGAGAAGCTGGGCTTCAACCTGGTCGGCTACGGCTGCGTCACCTGCATCGGCAACTCGGGCCCGCTGCCCGAGGAGGTCTCGGCCGCCGTCAACGAGTCCGACCTCGCGGTCGTCTCGGTGCTCTCCGGCAACCGCAACTTCGAGGGCCGGATCAACCCCGACGTCAAGATGAACTACCTGGCCTCCCCGCCGCTGGTGGTCGCCTACGCCCTCGCCGGCAACATGAACATCGACATCACCAAGGACGCCCTGGGCCAGGACGCCGACGGCAACGACGTCTTCCTCGCCGACATCTGGCCGACCGAGCAGGAGGTCGCCGACACCGTCGCCGGCTCCATCGACGAGGCGATGTTCGACAAGGGCTACCAGGACGTCTTCGCCGGTGACCACCGCTGGCAGTCGCTCCCGGTCCCGACCGGCAACACCTTCGAGTGGGACGCCGAGTCCACCTACGTCCGCAAGCCCCCGTACTTCGAGGGCATGGCCAAGACCCCGAGCCCGGTGACCGACATCGCCGGCGCCCGCGTCCTGGCCAAGCTGGGCGACTCGGTCACCACCGACCACATCTCCCCGGCCGGCAACATCAAGCCGGGCACCCCGGCGGCGCAGTACCTGACCGCCAACGGCGTCGAGAAGCGTGACTTCAACTCCTACGGCTCGCGCCGTGGCAACCACGAGGTCATGATCCGCGGCACCTTCGCCAACATCCGTCTGCGCAACCAGATCGCGCCGGGCACCGAGGGCGGCTACACCCGCGACTTCACCCAGGCCGACGCCCCGGTGTCGTTCATCTACGACGCCTCGCAGAACTACCAGGCCGCCGGCGTCCCGCTGGTCGTCCTGGCGGGCAAGGAGTACGGCTCCGGCTCGTCCCGCGACTGGGCCGCCAAGGGCACCGCGCTGCTCGGCGTCAAGGCCGTCATCGCCGAGTCCTACGAGCGCATCCACCGCTCGAACCTGATCGGCATGGGCGTCCTGCCGCTGCAGTTCCCGGAGGGCGAGAACGCCGAGTCCCTCGGCCTGACCGGCGAGGAGACCTTCTCCTTCACCGGCGTGACCGAGCTCAACGAGGGCCGCACCCCGAAGACCGTCAAGGTCAAGGCGGTCGGCGCGGACGGGACCGGCAAGGAGTTCGACGCGGTCGTCCGCATCGACACCCCCGGCGAGGCGGACTACTACCGCAACGGCGGCATCCTGCAGTACGTGCTGCGCTCGCTCATCGGCTGAGCCCGGGTGAGTGACTGAGGGGGCCGGACCGCACACCGCGGTCCGGCCCCTTTTGCATACCGCGCCGGAAGCGGACGTCCTCTTGTGCGTTCCCCGGTCCATGGACTAAACCTCTGTGCCATCTGGTCCAGACCATTTGACGCCGCCTCAGAGAACGGGTCCGGTATGCCCACTCGCGCCTCAGCGCTGCTCGCCGCCACCACCGTCGCCGCCCTGCTCGTCGCCCCCACCGCCGCGAACGCCGCGGAGAGCGGCCACCACGGGCCCGCCCTGAAGGGCCAGCGGGTCGGCTACTTCACCCAGTGGGGCGCCGACAGCTCCGCCAAGCGCGTCCAGGACTCCGGCCAGGCCGCCAGGCTGACCGTGATCAACTACGCCTTCGGGAACGTCTCCGCGGACGGCACCTGCTTCGAGAGCAACGACTCCGGCCAGGGCGACGCCCACAACGACTACCAACGCGCCTTCTCCGCCGCCGAGTCGGTGGACGGCGTCGCCGACGCCCCCGGCCAGCGGCTCAAGGGCCACCTCAACCAGCTGCGCAAGCTCAAGGCGAAGAACCCGCAGCTGCGCACCGTCATCTCGCTGGGCGGCTGGAGCTGGTCCAAGTACTTCTCGGACGCGGCCGCCACCGACGCCGCCCGCAAGAAGTTCGTCTCCTCCTGCATCGACCTCTACCTCAAGGGCGACCTGCCGGTCCTGCCCGGCTCCCCGGAGGGCGGCGCGGGCGCGGCCGCCGGCGTCTTCGACGGCATCGACATCGACTGGGAGTATCCGGGCGGCGGCGGGGACGCCGGCAACGTGGTCCGCCCCGAGGACGGCCGCAACTACACCCTGCTGATGGCCGAGTTCCGCCGCCAGCTCGACGCGCTGAGCGGCCGGAAGGGCAAGCACTACCTGCTCACCGCCGCGGTCGCCGCCAACGAGACGGTCGCGGACCGGCTCGAACTGCCCGAGCTGAGCCGGTCGGTGGACTGGCTCAACCTGATGGCCTACGACCTGCACGGCCCCTGGGAGGGCAAGGGCCCGACCGACCACCAGGCCAACCTCTACTCGGACCCCGCCGACCCGGACGCCCGGCAGCGCAGCGCGGACGCCGCCGCCACCCACTACCAGGAGCGCGGCCTGCCCTCCCGGCAGCTCGTCCTCGGCGCCCCGCTGTACGGCCACGGCTGGACGGGCGTCGCCCCGGGCAAGCGCGGCGGCCTCCACCAGAGCGCCACCGCCGCCGCCCCGGACCACTCCTACGCCGAGCTCAACGCGCTGCCCGGCAAGGTGTACGTGGACCGCGACCACGGCGCGTCCTGGAAGTACGACGGCTCCACCTTCTACAGCTACGACACCGCCGAGGTGCTCACCGAGAAGGCCCGCTACGCGCGCTGGAACGACCTGGCCGGGGTGATGGTCTGGTCCCTGGACGGCGACGACGCCAAGGGCAGCGCGATCGCCGCCCTCGACCGCGGCCTGCGCCGGGACTGACCCCCGGAGGTCGGAGGGGCCCGCCGACACGCGGTAGGCGGGCCCCTCCGCAGTGGTGTCAGGCCCGGTCGCAGGCCTGGGCGCGCAGGGCGCGGGCCAGGTCGTCCCGGCGCTCCAGCACCAGCCGGCGCAGCGCCGGCGCGGCCTGCGGGTGGCCGTCCAGCCAGGTGTCCGCCTCGGCCAGGGTGTGCTCGTCGGTCTGGGCGATCGGGAAGAAGCCGCCGACGATCCGCATCGCGATCTCGATGGTCCGCTCCGCCCAGACCTTCTCCAGCAGCTTGAAGTACGGCGCCGCGTAGAGGGCGGTCAGGTCGCGCTGGGCGGGGATCGCGAAGCCCGCGCTGTTGGCCTCGACCAGGGCGCTCGGCAGCTCGTCCGAGTCGATCACCGCCGACCAGGCGGCGGCCTTGGCCTCCGGGGTGGGCCGGGCGGCCAGGCACTGGGTGTACTGGCGCTTGCCGCCGGCGGTGTTGTCGGCGGCCAGCTCCCCGGCGAGCTCCTCGTCGCCGGCCTGTCCGGCGGCGGCCAGGGCCAGCCACAGCGCCCAGCGCAGCTCCTGGTCGACCTCCAGGCCGTCGATCCGGGCGCTGCCGGCCAGCAGCCCGCGGACCAGGCCGAGGTGCTCGGCGCCGCCCGCGGTCTGGGCCAGGAAGCGGGCCCAGGCGAGCTGGTGGTCGCTGCCGGGGACGGCCCCGCGCAGCTCGCGCAGGGCGCCGTCGGCGAGCCGGCGGGCGCCCTCGGCGCGCCACTCGGGGGCGGCGTACAGGTCGACGGCGGTCTTGGCCTGGGCGTGCAGCGACTGCAGCACGCCGATGTTGCCCTCCTGGCCGGCGAAGCGCAGCACCAGGGCGACGTAGTCGCGGGCCGGCATCAGGCCGTCCCGGGTGAGGTTCCAGACCGCGGACCAGGCGAGCGCCCGGGCCAGCTCGTCGCGGATGTCGCCGAGGCCGGTGCGCAGGGCCTCCAGCGAGTCGGCGTCGAAGCGGATCTTGCAGTAGGTGAGGTCCTCGTCGTTGAGCAGGACCAGGTCGGGGCGCTGACGGCCGACGGCCTCGGCGACGACGGTGCGGGCGCCGGTGACGTCCAGCTCGATCCGCTCGGTGCGCAGCAGGGCGCCGTCGGCGTCCCGGTCGTACAGGCCGACGGCGATCCGGTGCGGGCGCAGGACATCGCCGTCCTGGAGGACGGCGAGTTCGGTGATCCGGCCCTCGGCGTCGGTGGTGACCTGCGGGGTGAGCGCGTTGACGCCGGCGGTCTGCAGCCAGGCGGCGGCCCAGCTCTTGAGGTCGCGGCCGCTGGTCTCCTCCAGCACGCCCAGCAGGTCGCCGAGTTCGGTGTTGCCGAAGGCGTGCCGCTTGAAGTAGCGGCGGGCGCCCTCGAAGAAGGCCTCCGAGCCGACGTAGGCGACCAGCTGCTTGAGGACGGAGGCGCCCTTGGCGTAGGTGATGCCGTCGAAGTTGAGCTTGGCGTCCTCGAGGTCGCGGATGTCGGCGGTGATCGGGTGGGTGGTGGGGAACTGGTCCTGCCGGTAGGCCCAGGCCTTGCGCTGGTTGGCGAAGGTGACCCAGGCGGAGGAGTAGCGGGTGCGGGCGCCGATCAGGCCGTAGGAGCCCATGAAGTCGGCGAAGGACTCCTTGAGCCACAGGTCGTCCCACCAGCGCGGGGTGACCAGGTCGCCGAACCACATGTGCGCCATCTCGTGCAGGACGACGTTGGCGCGGGACTCGTAGGCGGCGTCGGTGACCTTCGAGCGGAAGACGAACTCCTCCTTGAAGGTCACGCAGCCCGGGTTCTCCATCGCGCCGATGTTGTACTCGGGGACGAAGGCCTGGTCGTACTTGCCGAAGGGGTACGGGTAGTCGAACTCCTCGTGGAAGAAGTCGAGTCCGAGCTTGGTGACGCCGAGGATCTCCTCCGCGTCGAAGTGCGGGGCGAGCGAGCGGCGGCAGAGCGCGGAGAGCGGGATCTCCAGGGTGGTGCCGTCGGCGAGTTCGCGGCTGTAGTGGTCGGTGACCACGTGGTACGGGCCGGCCACCACGGCGGTGAGGTAGGTGGAGATCGGCTTGGTCGGCGCGAACTCCCAGGTGCGGGTGTCGCCCTGGGCGGTGACGTTCTCGTGCACGGCGTTGGAGCGCACGTCCCAGGCGGCGGGGGCGGTCACCGTGAAGGTGAACGGGGCCTTGAGGTCGGGCTGTTCGAAGGTCGCGAACACCCGGCGGGCGTCGGCCGGCTCGTAGTGGGTGTAGAGGTAGGTCTCGCCGTCGGCGGGGTCGACGAAGCGGTGCAGGCCCTCGCCGGTGCGGCTGTAGGCGCAGTCGGCCTCGACGGTGAGGACGTTCTCGGCGGCCAGCCCGTCGATGTGCACCCGGGCGCCGTCGTAGGCGGTGGCCGGGTCCAGGGCGCGGCCGTTGAGGGTGACCGAGCGGACGGCGGGGGCCAGCAGGTCGAGGAAGGTGGCGGCGCCGGGCCGGTCGCAGCGGAAGGCGACGGTGGTGGTGGAGCGGAAGGTGGCGGCCGCCGGGTCGGGGGCCGAGCTCACGTCCAGCCGGACGCTGTAGCCGTCGACGGCCAGGACGCCGGCTCGCTGCTGTGCTTCCTCGCGGCTCAGGTTCTTGCCCGGCACGGCGGTACTCCTTTGTCCGGCCCGCACGGTGGTGCGTGCGTGGATGGTGCGGATCGGTGCGCGGTGTGCATCGCGCACGCAGGGGCATCCTTTCACGCCCGCCCCGGCCGGTACCATTGCACAGCCCGTCGCGTCCGGGGCCGGAATCAGCGGCGGCGCGCGGGTGTTGGGGTCCGGGTGGGGGCGACACCCCCTGCCTCGGAACACCTCACGAAGGACGAGACCCAGTGACGACTGCCGCTGAGCGCAAGACCGCCGACTTCTGGTTCGACCCGGCCTGCCCGTGGGCGTGGATGACGTCCCGCTGGCTGATCGAGGTCCAGCAGCTGCGTCCGGTCGACGTGCGCTGGCACGTGATGAGCCTGTCGGTGCTCAACGAGCACCGCGACCTGCCGCAGAGCTACCGCGAGCTGCTGGACAACGCCTGGGGCGCGGTGCGGGTCTGCATCGCGGCCGCCCAGGAGCACGGCGACGAGGTGCTGGGCCGGCTGTACACCGAGCTGGGCCTGCGCTTCCACAACCAGGGCCTGCCGCAGAACCGGGAGACCGTCGAGGCCGCCCTGGTGGCCGCGGGCCTGCCCGTCGAGCTGGCGGACGCGGCCGGCACCGACGCGTACGACGAGGCCTTGCGCGCCTCCCACAAGGAGGGCATCACCCTGGTCGGCGAGGACGTCGGCACCCCGGTGATCGCGGTGGAGGGCGCGGACGGCGACCGGGTCGCCTTCTTCGGCCCGGTGGTCACCCCGGCCCCCAAGGGCGAGGCCGCGGCCCGGCTGTGGGACGGCACCCTGCTGGTGGCCTCCACCCCGGGTTTCTACGAGATCAAGCGCACCCGCACGGCCGGCCCGTCCTTCGAGTAGGCCCGGGCGGGCACGGCGAAGGCCCGGTACCCCGTGGGTACCGGGCCTTCGCCGTACGGGGCCTTCGCCGTCGTCCGTCAGCCGTCCGTCAGCGGGCCGCGGCCGCGTCCCGGCGCTGCTTGAGCAGCCCGGCCCCGCTCAGCAGGACGACCAGCACCCCGGCCGCGTACAGCTGCTGGCGGTTGCCCTCGGTGGTGGTCATCAGGGCGAGGATGCCGGCCACGGCGGCCGTCGCGACCCAGGTCAGGTACGGGTAGCCCCACATCTTCACGGTGAGCAGCTCGGGCGCCTCGCGCTCCAGCCGGCGGCGCATCCGCAGCTGGACGACGCAGATGAACAGCCAGACCACCAGGATGGCGACGCCGGTGGTGTTCATCAGCCAGGTGAACACGGTGTCCGGCCAGAACTTGGCGGCCAGCACGGCGCCGAAGCCGAACAGGCAGGAGGCCAGCACGGCCCGGCGCGGCACCCCGCCGGACACCTTGGCCAGCGCCTTGGGGCCCTGGCCGCGGCCGACCAGCGAGTACGCCATCCGGGAGGCGCCGTAGATGTTGGCGTTCATCGCGGACAGCAGCGCGATCAGCACCACCACCTCCATGATCGTCCCGGCCCCGGGCACCCCGAGGTGGCGCAGCACCGTGACGTACGGGCCGTCGGCGACGACCGACGGGTCCTTCCAGGAGACCAGGGTGACCACCAGGGCCATCGAGCCGATGTAGAAGATCGCGATCCGCCACACCGCGGTGCGCACCGCGTTGGCGACGTTCTTCTTGGGGTCGTCCGACTCGGCCGCGGCGATGGTGACCGTCTCCAGGCCGCCGTACGCGAAGACCGAGGCGAGCAGGCCGACGATCAGTCCGCTGACGCCGGTGGGCAGGAAGCCGCCCTGGCCGGTGAGGTTGGTGCTGCCGGGGGCGCCGGGGCCGATCACGCCGGCGACGCCGAGCCCGCCGATGACCAGGAAGGCGATGATCGCGGCGACCTTGACGGTGGCGAACCAGAACTCGAACTCGCCGAAGTTCTTCACCGCGGTGAGGTTGCTGGCGCAGAAGAAGACCATGAACAGGGCGACCCAGACCCAGGCGGAGACCCCGGGGACCCAGCCGTTGACGATCTTCCCGGCGGCGGTGGCCTCGGCGGCGACGCCGCAGCAGAGCATCACCCAGTACATCCAGCCGGCCGTGATCCCGGCCCAGGGGCCGATCTCCTTCTCGGCGTGCACCGAGAAGGAGCCGGAGGCCGGGCGGGCGGCGGACATCTCGCCGAGCATCCGCATGATCAGCATGACCAGCAGGCCGGAGAGGGTGAAGGCGAGGATGATCGCCGGCCCGGCGGCCGCGATGCCGGCGCCGGAGCCCACGAACAGGCCGGCGCCGATGACGCCGCCGAGGGCGATCATCGACAGGTGGCGCTGCTTGAGTCCGTGGCTGAGCTGCTGGCCACCGGACGGCGGGGGAGCCTCGGTGGTCCCGGGCGCCTGGGGCGCGGAGGTGGGGGCCATAGGGGTGGATCCAGACTGTGCGGAATGCGGCATGAGCTGTCCAATATCCGGGGACCCCGCTGTTCCTGCCAACGATGTCCGCCGCGGGCCCACCATGCGGACCGGGCGGTCACCGTGCGTGGCGACCGGTTCGCCGAGAGTCGCCCGGAGCCGGTTCCGACAAGCTTCGTGGGCGGTGCTTTGTCCGAAACCGTGGCATCGGCGCAGTGGATCACCGCGTAGGTTCACAGGTGTTCACTCACCTGGACCTCACGGAGGAACCCCGATGGCCACTGCCACCACCCCGATAGCGCGTCGCGCCGTCCTCGCCGACCTGCTGCCCGCCGCCTCGACCCGCCTCGGCACCCAGGTCCGCGACCTCGCCCTGGTGGTCGGCGGCGCCGCGCTGACCGGTGTGGCCGCCCAGCTGTCGGTCAACGTGCCCGGCTCGCCGGTGCCGGTCACCGGCCAGACCTTCGCCGCCCTGCTGGTCGGCACCGCGCTGGGCGCCCGCCGCGGCGTCGCCTCGCTCACGCTCTACCTGCTGGCCGGCGCGGCCGGCCTGCCCTGGTTCGCCGAGGGCACCTCCGGCTGGGCCATGCCGTCCTTCGGCTACGTGCTCGGCTTCGTCCTCGCCGCCGCCCTGACCGGCGCGCTGGCCCGCCGCGGCGCCGACCGCTCCCCGCTGAACACCGCGGTGACGATGGCGCTGGGCAGCCTGGCCATCTACGCCGTCGGCGTCCCGTACCTGGCGTTCAGCCTGCACGTCCCGCTGGCCCGCGCCGCCGAACTGGGCCTCTACCCGTACCTGGTCGGCGACGCGCTCAAGGCCGCCTTCGCCGCCGGCGCGCTGCCGCTCGCCTGGAAGCTGCTCGGCCGCCGCTGAGACCCGGACCCCCCGTTGTCGGGCCCGGGCGCACCCGCATGCCACACTCATGGCATGCGCGTGTACCTGGGCTCCGACCATGCCGGATACGAACTGAAGAACCACCTCGTGGAGTGGCTCAAGGGGGCCGGCCACGAGCCGGTCGACTGCGGGCCGCACATCTACGACGCCGAGGACGACTACCCGCCGTTCTGCCTGCGCGCCGCCGAGCGCACCGCCGCCGACGCGGACGCCCTCGGCATCGTGATCGGCGGCTCGGGCAACGGTGAGGCGATCGCCGCCAACAAGGTCAAGGGCGTCCGTGCGGCGCTGGCCTGGAGCGTGCAGACCGCCGAGCTCGGCCGTCAGCACAACAACGCCAACGTCATCTCCATCGGCGGCCGGATGCACACCGAGGACGAGGCCACCGAGTTCGTCGAGGTCTTCCTCAAGACCCCCTACAGCGGCGAGGCCCGGCACACCCGCCGGATCGAGATGCTGAGCGAGTACGAGACCACCGGCGAGCTCCCGCCGATCCCGGCCCACCACCCCCAGGGCTGATCCACCCGCCACCGACGGCCGGCCGCACCCTCCCGTGCGGCCGGCCGTCGCCGTCCGCGCGGCCCCCGGCGGCTGTGTCGTCGGCCACAGGCGCCCGCGCGCCCACGGCTGCGCACGCGGGGCGCACGCGCCGCCCGCCGGCGCCGTACGCCCAACCGGCGCACGCCTCCTGACGGCGTGCCCGCCACCGGCCCGATCGGCCGAAACCCGCTGAGCGGCCCGCGCGCCGGGGCCGCCGCCCGCCCCCGGACCGTCGACGCCGGGCCGCACCCGTGGATAGGGTCGGACCCCATGGCTGGCAGACCGCCGGGCGCACCGCCCCAGACGACTGCGACGAGGCCCGGCGCCGCCCCGGCGTCCGAGCCCGTGACGGCCCGGCTGCGCAAGAGGCTCCGCCGGGCCCGCCGAAGGCTGCGCACGGCCGGTGTCGACTACTTCCGCGGCGGCGCCGCCGACTGGCCGGTGCTCTGCGCGCTGGCCCTGCTCGTCCCGCTGATGATCCTGCTCAACATCTGGATCCCGGACTGGGCCCCGCCCACCACCCTGGTCCTGCCGATCCTGGCCGGCGCGCTGCTGCTGCGCCCCGGCTCCCTGGTGGTGCTGTACGCGCTGGCCGCCCTCGGGCTGTCCGCCGAGTCCGTGATCCACACCGGCCAGCGGGTCGCCAGCGACAACCCGGAGGCCTACGTCTACGGCGTCACCCCCGGCGCGGCCCTGGTGGTCGGCGCCGCCGGGGTCGGCGGCCTGCTGCTGGCCCAGTTCCGGGCCCGGGTCGGCGTCCCCTGGTGGGGCGGCTCCACCATGCTGTTCGACCTGCGCGAGCGGCTGCGGGTGCAGAGCCGGGTGCCCGAGCTGCCGGCCGGCTGGCACGCCGACATGGCGCTGCGCCCGGCCGGCGGCCAGTCCTTCTCCGGCGACTTCGTGGTGGCCGCCCGCACCGGCCCCGGCCAGCGGCTGCTGGAGGTGGTCCTCGCGGACGTCTCCGGCAAGGGCATGGACGCGGGCTCGCGGGCCCTGCTGCTGTCCGGCGCCTTCGGCGGCCTGGTCGGCTCGCTGCCCGCGCACGACTTCCTGCCCGCCGCCAACGGCTACCTGCTGCGCCAGTCCTGGGAGGAGGGCTTCGCCACCGCCGTCCACCTGGTGCTGGACCTGGACAGCGGCGAGTACGAACTGCTCTCGGCCGGGCACCTGCCGGGCATGCAGCGGCTGGCCGGCGAGGGGCGCTGGGAGATCAAGGAGGCCGAGGGCCCGCTGCTCGGGATCTACGACGGCGCCAAGTTCGACGGCGTGCGCGGCCGGCTGAACCGGGGCGACGTGCTGATGCTGTGCACCGACGGCATGGTCGAGGAGCCCGGCCGGGACCTCGCCGAGGGCATGGACCGGCTGATGGGGGAGGCCGACCGGCTGGTCCCCGGCGGCGCCCCGGGCAGCGGTGCGGGCGCGGCGGGCGCGCTGATCGAGACGGTCGCCCGGGACATCAACGACGACCGGGCCGTACTGCTGCTCTGGCGCGACTGAGGCGGCTGTCCGCGTCATGTGCCACCGGCAGGGCCGTCGTGTCAAGCCTGGCAGCTGATCTTCGGCCATATCGGACGGCCCGTCGGCTGAGCGGATCCGCGACCTCCGCTCCACGTCCCCGGGCGTTTCCCGGCCGCTCAGCAGCGCCCCGCCGACGATTCGTCAGAACGGCTCCGCTATCGTCCCGGTCGGCGGAAACTCGTCCCGCAGCGCAGAATGTCGACGTCGGGCCGACTGTCAGACCTTTACGCAATCGGCACGGTCGACCACACTGAGTCCGGGCGGGACTGTTCAGGATTCGGGGGATGGGGGGCGACACGTGCGGCACACCAGACAGCGGGCCGGTGCGCGTTCCTCGGCCGGCGCTGTGCCGGACGGTCCGCGATTCCGCCTCGGGACCGTCGGACAGGCCGGGGTCCGGCTTCGCAGGTGCCGCCGGGCGGCGGCGCCACGCTATGAAACGAGGAAGTGAGTCCGGGTGGCACTCTCCGTCTCCGCGCTGGTCCTGTTCGCGATCCTGTGCATCATCTTCATCCGGAACAAGCAGCTGAAGATCCCGCACGCGATCGTCGCCGCCCTGTTCGGCTTCATGCTGCACGAGACCACGATGGCGACCTCCATCAACTCCCTGCTGGCCAACCTGGCGCACAGCATCTCCAGCATCACGGGGGGCTGACCCGGCCGGGCCGGACGGATCCCTCGCGCCCCGGAGGCGAGCGGGCGAGCAGCAGCTACCGGCCGGCCCTCCGGGCCTCCCGCCAGCGGGCGAACAGTCCCCGGGGGCGCGTCGCCGCCGGGGCCGGGGCACGCGCCGGCACGGGTGCCGGGGCGCCCGTCGGCGCGGCCGGGGCCGGTGCCGCCCGCTCCGCCGTCAGCAGCACGAACAGCCGCGCCCAGCAAAGCCGTTCGCCGCGCGGCCAGTCCAGCGCGCGCAGCGCCGCGGAGGCCGCCTCCGACACCTCGCCGCCCACCCGGACCTCGGCGACGTCGTCGCCCGCCTTCCCGCCCAGGAAGAGCTTCACCCCGACCGGTCCCGGCCCGGTCAGCTCCCGCTCCAGGGCCGGCGCCAGCGCGGGCAGCACCCGGTGCTCGGCGAGCCAGGCCGCCAGGTGCTCGTTGCCGAAGCCGAACACCGCCGCCGGCCCCTGCACCGCCCGCCAGCCCGGGAGTTCGGGCAGGTTCGGGCGGTCGGCGTGGATCCCGCGCCCGTCGGCCAGCTCGACCAGCACCGAGGCGGTGGTGGTCGCCCACATCTTCACCGCGTTGGCGAGCTTCTCCTCCTCGGTCTTGCCGAGGCCGGGTGCGCAGTCCCACACCACCGGGGCGTCCGCCCGGCCCAGGTGGAGCACGAAGCCGAGGTCCACGTGCCCGGCGCCGCCGTCCTCCCCGGGGTGCTCGCGCACCGCCACCGCGGTGGTCCCGGGGCCGCGCACCACCTCGCCGTCCGGGTGGAAGTCCTGGCCCAGTCGTGCCATCTCCCGGACCACACAGCGCTGTATGACCGCCAGTCGCTCCTGCGGACCCACGGGACTCCTCCACTCCGGGAGCGCGGCGCCACGGGTCGCGCTCGAACTGCGCTCGAACGCCGCCGAGGCTATCGGCCCGACCGCCGTGCGGGAAACCGTGCGGACGCCTTCTCCCTGCGGTCGCGGAATTGTCCGGGATGCCCCACTTTGGGGAGCGGAACCCGACAGCCGCCCGCCTGGAGAGCCCGCATGGCCCGCACCGCCCCGACGCCCCCCGTGCCCCACCCGGCCGCCCTGGCGGACCTGCTCGCGGGCCCGGACGGCTCCGGCCTGGTCGCCGAGGTGGAGGCCTACCTCGCCTCGCTGCCCGCCCCCGCGCGCACCCCCGGACCGTACGTCTGCCGCTACGGGAGCGTCCTGCGCCCCTGGCACGCCGGCCACCCGGAGCCCCGGGCCACCCTGCTCGACCGGGCGCTGCGCCGCCCCGCCCGGCCCGTCCCGGTCACCGCCGCCGACCACCTGCGGCTCACCTCCCGCTACATCGGCGCCCACGGCTGGCTGCAGGGCGCGATGTGGGACGCCACCGGGCGGGTCTGCCTGCTCGGCGCCCAGGCCGCCGTCCTGGCGTACGGCTACGGCACTCCGGCGACCGTGCGGGCCGGCCGGGTCCAGCTGATGGAGGTGCTGCACGCCACCGGCCGCCCGGCGCGCTCCCCGGACGAGTACAACGACCGCCCCGCCACCCGGGAGGGCGACGTCCACCTGCTGCTCGACCGGGCCGCCGCCCGGGCCGCCCGGCTGGGGCTCTGAGGCGCCGCACGGGCCCGGGAACGCCGACGGCCCCGGTGCGCTGGGCGCACCGGGGCCGGGCCGGAAGAGCGGGTGACGAGAATCGAACTCGCGTGACTAGTTTGGAAGACTAGGGCTCTACCATTGAGCTACACCCGCGCGAAGCCGCCGACCGTTCCCGGTCGGAAGTTCGGGGGACAGCTTACCCGCTCCGGTCCCTCCCGTGCACACCGCACTCCGCGCGCACCCCCTTCCGCGATGCTCCCGCCGTGCCCCGAATAAGTCGACGAGCCGTACAGGCCCGGCGTGTACGCTTCCTCTCGGCACCACGGGGTGTGGCGCAGTTTGGTAGCGCGTCCGCTTTGGGAGCGGAAGGCCGTCGGTTCGAATCCGGTCACCCCGACAGTGCGGCAGGGTCTCGCCCACCGGGGCGGGGCCCTGTTCTGTTCGGGCGGTACGGTGGCGCCTGGCGTCCGCCTTTCGTGGTACCGGTAGGATGGGGCGCTGGCGGTAGTCCCTGTGGCGTCAACCCAGGTCAACCGCCCGAGGGCGAGGAGTCAAGCTCACCGTCCACCCACACGGGAGATGCAGCTCCAACCGCCCATCGCCCGTCTCGTCCGACCCACCCGTACCGGCTCCGGCCGGGCGTGCGGGCCGGGCGGAGACAACCTGACCGCAAGCCCCTAGGAGACCTAACCGTGAAGAGCGCCGTCGAGACTCTGAACCCGACCCGGGTTCGACTCACCGTCGAGGTGCCCTTCGAGGAGCTCAAGCCCAGCCTCGACGCGGCGTACAAGAAGATCAACCAGCAGGTCACGGTTCCGGGCTTCCGCAAGGGCAAGATCCCGGCTCGCGTCATCGACCAGCGCTTCGGCCGCGGTGCCGTGCTGGAGGAGGCCGTCAACGACGCCCTGCCGCGCTTCTACACGCAGGCCGTCGACGAGGGCAAGATCGAGGTCCTCGGCCAGCCCGACATCACCAACATCGAGGGTGTCGAGAAGATCGCCGACGGTGGTGACCTCAAGTTCACCGCCGAGGTGGACATCCGCCCGGAGATCACCCTGCCGGAGTTCTCCTCCATCGAGGTGACCGTCGACCCGATCGTCGTCTCCGACGAGGACATCGAGAAGTCCCTCGAGCAGCTGCGCGAGCGCTTCTCCTCGGTCAAGGACGTCGAGCGCGCCGCCGCCGAGGGCGACATCGTGGTCGTCGACCTGATCGCCAAGGTCGACGGCGAGGTGCCGGACGACGGCACCGCCACGGGCGTCAGCTACGAGATCGGCTCGGGCCGCCTCATCGACGGCATCGACGAGGCCGTGATCGGCCTGTCGGCCGGCGCGGAGAAGACCTTCGAGACCGAGCTCAAGGGTGGCACCCAGGCCGGCAAGACCTCCGAGGTCACCGTCACCGTCACGGCCGTCCAGGAGAAGGAGCTGCCGGAGCTGGACGACGAGTTCGCCCAGCTGGCCAGCGAGTTCGACAGCCTGGAGGACCTGCGTGCCGACTCCCGCAAGCGCCTGGAGCGCATGAAGGAGTACGACCAGGCCACCCAGGCCCAGGAGAAGGTCCTCGACGCGCTGCTCACGCTGGTTGAGATCGAGTACCCCGAGAAGCTCCTGAAGGACGAGATCGAGACCCGCAAGCACAACCTCGAGCACCACCAGCTCGAGCCGATGGGTCTGAACATCGACACCTACCTGGAGACCCAGGGCAAGTCCCGCGAGGAGTGGGAGGCGGAGATCGAGGAGCAGGCGAAGAAGGGCATCAAGACCCAGTTCGTCCTGGACCAGATCGTCGCCAACGAGGAGCTGGGGGTCAACCAGGAGGAGCTCACCGAGCACCTCATCCGCCGTGCGGCCGGCTCCGGCCTCACCCCGGACCAGTTCGCCCAGCAGGTCGTCCAGGGCGGTCAGGTTCCGCTGCTGGTCGGCGAGGTCGCCCGCGGCAAGGCGCTGGCCACCGTGGTCGAGGCCGCCAAGGTCGTCGACACCGAGGGCAACGAGATCAACTTCGACGACGAGGACGAGACGGCCGAGACCGTCGAGGCCGCCGCCGAGGAGAAGACCGAGGAGAGCACCGAGGCCTGAGTGCCCCGGTAGCACCCTGAGGCGCTGCAACGGGCCCGGACGCCGCTACGGCGTCCGGGCCCGTCGTCGTCCCACCGCGCACCCGGGTGCCCCCGCGACCCTGCGCTCACAGCGAACAGTTCTGCGTGAGGGATTCTGCGGCCGGGCCTGCGCGTTAGGGTCCTTGGACAGCAACAATCACGACGTGATACCCGGAAGCTGTGCGACACCGTGACGGCCGCCCGGCGACCGTCCACATCGACTGAGCAGGTGGCTAAGTGACGTTCCCGCAGATGCAGATGGGCCCGATGGCGCCGCACGCCGCCTCTGGTGACGTGCTCGGCGGCCTGGGTGACCAGGTCTACAACCGGCTGCTCAACGAGCGGATCATCTTCCTCGGCCAGCAGGTCGACGACGACATCGCCAACAAGATCACCGCGCAGCTGCTGCTGCTGGCCGCGGACCCCGAGAAGGACATCTTCCTCTACATCAACTCCCCGGGCGGCTCGATCTCGGCGGGCATGGCGATCTACGACACCATGCAGTACATCAAGAACGACGTCGTCACCATCGCCATGGGCATGGCCGCCTCGATGGGTCAGTTCCTGCTGACCGCCGGCGCCAAGGGCAAGCGCTTCTCGCTGCCGAACGCCAACATCCTGATGCACCAGCCCTCCGCGGGCCTCGGCGGCTCCGCCACGGACATCCGCATCCAGGCCGAGCAGCTGCTCCGCACCAAGAAGCGGATGTCCGAGCTGATCGCCTTCCACAGCGGCCAGTCCTTCGAGCAGATCACCCGGGACTCCGACCGCGACCGCTGGTTCACCCCGGAGGAGGCCCTGGAGTACGGCCTCATCGACGCGATCATGCACAGCGCCGCGGACGTCCCCGGCGGCGGCGGCACGGGCGCCTGAGCCTCGGCCCGGCCCACGAGACCACAGCCACAACGCCCCGGAGGACAAGAACCCCCATGAACATCCCCAGCCTGTCGGCCGCCAAGGCCCGCGTCGAGGACATGCGCGCCGAGGGTCGCTACATCGTCCCGCGCTTCGTCGAGCGCACCACGCAGGGCATCCGCGAGTACGACCCGTACGCCAAGCTGTTCGAGGAGCGCATCATCTTCCTCGGCTCGCAGGTCGACGACGTCTCGGCGAACGACATCATGGCGCAGCTGCTGTGCCTGGAGTCGATGGACCCGGACCGCGAGATCCAGATGTACATCAACTCGCCCGGCGGCTCGTTCACGGCCCTGACGGCCATCTACGACACCATGCAGTACGTCAAGCCGGACATCACCACGGTCTGCATGGGCCAGGCGGCCTCCGCCGCGGCCGTGCTGCTCGCCGCCGGCACCCCCGGCAAGCGGATGGCGCTGCCGAACGCCCGCATCCTGATCCACCAGCCGTACACCGAGACCGGCCGCGGCCAGGTGTCCGACCTGGAGATCCAGGCCAAGGAGATCTTCCGGATGCGCGAGCAGCTGGAGCAGATGCTCTCCAAGCACTCCAACAAGCCGGTGGAGCAGGTGCGCGAGGACATCGAGCGCGACAAGATCCTGACCGCCGAGGAGGCCCTGGAGTACGGCCTGGTGGACCAGATCATCTCGACCCGCAAGACCTCGCTGACCTCCTGAGGCCGGTTCCGTCGGCGGGCGCTGTCACGGCATCTGTTCGGTATCAATTCGCCCAGGGCGTAGGGCAGACCCGGCGAAGAGGACGGAATCACGGGCCCGGCAGAGTACCGTCGGATAGCGAGACCGAGCGCCGTCGGCGCGGACGGTCCACAGCACCAGGCCCCGGAACCCCCGCGGGGCCCCTGGCGAAGGGGAAGCACCTCGTGGCACGCATCGGAGACGGTGGCGACCTGCTCAAGTGCTCGTTCTGCGGCAAGTCGCAGAAGCAGGTGAAGAAGCTGATCGCCGGCCCAGGCGTGTACATCTGCGACGAGTGCATCGACCTGTGCAACGAGATCATCGAGGAGGAACTCGCCGAGACCTCCGAGGTCCGCTTCGAGGAGCTCCCGAAGCCGCGTGAGATCTACGAGTTCCTGGACCAGTACGTGGTCGGCCAGGACCTCGCCAAGAAGGCGCTGTCGGTCGCGGTCTACAACCACTACAAGCGGGTCCAGGCGGGCGAGGCCGGCCGTAGCGGCGGCAACGGCCGCGAGGACGCGATCGAGCTGGCCAAGTCGAACATCCTGCTGCTGGGCCCCACCGGCTCCGGCAAGACCCTGCTGGCGCAGACCCTGGCCCGGATGCTGAACGTCCCCTTCGCGATCGCGGACGCCACCGCGCTGACCGAGGCCGGCTACGTCGGCGAGGACGTCGAGAACATCCTGCTCAAGCTGATCCAGGCGGCCGACTACGACGTCAAGAAGGCCGAGACCGGGATCATCTACATCGACGAGATCGACAAGGTCGCGCGCAAGAGCGAGAACCCGTCGATCACCCGCGACGTCTCCGGCGAGGGCGTTCAGCAGGCGCTGTTGAAGATCCTGGAGGGCACCACCGCCTCGGTGCCGCCGCAGGGCGGGCGCAAGCACCCGCACCAGGAGTTCATCCAGATCGACACCACCAACGTGCTGTTCATCGTCGGCGGTGCCTTCGCCGGCCTGGAGCGGATCATCGAGGGCCGCGCGGGTGCCAAGGGCATCGGCTTCGGCGCCAACATCCGCTCCAAGCGCGAGTCGGACGCCAGCGACCACTTCCGCCAGGTGATGCCCGAGGACCTGGTGAAGTTCGGCATGATCCCCGAGTTCATCGGCCGTCTGCCGGTGATCACCAGCGTGCACAACCTGGACCGCGAGGCGCTGCTGCAGATCCTCACCGAGCCGAAGAACGCGCTGGTCAAGCAGTACCGCAAGCTCTTCGAACTGGACGGCGTGGAGCTGGAGTTCTCCCGGGACGCGCTGGAGGCGATCGCCGACCAGGCGATCCTGCGCGGCACCGGCGCGCGCGGTCTGCGGGCCATCATGGAGGAGGTGCTGATGTCCGTGATGTACGAGGTCCCCTCGCGTCAGGACGTCGCCCGCGTGGTGGTCACCGGGGACGTCGTCTCCAAGCACGCCATCCCCACCCTCGTCCCGCGCGACATGATCAAGCGCGAGCGCCGCGACAAGAGCGCCTGAGTCCGGGCCGACGGCCTTCGGCCGGAGGCAGCGAAGGGGCCCCGCACCGGAATCCGGTGCGGGGCCCCTTCGTCACCGCGGGCCCGGGCGGGCCTACTTGGGCACCTCGGCGACCGCGCGCAGGTCGCGGGTGTCGACGGCGAGCTTGTCGATGTCGGGCTGGGTGCCGTCGTCGGAGCCCTTGAGCACCATGACGACGGTGCTCTTGTCGGCCCAGGCGCAGAGGGCCAGCTTGCTCTCGCCGCTCTGCGAGGTGGCGCACTCCATCTGGCCGCCCTTGGGGCCCGGGTCCACCGCGTGCCGGCCGCTGATCGTGCCGCCCGCGCCGGAGAAGCCGGCGAACATCTGGTCCAGCTCCTGCTTGGGCAGCAGCACCTTGCCGTAGACGCCGACCGCGATCAGCTGCGGGGTGGAGTCCGCGTCCTGGTAGACCCCGGCGACGCCGGTGGGCTTCCAATTGCCGTCACCCTGGCCGATCTTGGAGGTCAGCTCGTCCTGCAGCTTCCCGGTCACCGCCGGGTCGTCGTTGGCCTTGAGGTCCTTGAAGGTCGCCGGCATCACGAGCTTCTCGGTGCCGGTGCCGCTGGTCACGTTCCAGGCGAGGTAGCCGAACACGCCGATCAGGACGACCAGGACGGCGCCGACGGTGCCGAGCACGATCCACAGCGTGCGGCGCGACTTGCGCGGCGGCACCGGCGCGTACCCGCCGTAACCGGGGTAGGCCCCGGGCGCGCCCTCCGGGGTGCCCGGGTAGCCCGGGTAGCCGCCGGCCTCCGGCCCGCCGGGTGCGGGGTAGCCGGGCGGCGGGGCCTGCGGCGGGACACCGCCGTAGCCGGGGGCGGCCGGCGGCGGGGTCGCCGGGTACCCGGGCTGCGGCGGGGGCCCGTACGGGTTCTGGTCGGACATGCGGGACCCTTTCTGGGACGTCGCGCGTGGAGACCGCCGGGGGTACCGGCGGAGTGGTGCTGCTGCGGGGGCGGCCAGGCGGGGCCGCGGGTCAGCGGGCGACCTTCATGGCGTCGCGGATGGTGCGGGTCTTCTCCGCGGCCTGGTCGGGGGTGAGGCCCGAGTCGCTGCCGCCCGTGCTGCCGGTGGTGCCCAGGCTGAGGTGGCTGAACGTGACCCGGCCGTAGGTGGACTTGTCCGCCCAGACGCAGACCGTCGGGCCGGGCTTGCCGATGATGCTGGCGACGCCGCAGCTGAGCTTGCCGTCGGAGGCGTGGCCGTCCTTGGCGGGGAAGTCGGTCATCGGGGTGGACCAGGTCAGGCCGCCGCTGTCCTTCTTGGAGTCGGCGATGATCTGCGCGGGGTCGTTGAGGGAGCCGTAGATGCCGACGACCGACAGCGAGTCCATGTTCTTGACGTCGGCGCCCTTGCTGTAGCTGGCCACCAGCGCGTGCAGGTCGGTGCCGACCTTGGCGACCTCGGGCTTGCTCATGTCGGCGGCCTCCTCCTTCGCCGACTTCTGGACGTAGCCGTCGAGCAGCGTCTGCGGCGCGCTGAGCTTGTAGCGGCCGCCCGAGTCGCTGCCGGCGCCGAGGAACTTCCAGGCGGCGAAGCCGCCGCCGCCGAGCACCAGGGCGCCGACGACGAGGCCGACCACCAGGCCGCCCTTGCCCTTGCGCGGCGGCGCCGGGTAGCCCGGCTGGCCGTACGGGCCCTGCGGGGGCACGCCGTACTGCGGTTGCGGGGCGCCGTAGGGCTGCTGCGGCGGGTACCCGTACTGGGGCTGCGGGGCGCCGTAGGGCTGCTGCGGCGGCGGTGCGCCGTAGGGCTGGCCGCCGTAGGGCTGGCCCTGCGGCGGCGGATACTGCTGTCCCTGTCCCTGGCCGTACATGTGTCCTCGTGCTCCCCCGCCGCACTCGCGGCCGATCTTCGTATGGGTATGTCCGTGCACGCCCGGTCACCCGGACGAGTGCCCGGGCACGCTACCGCACGGCACCGGCGGCGGGAGCGCCCGGACCGGCCGAGTCCGCGGACCGAAAGCGGTTCGTAACCAGCGCCCACGGTTACGTAAACTGTGCGTCGTGACCGACACGACGAACCAGCGCCCCGTGAGCACCACCGGGGACGATGCGGCAACCCTCCCGACGACCTACACCCCCGCGGACGTAGAGGGCGAGCTGTACGAGCGCTGGGTGGACCGTGGCTACTTCACCGCGGACGCGAAGAGCGACAAGCCCGCGTACACGATCGTCATCCCCCCGCCGAACGTCACCGGCGTCCTGCACCTCGGTCACGCCTTCCAGCACACGCTGATGGACGCGCTGACCCGCCGCAAGCGCATGCAGGGCTTCGAGACGCTCTGGCTGCCCGGCATGGACCACGCGGGCATCGCGACCCAGAACAAGGTCGAGCAGCAGCTCGCCGAGGCCGGTCTCTCCCGCCACGACCTGGGCCGCGAGGCCTTCGTGGAGAAGGTCTGGGAGTGGAAGCAGAGCTACGGCGGCCGCATCCTCGGCCAGATGCGCCGCCTCGGCGACGGCGTGGACTGGTCGCGCGAGCGCTTCACCATGGACGAGGGCCTGTCCCAGGCCGTCCAGACCATCTTCAAGCGCCTGTTCGACGACGGCCTGATCTACCGCGCCGAGCGCATCATCAACTGGTGCCCGCGCTGCCTCACCGCGCTGTCCGACATCGAGGTGGAGCACGAGGACACGCCGGGCGAGCTGGTCTCGATCCGCTACGGCGACGGTGACGACTCGATCGTCGTCGCCACCACCCGGGCCGAGACGATGCTGGGCGACACCGCGGTGGCCGTCCACCCGGACGACGAGCGCTACCGGCACCTGGTCGGCCGGACCATCAAGCTGCCGCTGACCGACCGGGAGATCCCGGTCGTCGCCGACGAGCACGTCGACCCGGAGTTCGGCACCGGCGCCGTCAAGGTGACGCCCGCGCACGACCCGAACGACTTCGCCATCGGCCAGCGCCACGGCCTGCCGAACCTGACGGTGATGGACGAGCGCGGTGCGATCACCGTGCACGGCCCCTTCCTCGGCCTGGACCGGATGGAGGCCCGTTCGGCCGTCGTCGGCGCGCTGCGCGAGCAGGGCCGGATCGTCGCCGAGAAGCGCCCGTACATGCACGCCGTCGGCCACTGCTCGCGCTGCCACACCGTGGTCGAGCCGCGGCTGTCGCTGCAGTGGTGGGTCAAGGTCGAGCCGCTGGCCAAGGCCGCCGGCGACGCCGTCCGCGACGGCAAGGTGGAGATCCACCCGAAGGAGCTGGAGCGCCGCTACTTCGACTGGGTCGACAACATGTACGACTGGTGCATCTCGCGCCAGCTCTGGTGGGGCCACCGGATCCCGGTCTGGTACGGCCCCGAGGGCGAGGTCGTCTGCGTCGGACCGGACGAGCAGCCGCCGACCGGCGAGGGCTGGGTCCAGGACCCGGACGTCCTGGACACCTGGTTCTCCTCCGGCCTGTGGCCGTTCTCCACGCTGGGCTGGCCGGAGAAGACCGCCGACCTGGAGAAGTTCTACCCGACCGACGTCCTGCTGACGGGCCACGACATCATCTTCTTCTGGGTCGCCCGGATGATGATGTTCGGCCTGTACGCGATGGACGGCGAGGCGCCGTTCAAGACCGTCGCGCTGACCGGTCTGGTCCGCGACGAGTTCGGCAAGAAGATGTCGAAGTCCTCCGGCACCGCGGTGGACCCGCTGGACTGGATGGACGCCTACGGCGCCGACGCCGTCCGCTTCACCCTGGCCGGCGGCGCCAACCCGGGCGCCGACGTGCCGATCGGCGAGGACTGGGTCAAGGGCTCGCGCAACTTCTGCAACAAGATCTGGAACGCGACCCGCTTCGCGCTGATGAACGGCGCCACCACCGAGGGCCCGCTGCCGGCGCCCGAGGAGATGACCGCGGTCGACCGCTGGATCCTGTCGCGGCTGAACGCCACCGTCGCCAAGGTGGACGGGCTGTACGAGGACTACCAGTTCGCCAAGCTCTCGGACGCGCTGTACCACTTCGCCTGGGACGAGGTCTTCGACTGGTACGTCGAGCTCTCCAAGACCACCCTGGCCAAGGGCGGCCCGCAGGCCGACGCCTCGCGCCGGGTCCTGGGCGAGGTCCTGGACGTCACCCTGCGGCTGCTGCACCCGGTCGTCCCGTTCGTCACCGAGGCGCTGTGGACCACCCTCACCGGCGCCGAGTCGCTGGTCGTCGCCGAGTGGCCGAAGGACAGCGGCTACCGCGACGCGGCCGCCGAGTCGGAGGTCGCCACGCTGCAGCAGGTGGTCACCGAGGTCCGCCGGTTCCGCTCGGACCAGGGCCTGCAGCCCGCGCAGCGCGTCCCGGCCCAGCTGGAGCTGGCCGGCACCGTGCTGGCCGTCCACGAGGACGCGATCCGCTCGCTGCTGCGGCTGACCGTCCCCGAGGAGGGCTTCGCGGCCACCGCCTCGCTGCCGGTGGCCGGTGCCACCGTCGCCCTGGACCTCTCCGGCACCATCGACGTCGCGGCGGAGCGCAAGCGCCTCGCCAAGGACCTCGCGGCCGCCGAGAAGGAGAAGACCCAGACCACCGCCAAGCTCGGCAACGAGGCCTTCCTGGCCAAGGCGCCGGACGAGGTGGTCGCCAAGATCCGGGGCCGTCAGGAGGCCGCCGAGGCCGACATCGCCCGGATCACCGCCCAGCTCGCGGCGCTGCCGCAGGGCTGAGCCCGCACCGCCCCTGGGGGGCCGCATTCCGCGACGCGCGGGGTGCGGCCCCTCGGCGTTCCCCGGCGTGCCCGATTCTCGGCGTGCTCCTTCCGGCGTGCTCCTTCGGGCGCGCTGGTTGCGGCGCGTTCGTTTGCGGCGCGCCGTTTTCGGCGGGCCCGGCGGGACGGTCACTACGCCTAATAGAGCAGCAACATTGCTCCCTTCCGGCGAATATTCATCCTGGACCGGGTGAGGTCCTATTCCGAGCGAATTGATTCCGGTCTTGCCCGCGCGCGTTCGCGGAAGTTTTCAGGTCGGATGTGTACGGTGTGCTCGGAGTTTCCGAAGGTGTTTCTGCTGAGCGTTCCTGCTGAGCGACGGACGGGAGGCATGGCGTGGTGGTGACCGAGGAGTTGGCCCAGGAACTGCCTGCCGAGGCGGTCGAGGAGGCCAAGGCCAGGGCGGCGACCCTGCTGCTCGCCTTCCGCCACGGCAACCAGCTCGCGTTCGACCACGAGTTGGACCTGCTGCTGGCGGAGAACGCCGAGCGGGAGGTGACCGCCCTGCTCACCTGGATCGCCGCCGAGGCCGTCCGCAAGGCGTACGCCCCCGAGGTCGGCGACCGGGTGCTGCGGGCGATGGCCCGCCGGGCCCCTCTGGACGGCGGCGCCGTCCAGGTGGACGAGGAGAGCGCGAACGCCGCCCAGCTGATCGAGGCGGTCGCGGACGGCCGGGTGGCCGAGGTCCGCGGCCTGGTCGCGGCGACGGCGGACACCACCTTCCTGCTCGGCGGTCTGCTGCAGGGCGTCGCGATGATGCTGCCGCTGCTGCCCGAGGGCGAACTGGCCGAGATCACGGCCGAGTTGCGCCGCCGGCACGGCGGCTGCGCGCACGTCCCGGAGGCCCGGGCCGGGGTCTGACCCCGGCCCGGGGGCGGCTCACGGCATGGCGTGCAGGTGGGCGCCGATGGTGGCGGAGACCGGATTGCCCGCCCTGGCGTCCCAGTTGGTCGACCAGGTCATCGCCCCGCCGATGCCGGGCCAGGCGGTGTCCGGCCGGTAGCTGCCGCAGCCGGTGCCGGAGGCCAGGCAGTCCAGCGCCTTGTTCACCGTGCCGGGGTCGGTGTAGCCGCCGCCGGCGGCGCTGGTGGAGGCCGGCACCCCGAGCCCGACCTGGTCGGGCCGCAGTCCGCCCTTGAGCTGGATGCAGGCCAGGGCGGTGAGGAAGTCCTCGGTGCCCTGGGAGTAGACGTTGCCGTCGCAGCCGTTCATCGCACCGGAGTTGTAGTACTGCATGTTGACGATGGTGAGGACGTCCTTCACGTTCAGCGCCAGCTTGAAGTACTCCATCCCGGTCGACTGCATGTCGATGGTCTGCGGCGCCATGGTGAGGACGAACCCGCTGCCGGCCCGCGCCGCCAGGGAGTGCAGCGCCTGGCCCATGTAGGTGGAGTCGATGCCGTTCTCCAGGTCGATGTCGATCCCGTCGAAGCCGTAGTTCTGCAACAGGGCCCAGGCGGTGTCGGCGAAGGTCGCGGCGGAGGCGGAGTCGCCCACCCAGACCGTGCCGTTCTGGCCGCCGACGGAGAGCACCACCCGCTTCCCGGCCGCCCGCTTGGCCGCGATGTCGGCCTTGAACTGGGCGTCGGTGTAGCCGCCGAGCTTGGTGGACAGGGCCGGGTCCAGGGTGAAGCCCAGGCCGCCGCGGGTGGCGGTGGCGTCGGCGAAGGCGACCGCGATGATGTCGTAGGCGGCCGGGACGTCGCTGATCCGCTGCACCGTGGCGCCGTTGTCGAAGTTCTGCCAGTACCCGGTGAGGACGTGCTTGGGCAGGCCGGGCGGCCTGGTCGGGGTGGACGTGCCGGTGGGGGTGGGCGTGCCGGTGCCCGTGCCGGTGGCCGTCGGGCTCGGTGAGGCGGTGCCGGTGGCGGTCGCCGTGGCCGTCGGGCTGGGGGAGGGCTGCGGCCCGCCGGGCCCGAGCAGGGTGACGTCGTCGGCGAGGAAGGCAGGCTGGGCGTACCAGCCGTGCAGGTAGACGGTGACGCTGGTGGTGCCCGGGCCGGTGGTGAAGCTCGTGCTCAGCTGGCTCCAGCCGGTGCCGCCGGGGGTCCAGGTGCTCGGATCGCCGCCGCCGGTGCCGCGGGCGCCCAGGTAGACGTACGAGCCCTGGACCCAGGAGCTCAGGGTGTACGAGGAGGAGGGCTTCACCGACACGGTCTGGGTGCACTCGCCGGTGTCCGAGCCGGCGGGGGTGGACTGCAGGGCGTACCGGCCGGAGTGGGCGCCGGCGCTCCGGACCGTGCCGTTGGAGCAGGTCCAGCCGGAGAGGTCGCCGGTCTCGAAGCCGCCGTTGGTGATCAGGTCGGTGTCGGCGGCGTGTGCGCCGGTGCCGTCGGCCAGGACGAGCCCGCCGAGGCCGAGGACGAGGGCGCAGGTGCCGGCGAGCAGCGGGTGGAGGGCGCGCGGGCGCCGGTGTCGGGCAGGTGGCATGACTCCATCTCCAGTGGGGGAGGCCCGGCGGCGCTGGGTGGGGTCAGTGCCGTCCGGGGTGTCGATGGTGCGCGTGCGGGAGCTACCGACAACTCAAGTCCCGGTCGGGAACGGAGACTTGCCTCACAAGGTGGAGTAGACCAATCCGGCTGTCAAGAGGCCCTACGCGGCCAGCGGGGCGTCCTGGGCGGCGTCGCTCCCGGTGCTCCCGGTGCTCCCGGCGGGTCCGGCCAGGGCGGCGGTCAGCGCGGCGATCCGGGCCGAGGCGCGGCCGTCGCCGTACGGGCTCGGGGTGGCGGCCAGTCGGGCCAGCCGCTCGGGGGTGTCGGACAGCCAGCCGCGGGCCAGCTCGCCGAGCTCCTCGCCGGGCCGCACCAGCGCGGCGAAGCCGGCGTCGACCGCCTCCGGGCGCTCGGTGGAGCGGCGCACCACCAGCAGCGGACGGCCGAGCACGGTGCACTCCTCCTGCACGCCGCCGGAGTCGGAGACCAGCAGCGCCGCGTGGCTCGCCAGGCCGAGGAAGTCGCCGTAGCCGACCGGCTCGGTGACGGCCAGGCGCTCCAGCAGGGCGTCCAGTGCGAAGCGCTCGACGGCGGCCCGGGTGCGCGGGTGCATCGGGAACAGCACCGGGGTGCCGGCCCGGGCGATCCGGTCCAGCTCGGCGAGCACGGCGCCGAGCGCCTCGGCGGTGTCGGTGTTCTCCGGGCGGTGCACGGTGGCCAGCACGTACCCGTCCGGGCGCAGCCCGTGCGCGGCGAGCAGCGCGGCGCGGGTG
Source organism: Kitasatospora sp. NPDC056076 (assembly GCF_042266305.1). NCBI lineage: Bacteria > Bacillati > Actinomycetota > Actinomycetes > Kitasatosporales > Streptomycetaceae > Kitasatospora > Kitasatospora sp. NPDC056076. The sequence goes on from NZ_JBHJWG010000041.1 coordinate 51,384, forward strand.
GCGGCGTCGGGCAGCTGACGGCGGACCACCTCGACCACGGTGTTGCCGGTGAGTTCGATCCGCCCCCGGTCGAGGGACTCGGCGCGCAGGTTGGCGACGTTGTCCTCGGTGGCGGCGCAGAGCAGGTCGGAGACGTGGTCGACCATCACCCGGTTGTGCTCCTCGGGCATCGCCCGGTCGTAGCTGCGCAGCCCGGCCTCGACGTGCACCAGCGGGATCTCCCGGGCGTTGGCGGCCAGCGCTCCGGCGAGGGTGGCGTTGGTGTCGCCCTGGACGACGACGGCGGCGGGGCGGTCCTCGGCGAAGGCGGCGTCCAGCTGGCCGAGGGACTGGGCGATCTGGCCGGCCCGGGGGCGGCCCCCGACGCCGGTGAGCAGCTCGGGCTCCGGCAGGTCGAGGTCGCGCAGGAAGCGGCCGGACATCGCCTCGTCCCAGTGCTGGCCGGTGTGCACCAGCCGGGTGGCGTCGCCGAGTTCGTGGATCAGCGGGGCGAGCTTGACCAGCTCGGGGCGGGTGCCGAGGACGACGGCGACGCTGTTCGGGGGCAGGCACGTGCTCATGCGGGGGCTCCGGGAGGACGACGCGGGGTGGGGGAGTGGGGGCTCAGGACTCGAGCGCGGTGGGGGCGCCGACGGCGACCTTCTCGGCGTTGCGCCGGGTCTTGGCCCAGCCGTTGCGGCCGAGCAGCAGTCGGACGGCGGCCCGGGCGGCGACCACGAAGAGGTGGTAGGCGTACAGCCACACCAGGACGCCCCAGAGCAGTCCGGTGAGCCGGCTGCGGTCCGGGTGGACGGCCCTGCGGTAGGCGAGGCCCCAGAACACCATCGGCAGGGTGGCGAGCACGAAGGCGAGCAGCATCCACGGGCCGAACCGGAGCTGGAAGTCGGCGGTCTCGGCGGGGAAGAGCACCAGCCCGGCGGTGGTGATGACGAGCGAGAGCGGGAAGAGCAGCACCAGCAGGACGCAGACCACCGGCTGGAGGAAGGTGTAGAGCACCTCGGCCTTGCCGGCGGCCGGGTAGTGCGGGGAGCGCAGCACCCGGCCGGTGTAGCGCAGGCACTGCATGTTGCCCTGGGCCCAGCGGGTGCGCTGGGTGAGGAAGCGGCGCAGCGAGACCAGGCCCTCCTGGGAGACCTGGGCCTCGGTGACGTGGGTGAGCCGCCAGCCGGCCAGGCGCAGGTCGAGGCCGGACTCGTAGTCCTCCAGCAGGGCGCGCTCGGGCCAGGGGCGGCCGGCCCGGCCCTCCTCGGCGGTGAGCGAGTCGAGGGCGGTGAGCCGGACGAACTGGCCGTTGCCGCCGAGGCCGACGCTGCCGGTGCGGCGGCGCAGCAGCTGCATGCCGGCGTTGTTGGCCTGGAACTCGACGTCCTGCATCCGGACCAGGGCGCGGGCGAGGGCGTTGGCGGTGCGGCCGCGGCCGGGCAGCGGGCGTTCGTCGTCGGCGTTGCGCATCCGGACGCCGATCTGGACGGCGCCGGTGTCGGGGCGGCCGAGGGCCTTGGGGTTGCAGACCTGGCCGAGGGTGCCGGGGTCGAGCTGTCCGTCGGCGTCGACCACGCCGATGACCACCCGGGAGCGGTCGGTGGACTCGGGGAGCCAGGCGGAGATCTCGCGGTAGGCGGCGTTGAGCGCGGCGCCCTTGCCGATCCGGGCGTGCGGGCGGCGGCGCTGGACGAGGTGGATCCGCGGGTCGCGGGCCGCGGCGGCGAGGACGAGTTCGCGGGTGGCGTCCTCGCTGTCGTCGTCGATCACCCAGAGGTGGGCCTCGGGTGCGCTGGTCCGCAGGCCGTCCAGGGTCTGGGTGACCACGGCCTCCTCGTCGCGGCAGGGGATGACCAGGTGCCACTGGAGGGCGGCGGGGTCGCCGGGCGGGGCGGGGCGGCTGTGCCGGAAGGCGTGGCGGGAGCCGGCCCAGTACACGAGGAAGCGTCCGAAGACGAGGGCCATGTAGCCGACGAGGGCCAGGGAGATCAGTCCGGCGAACCAGACGACGGCATCCTGGCGGAGCACGATCCAGTCGTGCAGGGCGTCGGGCATGGCGCAGTGCTCCTCGTGATCAAAGGCTGTCAGCTCCTGTGGGTTGCGAATCGATGCTCCATTGCCGTACAAACTCACTGAATCGATAGTAAAGGGAGCAAACTCAAGAAGCCGGGCAAAGACGGGGCAAAGTGGCCGTTCTCACCCCGCGCCCACCCCGCCGCGATCCCGTCGGCGCCGTTCCCCTCGCCCTGTGAGGACGGGCCGCCGCCGCTCCGTAGACTGTGGACGTGAGCGACAAGGCCGACCCGAATCCGTACACCCTCCGCCCCTCCGACGACAGCACCGGCGACGCCCTGCGCGACGTCGAACTGGAGCTCTCCAAGCGCTGGCCGGAGAACAAGCTGGAGCCCTCGCTCGACCGGATCGAGGCGCTGATGGACATCCTGGGCCAGCCCCAGCGGTCCTTCCCCTCCATCCACATCACCGGCACCAACGGCAAGACCTCCACCGCCCGGATGATCGAGCAGCTGCTCAACACCTTCGAACTGCGCACGGGCCGCTACACCAGCCCGCACGTGGAGAGCGTCACCGAGCGGATCACCCTGGACGGCGCCCCGATCAGCCCGGAGCGCTTCGTCGAGGTCTACCGCGACATCGAGCCCTACGTGCAGATGGTCGACGCCGCGCAGCCCGTCCCGATGTCCTTCTTCGAGGTGCTCACCGGCATGGCCTACGCGGCCTTCGCCGACGCCCCGGTGGACGTCGGGGTGGTCGAGGTCGGCATGGGCGGTTCCTGGGACGCCACCAACGTCATCGACTCCGCCGTCGCCGTGATCACCCCGATCGGGCTGGACCACACCGACAAGCTCGGCAACACCACCGGCGAGATCGCGGTCGAGAAGTCCGGGATCATCAAGTCCGGCGCCGTCGCCGTGGTCGCCCAGCAGCAGCTGGACGCCGCCCAGGTCATCCTGCGCCGGGCCGTCGAGGTGGACGCCACGGTCGCCCGCGAGGGCATGGAGTTCGGCGTGATCCGCCGTGAGCTCGCCGTCGGCGGCCAGCTGGTGACGCTGCGCGGGCTCGGCGGCGAGGAGTACGAGGACGTCTTCATCCCGCTGCACGGCGAGTACCAGGCGCACAACGCGGCGCTGGCGCTGGCCGCGGTCGAGGCCTTCTTCGGCGTCGGCGGTGCCCGCGGCGGCCAGCTGGACGTCGACAAGGTCCGCCAGGGCTTCTCCGGCGTCTCCTCGCCGGGCCGCCTGGAGATCGTCCGCCGCAGCCCCACGATCATCCTGGACGCCGCGCACAACCCGCACGGCGCCCGGGCCACCGTCGCCGCGATCAACGAGTCCTTCGGCTTCACCCGCCTGGTCGGCGTGATCGGCACCTCGGGGGACAAGGACGTGGCCGGCGTGCTGGAGGCCTTCGAGCCGATCCTGGCCGAGGTCGTCATCACCCAGAACTCCACCCACCGCGCCATGGACGTGGACGCCCTCGCGGCCCTGGCCGTCGAGATCTTCGGCGACGACCGCGTCCAGGTCGAGCCCCGCCTCGACGACGCCATCACCGCGGCCGTCACCCTGGCCGAGGAGGAGGGCGACCTCGGCGGCGCCGGGGTCCTGGTCACCGGTTCGGTCATCACGGTGGGCGAGGCCCGCCTGCTGCTCGGGAGGAAGTGACATGAGGACGCTCTGCTCCTCGACGCTGATCGGCGAGGCGCTGCTGGTGCTCTTCGCGGCGCTGGTCGCGATGCAGCTCTCCAGCGTCTCGACGGCCACCGTGTGGATCGTCAGCGGCATCGCGATGGCGCTCTGCATCGCGCTCTGCGGCATGATCAACCGCCCCGGCGCGGTGCAGATCGGCTGGGCGCTGCAGATCGGCCTGATCGCCAGCGGCTTCGTCCTGCCGACCATGTTCGGCCTCGGCGTGGTCTTCGCCGGCCTGTGGTGGTGCTCGGTGCACTACGGCCGCAAGGTCGACGAGTTCAAGGCCGCCCGCGCCGCCGCCACCGAGGCGCAGGCCCAGGCCGCCTGACCCCGGCCGGGTGGGCGCAACCGACCGGTCGTTCACGCAAGGTAACCTCTGCCCCGTACCGCATGTCGTACCAGATCACCAGGAGACGCACCGTGTCCCAGCGCACTCTCGTCCTGCTCAAGCCCGACGCCGTCCGCCGCGGCCTGGCGGGCGAGATCATCAGCCGCATCGAGCGCAAGGCCGGCTGGCAGCTGACCGCGGTCGAGCTGCGCACCTTCGACCGGGAGACCCTGGAGACCCACTACGCCGAGCACGTCGGCCGCCCGTTCTACGAGCCGCTGCTGGAGTTCATGACCTCCGGTCCGTCGATCGCGCTGATCGTCGAGGGCGAGGAGGTCGTCAAGGGCATCCGGATGCTGGCCGGCGCCACCAACCCGCTGGAGGCCGGCTCCGGCACCATCCGCGGCGACTACGCGACGATCACCCGCGAGAACCTGATCCACGCCTCCGACTCCCCGGAGTCCGCCGAGCGCGAGATCAAGATCTTCTTCCCCGCGAACGCCTGACGCGGAGTCCGTCTTCGGATGCCACGCCCCGGCAGGGACGTTGGTACCGCCCCGGTCGGGACCATTGGCCCGGCCGGGGCATTCTTATCGTGAAATAGGGAACTGGGAACGCCGACACGGCGTCCCAATGCTCGGAGAAGCGATCACGCTCCGGACAATGGACGGTATGCCCCGCGTCGATGTCCGTGCCGTGCGGCGTGACTACGATGGACGCGACTCAAGGGCCCGGTACGGCAGCTCAGCCGGTCTCCGCCCAAGCGTGGGCGCGCATCCGTCCACCCCCCAAGAACTCCGAGCCCGGGAAGGCACCCACACCCCATGGCGAGCAACCTGTCCTTCATCGGCCGCGACTTGGCGATCGACCTCGGAACAGCCAACACGCTGGTGTACGTCAGGGGCAAGGGGATCGTCCTCAACGAGCCGTCCGTCGTCGCGGTCAACACCAACACCGGCGGCATCCTGGCGGTCGGCGCCGAGGCCAAGAAGATGATCGGCCGCACGCCCGGCAACATCGTCGCCATCCGCCCGCTCAAGGACGGCGTGATCGCCGACTTCGAGATCACCGAGCGGATGCTGCGCTACTTCATCCTCAAGATCCACCGCCGCCGCTACCTGGCCCGCCCGCGGGTCGTGGTCTGCGTGCCCTCCGGCATCACCGGCGTCGAGCGCCGCGCCGTCATCGAGGCCTCCTCGCAGGCCGGCGCCCGCCAGGTGCACATCATCGAGGAGCCGATGGCCGCCGCGATCGGCGCCGGCCTGCCCGTCCACGAGGCCACCGGCAACATGGTCGTCGACATCGGCGGCGGCACCACCGAGGTCGCCGTCATCTCCCTCGGCGGCATCGTCACCGCCCAGTCCATCCGGGTGGCCGGCGACGAGCTGGACAACGCGATCGTCCAGCACATCAAGAAGGAGTACTCGCTCCTCCTCGGCGAGCGCAGCGCCGAACAGATCAAGATGAGCATCGGCAGCGCCTTCGGCATGGAGGGCGAGAAGGACGAGCACGCCGAGATCCGCGGCCGCGACCTGGTCAGCGGACTGCCCAAGACCGTCGTCATCTCCGCCGCCGAGGTCCGCGCCGCCATCGACGAGCCGGTCAACTCGATCATCGACGCGGTCAAGACCACCCTCGACCAGTGCCCGCCCGAACTGGCCGGCGACGTCATGGACCGCGGCATCGTGCTCACCGGCGGCGGCGCCCTGCTGCGCGGCCTGGACGAGCGGCTGCGCCGCGAGACCGGCATGCCGATCCACATCGCCGAGAACCCGCTCGACTCCGTCGCGCTCGGCTCCGGCAAGTGCGTCGAGGAGTTCGAGGCGCTCCAGCAGGTACTGGACGCCTCGCCGCGCCGTTAGCACCACGACGACACCATCCGACACTCAACTGAACGGGCCGCCGCCCGGGCCCCACAGCCCCGGGCGGTCGCCAGGTACGAAGGGGCAGTACCAGCACCGTGAGGGACACACGAGAGAGCCGGCTGCTGCTCATCCTGCTGGTGGCCGTCGCCTTCGCGCTCATCACCGTGGACATCAAGGGCGGTGAGGACTCCCCGCTCGGCCCGGCCCGGCACGCCGCCGCGAAGGTCCTCGGCCCGGTCGAGCGCGGCGCCGCCACCGTCGTTGACCCGGTCGCGGACACCGTCCGCGCCTTCCGCGACGCCGCCACCGACAGCGGCCGCACCGACCAGCTCGCCCGCGAGAACACCGAACTGCGGCAGAAGCTCGCCTCCTCCGACATGGCCACCGGGCGCACCAAGCAGCTGGACGACCTGCTGCGCACCGCCGGCGCCGGCGGCTACACCGTCAAGGCCGCCCAGGTCATCGCGATCGGCCCGGCCCAGGGCTTCTCCTGGACCATCACCGTCGACGCCGGCAGCGACGACGGCCTCACCCGCGACATGACCGTCATCAACGGCCAGGGCCTGGTCGGCCGGATCACCACCGTCGGCCCGACCACCGCCACCGTGCTGCTCGCCTCCGACCCCGGCTTCTCGGCCGGCACCCGGCTGGAGGGCAGCGGGGAGATCGGCTTCGCCTCCGGCGGCGGCGACAGCCCGATGAAGGTCTCCCTGCTCAACGGGAAGGCCCAGGTCAAGACCGGCGACCGGCTGGTCACCTTCGGCTCGCAGAGCGGCCGCCCGTTCGTGCCCGGCGTCCCGGTCGGCAAGGTCACCGAGGTCCAGGCCAACGCCGGCCAGCTGACCAAGACCGTCCTGGTCGAGCCCTTCGTCCAGTTCACCCGACTGGACCTGGTCGGCGTGGTCGTCGTGCCCCCGCGCACCGACCCGCGCGACGCCGTGCTGCCGCCCGCCCCCACCCCGGGGCAGAGCCAGGCCCCGGCCGCGCCCGCCCAGCCCCAGGGCTCCGCGCCCGCCGCCCCGCCCGCCAAGCCCACTGGGGGGAACTGAGCCATGCGCCTCGCCCGCATCCCCGTCTCGGCCGTCCTGATCCTGCTCGGCCTGATCCTCCAGGTCAGCGTCTTCGGCCGGCTCCAGCTCCCGGGAGCCACCCCGGACATACTGCTCCTCGTCGTGGTCGGCCTCGCCATGGTCTACGGGCCGACCGGCGGCTGCCTGGTCGGCTTCTCGGCCGGCCTGCTGGCCGACCTCGCACCGCCCTCCGACCACGCGATCGGCCGCTACGCCCTGGTGCTCTGCCTGATGGGCTACGCCGCCGGGCTGCTGCGCCCCGAGCACGGCCGCCAGCGCTCCGTCTCCGGCGCGCTGCTGGTGGTCGGCGCCGCGGCGATCGCCTCCACCCTGCTGTACGCGCTGGTCGGCGCCCTGGTCGGCGACACCGCGGCCCGGCACGTCGGCCTCGGCGGCCTGGTGGTCAGCGCCCTGCTGTACGACCTGCTGCTGGCCCCGTTCGTGGTGCCGCTGGTGATGATGCTCGGCCGCCGCTTCGGCCGCGACCCGGTGACCGCCGCCGACGACGACGAGAGCGGGCCGGGCCTGGGTCTGGGATCGCTGGCCCGCTACCGCACCACGCGCGAGGTCTCCAGCGGCCCGGCGTACAAGAAGCGGCGCGTGCCCGGCTTCGCCCGGCGCCCGTAACCGGCCGGTCCAGGCCCGCCCCCAGACCTCCTGACCCTCCCGCACCCCTGGAGCGCACGAGACGTGAGCAACATCCCCGAGACCGGCCGTACCCGGCGGGTGACGATCCGTCTGGTGGTGCTGCAGATCCTGGTGCTGTCGCTGCTCGCCACCCTGGGCGGACGGCTCTGGTACCTGCAGATCCGCAACGCCAAGGAGTACACCGCCAAGGCGACCGGCAACCACATCCGCGAGGTGGTCGAACCGGCCGTCCGCGGCGAGATCCTGGACGCCTCCGGGCGGATCCTGGCCGGCAACGAGACCCGGCTGGTGGTGTCCGTCAGCCGCACCTCGCTGCTCCAGCAGAAGGACGGCGGCAAGGGGGTGCTCGGCCGGCTCGCCGACGTGCTCGGGATGCCCGCCAAGGACGTCCAGGAGAAGGTCCGGCTCTGCGACGCCAAGACCCAGCAGCCCTGCTGGAACGGTTCTCCCTACCAGCCGATCCCGGTCACCAAGGAGGCGACCACCCAGCAGGCGATGCAGATAATGGAGCGCCGCGAGGACTTCCCCGGGGTCACCGCGCAGCCCACCGCCGTGCGCCGCTACACCGGCGCCGAGGGCGCCAACATGGCCCAGGTGCTCGGCTACCTCTCGCCGGTCACCGACGACGAGGTCAGCAAGACCGCCGCCAAGAGCGGCCTGGACCGCTACCTGCCGGCCGACCAGATCGGCCGGGCCGGCCTGGAGTCGGTGTACGACCGCGACCTGCGCGGCACCGCCGGCATCACCAAGCTGGAGGTCGACAACCTCGGCCGGGTGATCGGCACCGCCGGCACCGTCGCCCCGCAGACCGGCGACAACCTGGTCACCAGCATCGACGCCCGGGTGCAGAAGGTCGTCGAGGACAACCTGGCGCAGGCCATGAACGACGCCCGGAACACCTTCGACAAGGTCACCAACCGCAACTACGAGGCCGACTCCGGCGCCGCCGTCGTGATGGACGTGCACACCGGCCGGATCGTCGCGATGGCCAGCGCCCCCACCTACGACCCCAACCTCTGGGTCGGCGGCATCAGCGGCAAGGACTACCAGTCGCTGACCAGCAAGGACTCCAACTTCCCGCTGCTGAACCGCGCCATACAGGGTCAGTCCGCCCCCGGCTCGACCTTCAAGGTCGTCTCCACCACCGCCGCCGTGCAGGCCGGCTACTCGCTGGACGGCACCTACGCCTGCCCCAAGAGCCTCACCATCGGCGGCCGCGAGTTCAAGAACTTCGAGAGCGAGAACTTCGGCTCCATCTCCCTGGAGAAGGCGCTGGAGGTCTCCTGCGACACCGTCTTCTACGGCCTGGCCTACGACCAGTGGATGAAGGACGGCGGCATCAAGCCGAAGAACCCGGGCGACTGGTTCTTCAAGACCGCCCACGAGTTCGGCCTCGGCGCCAAGACCGGCATCGACCTGCCGGCCGAGGTCCCCGGCCGGGTGCCGGACCGGCAGTGGAAGCAGTCCTTCTACGACAACAACAAGGACGCCTGGTGCGCCCAGGCGCAGAAGGGCGGCAACAGCTTCTCGGACCAGATCGCCCGGGAGAACTGCGTCGACGGCTACCAGATGCGCGCCGGTGACGCCGTCAACTTCGCGATCGGCCAGGGCGACACCCTCGTCACCCCGGTCCAGATGGCCCGGATCTACTCGGCGCTGGCCAACGGCGGCACCTTCTACCGGCCGACCATCGCCAAGGCGGTGATAAGCCCGAGCGGGGACCTCGTCCGCGACATCGCCCCGCACGAGGACGCCAAGTTCCCCGGCGACCAGAAGCTGCTCAGCTACATCGACCAGGCCACCGCCGGCGTCATCACCAGCGGCACCGCCGCCTGGAAGTTCGCCGGGGCCGGCTGGCCGCAGAACAAGATCGAGCTGCACGCCAAGACCGGCACCGCCGAGGTCGAGGGCAAGCAGACCACCTCCTGGCTGACCACGTACAGCAAGGACTACGCGGTCGTCATGACGATAAGCCAGGGCGGCACCGGCTCCGGCGGCTCCGGCGACGCCGTGCGCCGGATCTACCAGGCGCTGTACGGCGTGGACGACAAGGGCAACATCGACAACGGCAAGGCGCTGCTGCCCGCGCCGCAGGGCCAGCTGCCGAAGTTCAACCCGGACGGCACCGCGATCATCAAGCCGGCCTCGTACGACGCCGGTGCGGACCGGGGGGCCGCCGCCACGCAGCTCACCCCGGTGTCCGCCGCGGCCCCGGCGACGGTGGCCCCGGCGCTGGTGGACCCGGCCCTGCCCGACGCCGCCCCGGCGGCGGCCTTCCTCGACCCGGCGCCCCCGGCCGGCAGCCCGGCCGCGTACACCGCGGCCGACGCCGCCGCGCTCGAACCGAACCGCCCGGGAAGGGGACGGGCATGACCTCCTACGGCTCGTACCGGCAGCTGCGGCTGAGCCCGCAGCGCAGCGGGGTCTCCAAGGCCCTGGCCAAGGACTCCCCGCTCTGGCGGCTGGACTGGATACTGCTGCTGGCCGGCCTGGCCCTCTCGCTCGTCGGCTCGCTGCTGGTCTGGTCGGCCACCCGCGGGCGCGACAACCTCACCCACGGGGACCCGCAGTACTTCCTCTACCGGCACCTGACGAACTTCGTGATCGGCCTGGTGCTGTGCGCCGTGGTGATAGCGATAGGAGCCCGGCGGGTCCGCACCCTGGTGCCCTTCGTCTACGTCGGCGTGATCCTGCTGCTGATGGCGACGCTCAGCCCGATCGGCTCGACCGTCAACGGCGCCCACTCGTGGATCCAGCTCGGCGGCGGCTTCTCCGTCCAGCCCGCCGAGTTCGCGAAGGTCGCCATCCTGCTGGCGATGGCCGTCGTGCTCTCGGACCAGGTCGACGCGGGGGAGCGGGAGTTCCCCTCGCACCGGGCGGTGTTCCGGGGCCTGGTCTGGGCCTGCCTGCCGATGGGCCTGGTGCTGCTGATGCCGGACGCCGGGTCGGTCATGGTGATGTCCGCGGTCGTGCTCGGCATCCTGCTCGGCTCCGGCGCCGCCAACCGCTGGGTGCTCGGCATCCTGGCGCTCGGGGTCAGCGGGAGCATCGCGATCTGGAAGCTCGGGCTGCTCAGCCAGTACCAGATCGACCGCTTCGCCGCCTTCGCCAACCCCCAGCTCGACCCCAACGGCGTCGGCTACAACACCGCCCAGGCCCGGATCGCGATCGGCTCGGGCGGACTGACCGGCAAGGGGCTGTTCCACGGCACCCAGACCATCGGGCAGTTCGTGCCGGAGCAGCAGACCGACTTCGTCTTCACCGTCGCCGGTGAGGAACTCGGCTTCGTCGGAGCGCTGGCGATCATCTCGCTGGTCGGCGTGATCCTCTGGCGGGCCTGCCGGATCGCCCGCCAGGCCACCGACCTGTACGGGACGATCGTGGCGGCCGGCATCATCGCCTGGTTCTCCTTCCAGGCCTTCGAGAACATCGGGATGTGCCTGGGCATCATGCCGGTCGCGGGCATCCCGCTGCCCTTCGTCTCCTACGGCGGCTCCTCGATGTTCGCGGTCTGGATCGGCATCGGGCTGCTCCAGGCGGTGCGCAGCCAGCGGCCGATAGCGGCGTGAGCCGTCGGCTCCCCTGAACCTTCGGCTTCCCTGAGTGTTCGGCTCCCGGGGCCGGTCCGGATCCCTTCGGACCGGCCCTTCTCCCTGCCCCGCAAGAGAGTTGACGAATCGTCAGGCAGGATGCAAGAGGCAGTCGGCGGCGGTCAGGACCGCCCGGGTCTGGTGGGCCAGCTGCTCCTGGACCGGCACCCAGCGGGCACCGAAGCGGTGCCGCAGCCGCTCCAGGCTGTCCGCCACGACGGCGCGGGCGCGCTCCCGGGTGGCCTCGGCGGCCGGGCCGCGGGCGTCGGCGAGCAGCCGCAGCAGGATCGAGGCCACCCGCAGCGGCAGCCGGGCGGCGACCAGCCCGGCCGTGGTCGCCCGGGCGGCGCTCAGCGGGCCGGGGCACCACAGCTCCAGCCACTCGGCGGCCATCCGCGGGGCCACCGCCAGGTTGAACTCGGCGGTGCGCACCAGCGGGCCGTACGCCTCCCGGGCCTGGGCCGGGACGCGGGCGAGCAGCGCGTCGAGCTGCTCGGTGCGCAGGGTCAGCTCGCGGGCCGCCTCGCCGACGGCCCGCGGCCCGGCCGGATGGACCCGGGCGTCGCCGACCGCGTCCACGGCCCACATCGGGACCTCCAGGACGGCGGTCACCCCGCCGTACCGGGCCGCGTACGACCAGGTGGACAGCTCGGGCTCGTCCGGCAGCGCCCGGGGGGTGCCGGTGCTGCCGGGCGGTGGCATCAGATAGGTGCCGGGGGCGGGGCTGGACCAGCCGACCGCGTCGTAGGAGTCCACGTCCAGCGGGATGCCGGCCCGGTCCGCGGAGCGGGCGAAGCGCTCGGCCAGGCCGCGCACCGGGCCGGTCAGCTGGACGAAGGCGCCGCCGAAGTCCACCCCGTGCAGGGAGCACTGCAGGAAGGGGCGCAGCTCGTCGATCAGTCCGGTCAGCGCCAGGCTCTCCGGCATCGGCGGGCGGCCGGAGCCGGGGGCGGGCAGCAGTTCGGGCTGCTCCTCGAAGGCGGGGCGGAAGAAGTGCTCGTAGTGGCGGCGCATGGTGAGCGGGCCGTCCAGCCAGCCGGCGTTGAGGGCGGCGCCGTCCGGGTCCAGGCAGAGCAGCAGGTGCCAGGACAGCCCGGGCCGGGCGGGGCGCTCCAGCAGCACCTCGGCCAGCCGGACGGCGGCGGCGGTGCCGATCGGCTCGTTCGGGTGCGGGCCGCCGACCACCAGGGCGGCGCGCGGCCCGCGGTCCACCGAGAGCAGCAGCAGCGGGCGCCCGGCCCGGGAGCGGCCCACCTCGCGCAGCCGGCAGCGGTCGGGGTGGCGCAGGGCGAGGCGGCGGGCCGCGCTCTCCGCCTGGGCCGCGGTGGGGTAGCGGGCCGGCCGGGCGTCGGGGGCGCGCAGGGCCAGGGGCCGGACCCGCCGACCGGTGTCGGTCATGGTTCTCCTTGCGACCGGTCGTACGGCCGCCGGGGCGCGCGGGAGTGCCGCGCCGCCGGACGCGGCCTGCGGGCCGGGGGGACGGGCTCCGCGGGGCCGGGGTGAGGGGGCCGCGCGGGGACGGGGGAGGGCGTACTGGGGCGAGCGGGCCGCCGGGGAGTCGGCGTTGGCCGAGCGTACGACCCAACTCCCGTCTCCGGAAGGGGTGCAGGGCCTTGGGCAGGGCCCTGTCAGTACCGCACGGGCGTTCCGGGCGTGTCAACGGCGGACGGGGCCGGGCGGCGGGCGCGCACCGCGCGTGCCGGGGCGGTCACCGGCGGGTGCGGATCGCGCCGGGGCGCACCGGCGGGCAACCGTCCCGGACGGGCCGTTCCCCGGATTGGGCTACCCTTGAGGGTCACCCCTCCCGTGCCGAATCGCGGCACCGAATCACGTCGTAAGGGTTCCTAGTACATGACTGTCGAATCGGTCTTCCCACGCCTGGAGGCACTCCTCCCGCACGTCCAGAAGCCGATCCAGTACGTCGGCGGCGAGCTCAACTCGACCGTCAAGGACTGGGACGCCTGCGACGTCCGCTGGGCGCTGATGTACCCCGACGCCTACGAGGTCGGGCTGCCCAACCAGGGCGTCATGATCCTCTACGAGGTGCTGAACGAGCGCGAGGGGGTGCTGGCCGAGCGCACCTACAGCGTCTGGCCGGACCTCGAGGCACTGATGCGCGAGCACCGGGTGCCGCAGTTCACGGTGGACGCCCACCGCCCGGTCAAGGCCTTCGACGTGTTCGGGCTGTCGTTCTCCACCGAGCTCGGCTACACCAACATGCTGACCGCGCTCGACCTGGCCGGCATCCCGCTGGAGGCCGCGGACCGCACCGACGAGGACCCGATCGTCCTGGCCGGCGGCCACGCGGCGTTCAACCCCGAGCCGATCGCGGACTTCATCGACTGCGCGGTGATCGGCGACGGCGAGCAGGCCGTCCTCGACATCACCGAGATCATCCGCGCCTGGAAGGCCGAGGGCCGCCCGGGCGGGCGCGACGAACTGCTGCTGCGCCTGGCGCGCACCGGCGGGGTGTACGTGCCGAAGTTCTACGACGTGGAGTACCTGGCCGACGGCCGGATCGGCCGCGTCGTGCCGAACGCCCCGGGCGTGCCGTGGCGGGTGTCCAAGCACACCGTGATGGACCTGGACGAGTGGCCGTACCCCAAGCAGCCGCTGGTCCCGCTCGCGGAGACGGTGCACGAGCGGATGTCCGTGGAGATCTTCCGCGGTTGCACCCGCGGCTGCCGCTTCTGCCAGGCCGGCATGATCACGCGCCCCGTGCGGGAGCGAAGCATCACCGGCATCGGCGAGATGGTCGAGCGCGGGCTCAAGGCGACCGGCTTCGAGGAGGTCGGCCTGCTGTCGCTGTCCAGCGCCGACCACACCGAGATCGGTGACATCGCCAAGGGGCTGGCCGACCGCTACACCGAGGACAAGATCGGCCTGTCGCTGCCGTCCACCCGTGTCGACGCCTTCAACATCGACCTCGCCAACGAGCTGTCCCGCAACGGGCGCCGCTCGGGCCTCACCTTCGCCCCCGAGGGCGGCAGCGAGCGCATGCGCAAGGTGATCAACAAGATGGTGTCGGAGGAGGACCTGATCCGCACCGTCGCCACCGCCTACGGCAACGGCTGGCGCCAGGTGAAGCTGTACTTCATGTGCGGCCTGCCCACCGAGACCGACGAGGACGTGCTCCAGATCGGCGAGATGGCGAAGAACGTCATCCAGAAGGGCCGCGAGGTCACCGGCCAGAACGACATCCGCTGCACCGTCTCCATCGGCGGGTTCGTGCCCAAGCCGCACACCCCGTTCCAGTGGGCCCCGCAGCTGTCCGCCGAGGCCACCGACGCCCGCCTGGCCAAGCTGCGCGACTCCATCCGCGGCGACCGCAAGTACGGCAAGAACATCGGCTACCGCTACCACGACGGCAAGCCCGGCATCGTCGAGGGCCTGCTCTCCCGCGGCGACCGCCGGATCGGCGCGGTCATCCGCGCGGTCTACGAGGACGGCGGCCGCTTCGACGGCTGGCGCGAGTACTTCTCGTACGACCGCTGGATGCTCTCCGCCGAGAAGGGCCTGGCCGGCACCGGCGTCGACGTCGACTGGTACACCACCCGCGAGCGCTCCTACGAGGAGGTGCTGCCCTGGGACCACCTGGACAGCGGCCTCGACAAGGACTGGCTGTGGGAGGACTGGCAGGACGCCCTGGAGGAGGTCGAGGTCGACGACTGCCGCTGGACGCCGTGCTTCGACTGCGGCGTGTGCCCCCAGATGGACACCCAGATCCAGATCGGCCCGACCGGTAAGAAGATGCTGCCGCTGACGGTCGTCAACAAGTAGTCGGCGCAGGGCTCTCGACCCCCGTCCGGAGTGTTCCGGGCGGGGGTCGGTCGTGGGCGGCTGACCAGGGGCGGAGCGAGCGGGGCGGCGGGGCGCGTACCCTTTGGGGTGACAGAGTCCGGACAGTGGCGGGTTTGCGCCGCGCCGGACGGGGAGAACTGACTAAGGACTGAGCGACCCTGGCACGCCGTACGCCCGACGGTCCGCCGCCCGCGCCGACGGTGCAGCGGATTCGTCTCCGCTACACCAAGCGCGGCCGGCTCCGCTTCACCAGCCACCGTGACTTCCAGCGCGCCTTCGAGCGCGCCCTGCGCCGGTCCGCCGTTCCGATGGCCTACTCGGCGGGCTTCACCCCGCACCCGAAGGTGTCCTACGCCAACGCCGCCCCGACCGGGGTGGCGAGCGAGGCGGAGTACCTGGAGATCGGCCTGGCCGCCGCGCGCGACCCGGAGCAGCTGCGGGCGCAGCTGGACGAGTCGCTGCCGGACGGCCTGGACGTGATCGACGCGGTCGAGGTGCGCACGCCCAACTTCGTGGAGCGCCTGGAGGCCTCCGAGTGGCTGGTGCGCCTGGACGGCGTCGAGCCGGCCGAGGCCGCCGAGGCGGTCCGCGCGTTCCTCGCCGAGGAGAAGGTCGAGGTCGAGCGCCGGACCAAGAACGGCGTGCGGGTCTTCGACGCGCGCGGTGCGGTGGCGGCGCTCGTCGCCGTCGAGCCGCAGGTCGACGGCGGTGCGGACACGGCGGTCGGAAACGGCCGCGATGTTCGGACGGGCCGTCCCTGTGCGATACTGCGCCTGGTAGTACGACACGCCACACCCGCCGTACGACCCGACGACGTATTGTCCGGTCTCCGTGCGACGGCCGACCTGGCGCCGCCGGTCCCCGCAGAGGTGACCAGGCTGGCGCAGGGGCCGCTCGATGAGGAGTCCGGCACGGTGACCGACCCGCTGGCGCTCGACCGCGCCGCGGCCCCGGCCGGCTGAGAAACGGCCGGCAGGCCGCGCGCTACCGCGTCCGCCTAGGGGGCGGAGGCCGGGTCCAGTGCCTCACTGGGCCCGACGGTCCTCCAGGGTTGCCGCGGCTCCCCAGGGGAGCGAGCGTCGTCGCAGCACAGGCCGGCCACTCGGGGCCCGCCGACCACGACGGTCGGTGGGCTCGGGACCCCGTCCGGGAGCCACCCGGGGTTGGGGGACGGCTCAGCTTGGGAAAAACTCAGAAGACTGGTCAGACCAGAAGACTTTCGACACCCCGCGCAACGCGGGGCGCCGAGCGAGACTACGAGCCCCTGTGCGGCCTCGCGTCCGCACGGCGGCACCGTCAAAGGGTCCGGCCCGAGCATCCTCGCGATGCCGGCCGCCCACTGGTGCCGTGCCGTGCCCGGATGTGGAGCCCGGGGGCCTGACGGGAGATCCACCCGCATGCTCGATAACACCGATCCGCAGCAGACTGCGGCCACGGAACAGAACGAAACCGCCGCGACCGGTGGTGAGGGCGCGTCCGCCGCGCCGCCGCGCCGTCGCCGCCGGGCGGTGTCCCGCCCGGCGGGCACCCCGCAGGGTGCGGCTGCCGAGACGGCCGAGACGGTGGTCCCGGTCGAGCCGACGGCCGTTGCGGCCGAGGCGCCCGCCGAGGCGGCGCCGGCGGCCGAGAAGCCGGTCCGGGCCCGCCGGACCCGCAAGCGTGCCGAGGCTCCGGCCGGTGCTCCGGAGGAGACCGCGATCGTGGTCACCGCACCGGAGGCCGAGGCGAAGGCCACGGAGACGAAGACCACGGAGGCGAAGGCCGAGGAGAAGGCGGAGAAGCCCGTTCGGGCCCGTCGGACCCGCAAGAAGGCCGAGGCCGCGGTCGAGGAGCCGGTGGCCGCCGCCCCCGCCCCGGTCGTCGAGCCGGTCGTGGAGCCGGTTGCCGAGCCGGTGGCCGAGGAGACCCCGGCCGCTCCGGCCCGCCGCCCGCGCCGCCGTCGCGTGGTCGAGGCCGCGCCGGTGGTCGAGGCCCCGGTGGAGGAGCCGGTGGCCGAGGAGCCCGCCGTCGAGGAGGAGCCCGCCGAGGAGGAGGCCGTCGAGGCCGTCGCCGAGGCCCCGGTCGCCGCCGAGCCGGTCGCCGCCCCCGCCCCCGCCCCCGCCCCGGCCGCCGAGGCCGAGCCGCACCACCGGGTGCGCCGCCGCGCCGTGCGCCCGGCCACCGCAGTCTTCCAGGCCCCGGTGTTCCAGGAGCCCGCCCCCTACGTCGCGCCCGCCGCGCCGCAGCAGCCCGCCGCCGCCCCGGCGCCGGTCGAGGCCGCCCCGGCCGTCGAGGCCGAGCGCCAGGACGAGGACGAGTACGAGTACAGCGGTGTCGGCCGCCGCCGCCGGGTCCGCACCCGGGTCGAGCCGAACCGTCGCAGGACGGCCGCCGAGGCGCCGGCCAAGGCCGCCCCGGCCAAGTCGGCCCCGGCCAAGGCCGCTGCGGTGAAGACCGCTCCGGTCAAGGCCGCTCCGGTGAAGGCCGCTCCGGTCGAGGTCCCGGTCGTCGAGGAGCCCGTCGTGGAGGCCCCCGTCGCCGGTCCGGAGGCCGAGGACGAGTGGGAGGACGGCCGTCCGTCCCGCCGCCGCCGTCGGGGCGGCCGTCGCCGCCGCCGTGGCGAGGCCGAGGACTTCGAGGCCGCCGAGGCCGTCGAGACCGAGCAGCCCGCCGCCGAGGAGTCGACCCGGGCGGTCGCCGACGAGGACGACGAGGACGACGACGACCTGGCCGCCGGCCTGTCCTCGTCGCGCCGCCGTCGCCGCCGTCGCCGCCGCAGCGGTGAGGCCGGCGCCGTCGAGGCCGCCGAGACCACGGAGGACGGCGTCCGCACGGTGGTGAAGGTGCGCGAGCCGCGCCGCCGCTCCACCGAGCCGTCCTTCGACCCGGACGAGGTGCAGTCCATCAAGGGCTCGACCCGTCTGGAGGCGAAGAAGCAGCGCCGCCGCGAGGGCCGCGAGCTGGGCCGCCGCCGGGTGCCGATCATCACCGAGGCCGAGTTCCTGGCCCGCCGGGAGTCGGTCGAGCGCGTCATGGTGGTGCGCCAGAACGGCCAGCGCACCCAGATCGGCGTGCTGGAGGACGGCGTGCTGGTCGAGCACTACGTCAACAAGGAGCAGGCCACCTCGTACGTCGGCAACGTCTACCTGGGCAAGGTCCAGAACGTGCTGCCGTCCATGGAGGCCGCGTTCGTCGACATCGGCAAGGGCCGCAACGCGGTGCTGTACGCCGGTGAGGTCAACTTCGGTGCGCTGGGCCACGGCGGCCCGCGCCGGATCGAGTCGGTGCTCAAGTCCGGCCAGTCCGTGCTGGTCCAGGTCTCCAAGGACCCGATCGGCCACAAGGGCGCCCGCCTGACCAGCCAGATCTCGCTGCCCGGCCGCTACCTGGTGTACGTGCCCGAGGGCTCGATGACCGGCATCTCGCGCAAGCTGCCCGAGAACGAGCGGGCCCGCCTCAAGCAGATCCTCAAGAAGATCGTCCCGGACGACGCGGGCGTGATCGTGCGCACCGCCGCCGAGGGCGCCTCCGAGGAGGAGCTGACCCGCGACGTCCAGCGCCTCCAGCAGCAGTGGGAGGACATCCAGAAGAAGGCCGCGACCGGCAACGCCCCGGCGCTGCTGTACGGCGAGCCGGACATGACCGTCCGGGTCGTCCGCGACATCTTCAACGAGGACTTCACCAAGGTCATCGTCTCCGGCGACGAGGCGTGGAAGACCATCCACGAGTACGTCTCCAACGTGGCGCCGGACCTCGCCGAGCGGCTCCAGCGGTGGACCTCCGAGGTGGACGTGTTCGCCACCTACCGGATCGACGAGCAGCTGATGAAGGCGCTGGACCGCAAGGTCTGGCTGCCCAGCGGCGGTTCGCTGGTGATCGACCGCACCGAGGCGATGATCGTCATCGACGTCAACACCGGGAAGTTCGTCGGCCAGGGCGGCAACCTGGAGGAGACGGTCACCCGGAACAACATCGAGGCGGCCGAGGAGATCGTGCGCCAGCTGCGGCTGCGCGACCTCGGCGGCATCATCGTGATCGACTTCATCGACATGGTCCTGGAGTCCAACCGCGACCTGGTGCTGCGCCGGCTGCTGGAGTGCCTGGGCCGGGACCGGACCAAGCACCAGGTGGCCGAGGTCACCTCGCTGGGCCTGGTCCAGATGACCCGCAAGCGGGTCGGCCAGGGCCTGCTGGAGTCCTTCTCCGAGGCCTGCGTGCACTGCAACGGCCGCGGCGTGATCGTGCACATGGAGCAGCCGAGCGCCCACGTCCACGCCCCGGCGGCCACCGCCGTCGAGGCGGGCCCGGGCAGCGGCAAGCGCCGTCGCCGGGGCAAGGGCGGCGCGGGCCACGAGGAGCCGCAGGCCGTCGAGGCCGGGTCGGTGGCCGAGGCCGTCGCCGAGGCGTTCGAGGAGCCCGCCGAGCCGGTGCGCGAGGAGATCGAGGGCCAGCTGGCCCTGGAGGTCCCGGGTGTCGAGGCCCCGGCCGTCGGGACCGTGGTGGTCGAGACGCCGAAGGCCGTGGAGGTGGAGGCCCCGGTGGCCGAGGCCCCCGCCGCCGCTCCGGCCGGCCGTCCGCGCCGCCGCGCGGTGCGCAAGGCGACGGCTCCGGCCGGTGCCCCGCAGGCCGCCGAGATCGTGGTGCTGCAGGCGAAGGCCGACGCGGCCCTGGAGGCGGCCCTGGCCGCCGCCGCCCCGGCCGCCGAGCCGGCGGTCGAGGTCGTGGCCGAGCCCGTCGCGGAGGTGGCCCCGGAGGCCGCCGCCGGGACCGCCGTCGCGGAGACCGAGGTCGTCGAGACCCCGGCCGCGGAGGAGGCCCCCGCCGAGGAGGCGTCGGCCGAGGAGGCCCCGGCGCCGAAGAAGCGGGCCGCCCGCAAGACCGCCGCGAAGAAGACCGCCGCCAAGAAGACCACCACGGCGGCCAAGAAGACCACCGCCCGCAAGACCGCGACCAAGCGGACGAGCGCGGCGGCCAAGAAGGCCGCGGCCGCCGAGGGTGATACGGCGTCCGAGTAGTGCCCACGCCGGGGGCGGGAGTCCTTCCCGCCCCCGGTCGTACCGGCCGGTTTGCCCCCTGGGCGGCCGGTCCGTATTCTTGACCATCGGCGTGTCTACGCCGCGCTCCCGAGCACATCACCTCTCCGAGAGCACCGCGCCCCGTGCGCGCGCGTTCGGAGGGAGGCCCCTGTGTCCGTACCCAGGTGGCTGGCGTCGGGAGTTCCGACCGAGTTGGGAAAGTAGGTACCGCATGTACGCGATCGTTCGCGCAGGCGGCCGCCAGCACAAGGTCGCCATCGGCGACGTGCTGGAGATCGACCGTATCGAGGCCAAGCCGGGTGACTCGGTGGAGTTCTCGACCATCCTGGTCGTCGACGGTGACGCCGTCACCTCCGACCCGTGGGTCCTGGCCGGCGTGAAGGCTCACGCCGAGGTGGTCGACCAGACCAAGGGCGACAAGATCGTCATCCTGCGCTACAAGAACAAGACCGGCTACCGCCGTCGTCAGGGTCACCGTCAGAAGCACACCGCGGTGCGCATCACCAGCATCGACTCGGTCAGCAAGTAAGGGGATAGCGAAAAATGGCACACAAGAAGGGCGCAAGCTCTACTCGTAACGGCCGTGACTCGAACGCCCAGCGCCTCGGCGTGAAGCGCTTCGGTGGCCAGGTCGTCTCGGCCGGCGAGATCCTCGTCCGCCAGCGTGGCACCCACTTCCACCCGGGTGCCGGTGTCGGCCGTGGTGGCGACGACACCCTGTTCGCGCTGACCGCCGGTGCGGTGCAGTTCGGCAACCGTCGCGGCCGCAAGGTCGTCAACATCGTGGCCGTCGAGGCCTGAGTCCGAACGGACTCCCGAGTCTGACAGGACTCACACTGAAGGGTGGGCCGGAATTCTCCGGTCCACCCTTCGCGCTTTACGCAGAAGAACCCTTCCCCGTACTGGAGGCACAACCATGACCACCTTCGTGGACCGCGTCGAACTGCACGTCGCCGCGGGTAACGGAGGCCACGGCTGCGCCTCCGTTCACCGTGAGAAGTTCAAGCCGCTCGGCGGACCGGACGGGGGGAACGGCGGTGAGGGCGGCAGTGTCATCCTGACCGTGGACGCGCAGGTCACCACCCTGCTCGAGTACCACCACTCGCCCAAGCGCAAGGCCACCAACGGCAAGCCGGGCGCGGGCGGCAACCGCACCGGCGCCGAGGGCTCCGACCTCGTCCTGCTGGTGCCGGACGGCACCGTGGTGCTGGACCGCCAGGGCAACGTGCTCGCCGACCTGGTCGGCCACGGCACCAGCTTCGTCGCCGCCCAGGGCGGCCGCGGCGGCCTCGGCAACGCCGCGCTCTCCTCGGCCCGCCGCAAGGCGCCCGGCTTCGCGCTGCTCGGCGAGCCCGGCGAGGCCCGCGACATCGTGATGGAGCTCAAGTCCGTCGCCGACGTGGCGCTGGTCGGCTACCCGAGCGCCGGCAAGTCCTCGCTGATCTCGGTGCTCTCCGCCGCCAAGCCGAAGATCGCGGACTACCCGTTCACCACCCTGATCCCCAACCTCGGCGTGGTCACCGCGGGCGAAACCGTCTACACCATCGCCGACGTGCCCGGCCTGATCCCGGGTGCCAGCCAGGGCCGGGGCCTGGGCCTGGAGTTCCTGCGGCACGTCGAGCGCTGCTCGGTGCTGGTGCACGTGCTGGACTGCGCCACCCTGGAGCCCGGCCGCGACCCGCTGACCGACCTGGAGACCATCGAGGCCGAGCTCGCCGAGTACGGCGGTCTGGAGGACCGCCCGCGCCTGGTCGCGCTCAACAAGGTGGACGTCCCGGACGGCCAGGACATCGCCGACCTGACCCGTGCCTCGCTGGAGGAGCGCGGCTACCAGGTGTACGAGGTCTCCGCCGCCTCCCGCAAGGGCCTGCGCGAGCTGAGCTTCGCGGTGGCGAAGATCGTCGCCGAGGCGCGCGCCGCCAAGCCGGCCGAGGAGTCCACCCGGATCGTGATCCGGCCCACGGCCGTCGACGACGAGGGCTTCACCATCGAGGAGGAGGACGGCTCCTACCGCATCCGCGGCGTCAAGCCGGAGCGCTGGGTCCGCCAGACCGACTTCAGCAACGACGAGGCCGTCGGCTACCTGGCCGACCGGCTGGCCCGCCTCGGCATCGAGGACCGGTTGTGGAAGGTCGGCGCCCGTGAGGGCGACACCGTCATCATCGGCCCGGAGGAGAACGCCGTCGTCTTCGACTGGGAGCCGACCATGGCCGCCGGCGCCGAGATGCTCGGCCGCCGTGGTGAGGACCACCGGATGGAGACCCAGCGCCCGGCGGTCGACCGCCGCCGCGAGAAGCAGAAGGGCCGGGACGCGGCCGAGGCCGAGTACCTCGCCTTCGAGGCGCTCTCCAGCGGCCGGCAGGCCGCGATCGAGGACGACGAGGAGCACTGAGTCGACCCCGCCGCGCAGCGGACGGCCCCGCCACCTCGACAGGTGGCGGGGCCGTCCGCTGTGTTGCGGCATGACGCGCCGTCACCTCGCCCGAGGGGTCCGGAGCTTGAGCGGGGCCGGTCCAGCCGGTGAAACCCCCTGGGGGTGACCTGCGCGGATCGCGTAGATTTCGGCCATGGCGGCCGGGCCGGGCCCCGCCGCACCCGCACCACACCGGAAGGGCGTACAGCGAGATGAGCGAGGACTCACTGCGGGAGGAGGTGCTGACCGCACGGCGGATCGTGGTCAAGGTCGGCTCCTCCTCACTCACCACGGCGGCCGGCGGCCTGGACGCCGACCGGGTGGACGCCCTGGTGGACGCGCTCGCCAAGGCGCGCAGCCGCCCGGAGCCGCCCGAGGTGGTGCTCGTCTCCTCCGGTGCCATCGCCGCCGGGCTCGCCCCGCTCGGTCTGGACAAGCGGCCCAAGGACCTGGCCCGCCAGCAGGCCGCGGCCAGCGTCGGCCAGGGGCTGCTGGTCGCGCGGTACACCGCCTCCTTCGCCCGGTACGGCATCCGGGTCGGCCAGGTACTGCTCACCGCCGAGGACGCCAGCCGCCGCGCCCACTACCGCAACGCCTACCGGACGCTGGACCAGCTGCTGGCGATGGGCGCGATGCCGGTCGTCAACGAGAACGACACCGTCGCCACCGCCGAAATCAAGTTCGGGGACAACGACCGGCTCGCCGCGCTGGTCGCCCACCTGGTCCGGGCCGACCTGCTGGTGCTGCTCTCCGACGTGGACGGCCTCTACGACGGCGACCCGTCCCGGCCCGGCACCAGCCGGATCGCCGAGGTGAGCGGCCCGCACGACCTCGACGGCATCCAGATCGGCAGCGCCGGCAAGGCGGGCGTGGGCACCGGCGGCATGGTCACCAAGGTGGAGGCGGCCCGGATCGCCACCGGCGCGGGCATCCCGGTGGTGCTCACCGCCGCCAGCCACGCCGCCGACGCGCTGGCCGGGCGGCCCACCGGCACGCTCTTCCGGCGCACCGGCAGCCGCACCTCCGACCGGATGCTCTGGCTGGCCCACGCCAGCAGCCCGCGCGGCGCCCTGCACCTGGACGCGGGCGCGGTCGAGGCGGTCGTCTCCGGCGGCGCCTCGCTGCTGCCCGCCGGGGTGACCAAGGTCGACGGGGACTTCGCCGCGGGTGATCCGGTGGACCTTCTTGCCGAAAACGGCCACATCGTGGCCCGCGGACTGGTCAACTTTGATGCGAGGGAGTTGCCCCGCCTGCTCGGCCGGTCCACCCGCGACCTGGCCCAGGAGTTCGGCGCCGGGTACGAGCGGGAGGTCGTCCACCGCGACGACCTGGTCGTTCTGCACGGCTGACCGGCCGTACGGCCGGCAGCGGCCGGACGGCGCGGCGCGGTCGGCGGGCCGCTCCGTACGGGAGCGGACCGGCCGCGGGCGAGGAGGGGCGCAGCCGTACCGGTCGGCCGGGGGCCGGCGGGCCGGTACGGGACGACACGAGATCGCCGAACAGGAGGCCGCCGGTGGAACGCAGGCGCGAGGCAGCGCTGACCGGAGGGACGGCGGGCCGGCGGCTGACCAGCATCGACGGCGGACGCGGGGACGGCCCCGCCGAGCCGGCCGGTCCGCCGTCGCAGGGGCCCGGCGGGGTGCGCCGGCTGCGGCCGCAGCGCGCGCAGGCGGCGGATCCGCCGAGCGTGCCGGAGCAGGCCCGGCTGTGGCACGTGGTGCTGAGCGTGGCCGGGCAGACCACCCCGCTGTCCGCGCTGCGGGCCTCGCTGGAGCGGCTGGCGCACGACCACTCGTTCTTCCTGACCGCCCGCTACGCGGCCGACCACGCCGAGATCCGCTACTGGGAGCAGGCCCGGGACCTGCACGACGCGGCGGCGATAGCGCTGCGGCTGTGGGGCGAGCACAAGGTGACCGCGAGCCTGCCGCCGTGGGAGATCGTCGGGCTGGAAGTGGTCGACCGGGCGACGTACCGCAAGCGGGTCGCCGAGGGCTTCGGCGATCCGCCGCCGCACCTGGGCGGGGTGCACCCGTACTGAGGGAGGGGTGCGGCCGTACCGAGGGCGGGGCGCGCTCGCGCCGAGGGCGCGCGGAGCCGTCCGGGCGCCGTCTCACCGGGCGAAATGACGGCTCGGCGGCGCGGGGGCAGTCGCTACCCTTGGCGGCATGACCAACGACCTCGCCACCGCCGACAGCCCCGTCCTCGCCGTAGCGCGCCGTGCCCGGGAGGCGGCCGCCGCGCTCGCCCCGCTGCCGCGCCGGGCCAAGGACGCCGCGCTGCTGGCGATCGCGGACGCGCTGGTCGCCCGCAGCGCCGAGATCGTCGCGGCCAACGCCGAGGACGTGGCCCGGGCCCGCGCGGCGGGGACGGCCGAGTCGGTGGTCGACCGGCTGAGCCTGACCGGCGAGCGGATCGCCGCGATCGCCTCGGACGTGCGGGACGTGGCCGGCCTGGCCGACCCGGTCGGCGAGGTGGTGCGCGGCTACACCCTGCCGAACGGCCTGGACGTGCGTCAGGTGCGGGTGCCGCTCGGCGTGGTCGGCATCATCTACGAGGCCCGGCCGAACGTCACCGTGGACGCCGCCGCGCTCTGCCTCAAGTCCGGCAACGCGGTGCTGCTGCGCGGCTCCGCCTCCGCCTACCGCTCCAACACCGCGCTGGTCGCCGTCCTGCGGGACGCCGTCGTCGCGGCCGGGCTGCCGGCCGACGTCATCCAGCTCGTCCCGGGGGAGAGCCGGGACTCGGTGCAGGAGCTGATGCGCGCCCGCGGCCTGGTCGACGTGCTGATCCCGCGCGGCGGCGCCTCGCTGATCCGCACCGTGGTCGAGGGTTCGACCGTCCCGGTGATCGAGACCGGCACCGGCAACTGCCACGTGTACGTGGACGCCCGGACCGACCTGGCGATGGCCGTCGGCATCCTGCTGAACTCCAAGGCGCAGCGGGTCAGCGTCTGCAACTCCGCCGAGACGCTGCTGGTGCACCAGGACGTCGCGGACGCCTTCCTGCCGCTCGCGCTG
Organism: Kitasatospora sp. NPDC056076; assembly: GCF_042266305.1. Taxonomy (NCBI): domain Bacteria; kingdom Bacillati; phylum Actinomycetota; class Actinomycetes; order Kitasatosporales; family Streptomycetaceae; genus Kitasatospora; species Kitasatospora sp. NPDC056076. The sequence continues at coordinate 76,817 of NZ_JBHJWG010000041.1, forward strand.
GCCGCCCTGGCCGGGGCCGGGGTGACGGTGCACGGCGACGAGGCGGTGCTCAAGGCCGCCGAGGGCACCGGCGTCACCGCGGTGCCCGCCACCGACGAGGACTGGGGCGCCGAGTACCTCTCGTACGACCTGGCGGCGGCCGTGGTGCCCTCGCTGGACGCGGCCGTGGAGCACATCCGCCGCTGGTCCTCGGGCCACACCGAGGCGATCGTCACCACCTCGCAGGCCGCCGCCCGCCGGTTCACCCAGTTGGTGGACTCGACCACGGTGGCCGTCAACGCCTCCACCCGGTTCACCGACGGCGGTGAGTTCGGCTTCGGCGCGGAGATCGGCATCTCCACCCAGAAGCTGCACGCCCGCGGCCCGATGGGCCTGCCGGAGCTGACCAGCACCAAGTACATCGTCACTGGTGACGGGCACGTCCGCGGCGAGGAGACGCAGACCGTGGGTGGGGGCGCGGACGCCGAGTGAGGGCGGGGCGCGGGCGCCGAACGGGGCGCCGCGCGGGGCGGCCGTCACACGGGTGACGGACCAACTGCCGGGAGCCACAGACAAATCGCCCGGCCGGTAATACGCTGAATCCGTGGCTGAGGATGTGGGGGGCTTGCCGTACCCCGACGGCGCCGACCACGGTGGTGCGGACGACGAGTTCGCCACCGTGGTCTTCGATGAGGCCTTCGTCCGGTCCGCCGCCGTGCACGAGCCGACCGCCAAGGAGCGGCAGCTCGCCGCCGCCGAGGCACGGTTCGAGCCGGACTCCGCGGGACCGGGCTGGAGCTATGACGTGCCGGCTGCGGACGGGCTTCCGCTGGAGCTGCGCCCGTACCCGAGCGGACTCGACGAGGACCACCTCTACCCCGACCCCTGGTCGGGCCCGGGCCGGGCGACCGGCCGCCGGGGCCGGCGGTGGGGGCGGCGCTACGACCCGGTGCGGGCCCGCGGACGGTACGTGGCCCAGCAGCGCTGGCACCGGCCGGTGGCCTGGGTGCTCGCCGTGATCATGGGCGTGAGCCTGGTGGCGGTGGCGGTCGCGGCCGTCTACCAGGGCGTGGGCGGCTCCTCGGGGGCGCCCCGGCGCCCGGAGTCCGGCAGCAGCAGCCCGGGCGCGGACCCGCGGTCGGTGCCGGCCGAGCCGTCACTGGCGGCGTCGACGCCCTAAGGGAGTGTCCGGGGGCGCACGCCCCGGGGCGGTGGTCACGGAGCGTTCCCGGCAATCTGCGCCGGGGCCCTCGTGGCGGGCCCGGTGTGCGCCTACCCTGGTGCTATGGGTGACCCGCGCGAGCCTCCTGAGGGTACGCCCGAGGGCGGTTCCGGCAATGAGGACGAGTTCCGGTCCGTCGTCTTCGACGAGTCGTTCGTCCGGGCTGCCCGGATCCAGGAACTGTCCGCCCGGGAGCGGCTCGCGGGCTCCTTCGGCAAGGCCACCCGGGCCCGGGTGCGGCTCGGGCCGCTGGGCAGCGTGCCGCGTCAGGCGCTGGCCCTGCTGCTGCTCATCCTGCTGGCCTTCGGGGCCGCGGTGTACTTCGGGGTGAACTCGCCCAAGGGGATCCCGGCCCGGCCGGAGGGCAGTCAACTGACCGTCAGCCTGGTCGCGTTGAGCCCGGCTTCGGCCGTGCGCCCGGTCGCCGACCCGGCGCACCCGTTCGCGGCGCTGCCGACCGGGTACGGCGACGGGGCGGCCGGACTGAACACCCCGAGCGGCGCGGGCACCGAGCACTTCAGCAAGGTCGAGGTGACCAAGGCCCTCGACACCGTGCAGCGCTACCTGGTCGCCTCCTCGCTGGCGCCGGCGGAGCTGGTCCAGGGCGCCACCACGGACGTGCGGGTCTTCGTCACGCCCGGTGAGCAGGCCCAGTTCGACGCGAGCGTCGCCCAGCCGGTGGACGACCGGCACCACGCGGTGACCGGCTGGATCGTCCGCTTCGACCCGGCGCAGGTCGCGCTGGCCTCCGACACCGTGAAGGTGGTCGGCGCGATGCGGGTCGACGAGTCGGACGGCGGCACGCTGCAGATCACCACCGACCACACCTTCGTCTACGCGTTGAAGCCCGCCGGCGCCCCGGCCGGCGCCCCGGTCACCCTGGAGACGGTGCGGCGCGAGCTGACCTTCCAACTGGACCGGGTCGACCTGGGGCAGGCGCAGCTGCGGCTGGTGGACGCGGTGCTGCAGGCCGGCCCGGAGCCGTGCACCGCCTCGATGGCGGGCTTCCTGCAGCCGGTGCTGGCCACCGCGCAGGGCACTGCGGTGGCCGCGCCGACGCCGGTCGACCCGGGCAACCACGCGCGGCCGGCCTGGCAGGTGTGCGGGGTGCTGGCCGGGAGCTGAGCGGGGCGGGCGTCGGGGTGGCGGCGGCGTCGGGGGCGTCTTGGGCAGCGGGGCGGCGGCGGGGTGGCCGGTGACCCGGGCGGGGCACCGGCCGTCCCGTCGGAGGGGGCGAGGGAGAGGGCGGGGGCGGGGGTCAGCCGTCGGTGCGGTTCCCGGAGTCGCCGCGCTCCCCGGAGCCGTTGCGGGGGCCGGAGTCGTTGCGGCCGCCACCGGTGAAGGTGTCCCGCAGCTTGCCGCCGACCGTCGCGGCGCCGCCGGCCACGTCCCGCAGCAGGCCCATCAGCGGGTCCTTGCTCTCCTTCACCGAGGTTGTGTAGTGCTCGGCGGCGGCCTTCCACTGCTCGCCGACCGAGGTGTCCGGGTCGTCGGTGCGGCGCGGGTAGGCGCCGGCCAGGATCGAGCGGTACTCGTCGCTCTCCGCCCACTTCTTGAGCTGGGCGACCCGGACCACCGCGAACGGGTGGGTCTGCGGCAGCAGCTGGAGCAGCTTGAGCACGCCGTCGCGCAGGTCCCCGGCCTTCTCGTACTCCTCGGCCTGCTCCAGGAAGGCGTCGACGTTCATCTCGGCCAGGTTGTGCCCGCCGGCCAGCTTCATCAGGGCCCGCATGGACGCCTGGAGGTCCTGCCCGGCGAGCAGGCCGGCCCGGTCGCTGGACAGCTCGGCCTTGCGGAACCACTCCTTGAGCGCGGTGACGATGGCCATGATCGCCAGGTTGCCGAGCGGCACCCAGGCGATCCGGGTGGCGATGTTGGTGAGGATCATCAGCATCGTCCGGTAGACCGCGTGGCCGGACATCGCGTGGCCGACCTCGTGGCCGATGACGGAGCGCAGCTCCTCCTCGTCCAGCAGCTCGACCAGGCCGCTGGTGACCACGATGATCGGGGTGTCGATGCCGATGGTGAACGCGTTGACCGTCGGGTCCTGGCTGACGTACAGGTCCGGGACCTGCTCCAGGTCGAGCACGTAGGCGGCGTCGCGGACCATGCCGTACAGCTCGGGGAACTGGCGCTCGGAGGTCTTCACGGCGGTGGCCAGGAACATCAGCCGGATCGAGCGCTCGGAGACCAGCCCGGCGAGCTTGCGCAGGACGTCGTCGAAGCCGGAGAGCCGGCGCAGGGCGACCAGCGCCGAGCGGTCGGCGGGGTGCTCCCAGGCCCGGGTGGAGATCTCGGGGAAGCGTTGACGACGGCGGCTCGGTGCGTTCGCGGTCGTGTCGGTCATGGTCTGCGTACCTCCTGGTCGACGGCGGCCTCGGCGCAGCGCCCGGCCCCCCGCTGGTCTTCGCCGGCAGTGACTCGTCTGCAACGACTGCCTGTGCAACGTCCGCGGTTGCGTACTCGTCCCCGGGCCCGCCCCCGGGCACGGCCGCGGTGGCGGTGCGGCGGCGGCTTGGCGGCGGGGCGGGGGCGGGCCGGGCGCGGCGCGGGGGCCGGTGGGCGCTGCCGGTGTGAGGCGGGTTTACCCTGAATGCCCTGGAGAACCGAGACCGGACCCGGCCGCGGTACCGAGCAGTTCGAGGAGTCCCTCAGATGTCCACCGAAGCGCTGGTCAGCCTGGCCGCACCCATCTCCGACGAGGCCGGCCCGGGCCTGTTCCTGCGGATCATCGTGATCGCCTCCTTCGTCGGGATCGGCCTGCTGGTCTGGATCATGGCCCGCGCCTTCCGGGGCCAGTAGACGCCGCGTCCCCCTCGGTTCGCTCACGCCCGGTCAGCGGCGGTGGGCCGCCGAGCGGTTGCCGCGTAACCCCCCGTACGATGACGGGTGGGCCCTCACCGGCCCGGAACCACCCCCAGGTCCGTCACCGAGCCGAGAAGGTCCCGCCGACCATGAGCACTGCTGCCGCACTCCCCGCCCTGAACCTCCTCGCCGAGGGGGGCAACCACGACAGCCTCAACCCGCTGCTGACGGGTGGCGCCGCGCTGTTCATCCTGGTTCTCCTGCTCTTCATCACCACCCGCTTCAACCGGGACCGCTGAGCTCCGTCCCGGGACCGCTCGGGGAGCGTCCGGCCGGTGCGCCGGCCGCTCCCTCACGCATCTGCGGACAACCCCCACACGGGCGTTCCCGCACCGCAACGGGCGTCGCGTAAGGTGTGGCGGCATGGGAGAGCAGGCCGGGAATCCCGGCGGACCGGAACCGGTGAAGAAGCGCCTCGGGGTGATGGGCGGCACCTTCGACCCGATCCACCACGGCCACCTGGTAGCCGCGAGCGAGGTGGCGAGCGCGTTCCACCTGGACGAGGTGATCTTCGTCCCGACCGGTGAGCCGTGGCAGAAGAGCGACCGCCAGGTCACCCCGGCCGAGGACCGCTACCTGATGACGGTCATCGCCACCGCCGAGAACCCGCAGTTCTCGGTGAGCCGGATCGACATCGACCGCGAGGGCCCGACCTACACCGTCGACACCCTGCGCGACCTGCACTCCCTGCACCCGGCCGCGGACCTCTTCTTCATCACCGGCGCCGACGCGCTGGCCCAGATCCTGTCCTGGCACGACTCGGACGAACTCTTCTCGCTGGCCCACTTCATCGGTTGCACCCGTCCGGGGCACACTCTGTCGGACGCCGGGCTTCCGGTGGGCGGGGTCTCCCTGGTGGAGGTCCCGGCGTTGGCCATCTCCTCCACGGACTGCCGCAACCGGGTCGCCAAGGGCGAGCCGGTCTGGTACCTCGTCCCGGACGGGGTGGTCCGCTACATCGACAAGCGGGCGCTCTACGCGCCGCACGGGACCTGAGCCAGGAGCGGGCGTGACCGATCGCAGCGGTAACGGCAGCGGCAACGGCGGGCAGCCGCAGGAGTGGTCCACCGGCCAGTACCAGCAGCCGTACCAGCAGTCGTACCAGGTCCAGGGCCAGGGCGAGGGGCACCCGCAGGGGCAGCAGCAGCCCCCGGCGTACGGGCAGCAGTACGAGGAGCAGCCGTACGGGTCGCAGACGTACGACCAGTACGGGCAGCCGGTGTACGGGCAGGGCTCGTACAGCGGGCAGCAGGCCCAGGCCCAGGCCCAGGGCTACCAGCAGGGCGGGCAGTTCCCGCAGCAGCAGACGTACGGGCAGCAGGGGTACGAGCCGCAGCCGTACGAGCCGCCGACGTACGACCAGTACGGGCAGCCGGTGTACGGGCAGGACCCGTACGGGGGCTACCAGCAGCAGGGGTACCAGGCGTACCAGCAGCAGCCGTACCAGGCCGCACCGGCGGCGCCGGCCGGGCCGGTGGTCGCCGAGCCGCAGCCGACCGTGCCGCAGCCGTCCGCGCCGGAGCCGTCCGCCCCGGCGGGGCCCGCCGCCGTGCCGCCGCCGCGCCGCCGGACCCCCCGGCCGGGTGCGGAGGC
>NZ_JBHJWG010000042.1:0-37201 GCF_042266305.1 Kitasatospora sp. NPDC056076
CACGTGGCCTGCACCACCATTCTGTTTATTGTCATGCTCAAGGAGGTAACGTTCCGTCCGTCAGGGCAACGGTCGGGGTGCGGCACAGGACAGCAGTGCGCGGGACGGGGGAACGGTGAGTGGGATTCTCGTCCACCTGCCGGAGGGGAACGGCGACGAAGCGGTGACGCTGCGGCTCGGGCCCGGGGAGCGGGCGCGCTTCGGGCGGGGCTCGGCCGGTACGCCGGTGGAGCTCCGGCTCGGCGACGAGTCGGTGTCCCGGCTGGCCGGGGAGATCCACGCGACGGACGACCACTGGCAGTTGAGCAACCTCAGCAACACCCACGCCTACCTGGTGGAGAACCCGGAGGGCGCCGGCGAGTACCTCCGGGTGCCGCCGCGCCGGATCGGCGCGCCGATCCCCTTCGAGTTCGCCCGGGTGGTGCTGCCCTCGCGGCGCGAAACCCCGCTGTCCTTCCAGGTGTTCGCGCCCGACCACGTCTACCTCGACCCGCACGCCCGCGGCGGCTCCTGGGAGAGCCGCACCATGACGGCGTACTCGCTGGACGAGACGGCCACCTACTTCCTGGTGCTGGTCGCGCTCTGCGAGCCGTGGCTGCGCGACCTCTCCCCCGCCGCCGTGCCCACCACCCCCCAGGTGGTCGCGCGGCTGCGCAGCCACCCCGCCTGCGCCCGGCTCACCGCGCGCGCGGTCAGCTCCCACCTCGACTACCTCGCCGACGAGAAGCTCCGCGTCGAGCTGCCCGACGGCGCGGGGCGCCCGGACCGCCGCAGCGGCAAGCGCGAGGCCGTCGTCGGGCTGGCGTTGAAGTTCGGCATCGTCCGCGAGGAGCACCTCGCGCTGCTGCCGCGCCCCGAGGCGCCGGGCCCGGACGGCAGGGAACGGTAGGGAGGGCAGCGAGCATGCACGATCCGGCCTTCTGCGGGGACGGTGAGGACCTGCTGCCACCCGGCCACCGGGTCGGCGGGTGGACCGTGACGGGGCTCATCGGCGAGGGCGGCTGGGCGACCGTCTACGCCGCGCGCCGGAGCGGGACGGGCGGCAACGAGGGAGGGGACGGAGGGGACGCGGACGGCACGGTCGCACTCAAGGTGCTGCCGACCGCCGGGCTCGCCCCCCGCCAGGCCCGCAGCGTTGCCGAAGCCGCCCGCCGCGAGGTCGAGTTGGCCCGGACGGCGCCGCACCCCCGGCTGGTCCCGCTGCTCGACACCCTCACCCTGGCCGCTCCCGACCACCCCGCGCTGGACGGCGCGATCGTCCTGGTCATGGAGCGCGCCCAGTGCACCCTGCGCGAACTGCTCGCCACCGGCGTCGACGAGGACCGGGGCGGCCGGATCGTGGCCGGCATCTGCGAGGGCCTGGCCCACCTGCACCGCTCCGGCTGGGTGCACACCGACCTCAAGCCCGAGAACGTCCTGATCGGCCGGGACGGCGAGGTCCGCCTCTCCGACTTCGGCCTCGCCATCGAACTCACCGGCACCCACGGCCACTGCGCCCCGATGGGCACCCCCGACTACCTCCCGCCGGAGCGGTGGAAGGAGCCGCTCGGCGAGCAGGGCGTCAAGATCCGGACCACCGCCGACATCTGGGCGCTGGGCATCGTGATCCACGAGGTGTTCGCCGCGGGCGTCCCGCCCTTCCCCGGCGCCACCCCGACCGCGCGCAGCGCCGCCGCCCAGCAGTACGCCGAGGGCCGCGCCGCGCTGCGCCTGGCCTCCGACGTCCCGCCGTTCTGGCGCGAGCTGGCCGCCGACTGCCTCGCCCCGAGCCACGCCGCCCGCGCCCCGCACACCGCGGAGAGCCTGCTGGCCCGGATCCGTGACCACCGGTCCGGACGGCGGCCGCGCCGCCGCAGCCGCCCGCGGCTGCGCCTGGCCCTGCTCGCGCTGGTCGCCGCCGCGACGGCCGCCGGTTCCGCCGCGGCGCTCTGGCCGCGCGCCGAGTCGCCCGGGCACCCGGGCCGGATCCGGGTCTTCAACGCCGAGCGCAGCTGCCAGGACCGCGCCGACCGCGACCCCGCGTGCAGCCTGGGCCTGGCCGTCGACCCGCACCGCCCGTACACGGCCGACAACGTGGTGCCCACCCGGGTCTGGCACGGCGACACCCTCGACGCCGACTGCCGGCTCACCACCGGCCTGCCCATCGTGGACGAGGAGGACCGCACCTCCACCCTCTGGTACCGGGTCCACCTCCCCGACACCGCCGCCGCCTGGCTCCCGGCCGTCCGCACCAAGGACCGCCCGGCCCTCGTCGACTGCCCCTGAGCGCCGCGGCGCACCGGGGGGCGTCCCGCGTGCCACTCCGGATCGTTCCGGATTCCGGGCCCGGCGGGGCCGCCACTACCTTGTCGACGGCGCCGGCCGGACCGGGCGGCGCGGAGTGCAGGGAGCAGCGATGTCGACGACCGCCACCACCACCCGGCCGAGCAGCGCCGAACTCGGGGACCAGGAGCGCGCGGTGCTCCGGGCGGTCGGCTGCGGTCTGAGAGACGACGAGATCGCGGCCGCCCTCGCCGTCACCGAGGAGGCGGTGGCCGGAGCCCTGGCGCGGGTCCTCGGGAAGCTCGGGCTGCGCGACCGGGCCGCCGCCATCGTGCACGCCTTCGACTGCGGACTGGTGGCGCCCGGCCGCGGCCCCCGTACGCCGGGGTCGGGGTCCGCTTCGGCACCCGGGTCGGCGTCGGTGCCCCGCGGCGCCACGGTCCGGACGGCCGCCGCGAAGGTGCGGATCTCGGTGCTCGGCCCGCTCCGGGCGCAGCACGGCGGGAGGGACCTGGACCTGGGGCACCTGCGTCAGCAGGCCGTGCTGGCGGCGCTGGCGCTGCACCGGGGACGGACCGTCAGCCAGCAGGAGCTGCTGGACGGCGTGTGGGGGTCGGAGCCGCCGGTCACCAATGTGGTGCCGGTCCATGTGTACCGGCTGCGCAAGGCCCTGCGCCTCGGGGACTGTCCGGACTCGGTGATCGAGCACGACCGGTACGGCTACCGCCTGGTCGCCGGGGCGACCGAGGTGGACCTGGCCCGGATGGAGGAGCTGGTCACCGCCGCCGGGGCGGCCCACCGGGCGGGCGACCTGTCGGAGGCGGTCCGGCTCTGTTCCCGGGCGCTGGACCTGTTCCGCGGGGAGCCGCTGGCCGGGCTGCCGGGCCCGCTCGCCGAACTGGAGCGGCTGCGGCTGACCGAGCGCCGGATCACCGTCGCCCAGCGGCGTTCGGAGTGGCGGCTCCGGCTGGGGCAGTACGCCGGGGCGATCGCGGAGCTGATGGCGCTGTCCGGGGAGCACCCGCTGAACGAGCCGGTGGCGGCGATGCTGATGGGTGCGCTGTTCCGCGGCGGGCGCCAGGCGGACGCGCTGGCCGTGTTCGACCGCACCCGGCGCAGGCTCGCCGACGAGCTGGGGGTCCCGCCGAGCCCGGTGCTGCGGCGGACGCAGCGGCTGATCCTGCGCGGGGCCTGAGCCCGCCCGACGTCCGGTACGGCGAGGCCCCACCGGGGAGGTTCCCGGTGGGGCCCGTAGCCGGACTACCCGGCACGGCCGGCACGGCCGGCACGGTCAGGAAGGCTCAGGAGGCGAAGGCCCGCTCCAGCCGGGGGATCAGGTCCCGGAGGTCCTGTTCCCAGCAGTAGGCGTTGTGGCCGCCGTTGCACTGGCTCCCCCAGGCGGAGCCGTCGCCGTAGTCGACGTAGTAGTAGGGCATGCCCAAGGCGTCCATGTGCTCCTTGACGTGCTTGGACGCGCCTTCGAGCCAGAACTCCAGGTAGGTGGGCGAACCGTGTCCGTTGCCGACGTAGATGGAGACCCCGACGCCGGCGAGCCGGTCCATGTGCTGGGAGGGGTCGGCCGCGTTCCACCGCCAGTCCGCGTTGAACACCGGGTAGGGGGTGCCGAACAGGGCGTCGCTGTCCACGCCCGGCTTGTAGGGGTCGTTGTTCGGGTCGCCGCAGGACCCGGTGGCCGAGCCGCAGAGCGCGCCCTGGGCGTCGATGAGGGAGGCGACGACGGCCAGTCGCAGGTCCATGGAGTCGGCCGACAGGTCGATGTCCCCGGACAGGGACGCGGTCTGGCTGAACAGGTCGGGGCGGTCCTGGGCGTAGTGGAGGGCGCCGAACCCGCCCATGGAGACCCCGGCGACGGCGCGGCCCTTCTTGGTGGCGACGGTGCGCAGGTTGGCGTCGATGAACGGGATCACCTGGTTGAGGTGGAAGTTCTCCCAGTTCTGGGCGCCGAGCTGGGTGTTCTGGTTGAACCAGTTCGCGTACCAGCCGCGGGCGCCGCCGTCCGGGATGACGGTGATCATCGCGTTGGACGTGGTCAGGGCCGGGTAGTTCTGCTGGATCGGGTCGTCGGGCGAACCGTGCAGGAAGTACAGCACCGGGTAGCGCCGGGTCGGGTCGTCGCCGTAGCCGCTCGGCAGGATGATCTTGATGTGGTGCTTGCCGGTGACCTCGGGGGTGGTGACAGTGAGGTAGAAGTTGGTGGGGCCGCCCACGCTCGTGTCGACCTGGGTCAGGCCGTACCCGTCCGTCATCCGCGGCGGTTGCCCGGTACCGACGGCGGCGGTGGCCCGGGCCGGAGCGGCGGCCTGGGCAGGAGCGGCCGGAGCGGCCGTGGTGGCCGTCCCGAGGATGCCGGCGACGGCGGCCAGCAGGGCCACCAGCCTTCGCCGGCGGTGCGGTGTCCTCGTCATGGTGGTCCCCCTCGTGGGCGTGGTCGGGTGCGGCGCGGTCTCGGCCGGGGGCTCAGTCAAGGACCTTGACCTCCAGGGCCGGTGAGGCCGCGATCTGCTCCTCGGTGTAGCGCTCGGGCGCCCACTGGCCGGTCGAGAACAGCTTGGTCTGGTCGGCGTAGTGCGGCGAGTTCGGGTTGGCGGACTGGGAGTAGGCCAGCACCGAGGAGGCCTGCGGCGGCCCGTCGGCGGTGAACCGGGTCTCCTGGATGAAGCTGGAACCGAAGGTGATGTCGAACTTGCCGTCGACCGTGCCGGGCGTGACCACGTTCAGCACGCCCGTTTCGTGGATCGCGCCGGGGACCGGGATCTGCTCGCCGTTGCGGGTGACCTTCTGGACCTCCGACAGCCGCGCGTCCAGCGCGATGCCGGCGTTGCGCAGGGAGAGCACGGCCCGGGCGACCGAGTTGCGGACGACGTCGTTGCCGGCGTCCAGCGAATTGGGCGTGTGCACCGGGTCCTTGGGGTCGAAGGGCACCCGCCAGGGCAGCTTCTCGATCGCCTGCCCGCCGCCCAGGAGGAACCAGACGTTCTCGAACAGCCAGGAACCCCGGCTGTCCGGCGTGAAGTCGTGGTTCCAGGCGGCCAGGATCGGACACGCCTCGCTGATGTTGACCAGGTTGCCGTCCACCAGCACGAGCCCGAACGGCGCGCCCTGGCAGGCGCTCACGGTGGCGTTGAGGGCCAGGTCGGCCGCCCTGCTGTGGTCGGAGAACAGCAGTTGCCGCATGGTCTCCGGGGTGAAGCCCCGGCCCGGCAGGCCGTCGGTGCCGTTGATCCGGTTCTGGGCGGTGAGGATCAGCTGCTGGGTGCGCAGCGTCCGGGGTGCCGCGCTGTCGCCCATCACCCGGGGGAAGGACAGCGGCTGCTCGGGGTTGGCCAGCCAGGCGCTGTCGTTGGCGTTGCCCACGAAGTCGGAGCGGATCAGCCGCGGTTGCCGGTGCGGGTCCATCAGCCCCGGCGCGACGGCGTTCGAGTCGTTCGGCCAGTCGCACTCGCTGCGTTTGCCGTCGAAGATCGACACCGGTGGCACGTTGGGCTGCCGCAGCGACTGGTTGAACAGGATCTGGCCGGTCAGGGTGAGGCAGGACTGCGCGTGGGCGTCGGTGATGTTCGGGGTGGCCTGGATGTCCGCGTAGAGCGCGTTGCCCTTGCGGTCCGAGGCGACGGTGTTGAAGAAGGGGACGCCCTCGGTGGTCTCCAGGACGTTCACCACCTCGTTGACGTCCTTGGCCTGGTCGAGGTGGAACCAGGTGTTCAGCGCCCGCAGGTTGTCCATGTTGGCGTCCCGCACCGCGTGCGCGCTCACGACCCAGGGCAGCGGGATGCCCTGGACCGAGGTGGTGATCGGGCCGTAGCGGGTGGCCCAGAGGGTCCTGGTGACCCGGCCGACGGAGCCGTCCGGGTTCAGCACGTCGACCCCGACCTGCTGCGAGGTCATCGGCGTCCAGACGCCGTCCACCAGGTAGTTGGTGGGATGCAACGGGTCCACCTGGACGTCGAACAGGCCGAACGGGGCCACCGTGGCGACGGTGTGGCTCCAGGCGACGTCGTCGTTGTGCCCGATGTTCACGGCGGGCAGGCCGAGCAGGCTGGCCCCGGAGACGTTGAAACGGCCCGGGATGGTCAGTTGGGCCTGCCACATCCGGTTCTTGCCCTGCCAGGGGAAGTGCGGGTTGGCCAGCAGCATGCTGGTGCCCCCGGACACCCCCTGGGCGCCCACCGCCAGGGCGTTGCTGCCCATGCTGCCCTGCTGCCGGGCGGCGGCCATCGCCTCGCGGATCCGGTTGCCGGTCTCCTCCGGCGAGAGCTGCGGCGCGGCTGCGGCCGGCTGGGCGGCACCGGGCTGGGCGGCGACCGAGGCGCCCGGGGGTGCGGCGTTGACCTCGCCGTCCACCAGCGGGTCGGCGCTGCCCATGATGATCTCGGCGTGGGCGTGCCGGTAGACGTCCAGTTCGGTGATCGGCCGCACCCAGGCGGCGCCGCGGCAGGCCGGGTCGGTGATGTTGCCGACCCCGGTCTCGGCCAGGTACCGGTTGTAGCCCTGGACGTAGCCGCGGATGGCCTCCTTGACCTCCGGCTCCGGGCCCCTGGGCGCGGGCTGGTCGATCAGCCCCTCCACCACCCGGTTGTCGTTGATCCGCTGGAAGTAGAGGTCGCTGTTGAGGTTGGTGGTGACGTTCTGGTTCTGGCCGGGGCTGGCCTTGCCGTTCGGGCCCAGGTAGCGGGAGCGCTGGGCGTTGACCATCAGGTAGGTGTCGGCCAGGGTGCAGATGTTGTCCTTGGCGGCGGCGTACCCGTAGCCCTCCCCCAGCCCGGCCAGGTCGGCGGCGATGATGTGCGGGATGCCGTACTCGGTGTAGCGGATCGTCGGTTTGTCCGGTGCGCCGGCGGTGGCCGCCGGTCCGGCGGCCGGTCCGGCGGCCGGTGCTCCCGCGGCCACCGTCGTGCCCATCAGTGCCACCGCGGCCAAGACCGCCACCGGCAGCCTCGCTGTGAGTCCCCTCCGCGCCATCGGGCCGTCCCTTCCCTGTCATCCGAGGGTTTTGTCCGTACGCGGCCACGCTAGGGAGGGGCGATGACAGACCGATGACGCAGGCCCCCGCCACCGCCCCCCGCAGACGACTCACCACCTGCCGGCGGCCGGGCGGCGCCCGGGCACTGACAGGTGGTGAGGGGGCCGGTTGCGGGCCCGGCGGCTACGGGCGGTACGGGCGGCTACCAGCTCGCCGGGTACCAGGCGCCGTTGTACCACTGCTCGTTGGCGCCGTCGTTGTGGTGGTCCATGTTGAAGTCTTCGGGGTAGTTCTTGACGTGGTTGTTCGGGTAGGTCCAGATGCCGGCGGACTCGTCGCAGACGTAGTCCCAGTGGCAGATCGTCTTGACCGGCACGTTGCCGAAGAACCGGTCGGCCCCCGCCAGCGGGGCGCCGATGATGCCGCCGAACGGCACGGCCCCGCCGTTGGCCCCGGGCGGGCCCTGGCGCTTGGGGTCGGCGACCAGGATGGCGTTGACGTTGCCGAAGGTCTGCCAGTTCTCGGTCACCCACACGTGCACCACGCCGGCGCCCAGCGAGTACCCGGCCATCTTGACGTGCTGGTCGGGACAGGCCGCGCGCTGGTCGCGGACCAGCCGGTTCAGCTCGTTGACGCCCGCCCGGGTGCTCGCCCCGTTGGGGATCTGGGTCGGGTAGCCGACGTGCTGCTGGATGTTGCCGTAGAAGCCGTCGTTGTTCCAGGAGCTGCCGGTGCCCCCGACGACGATCGTGTAGGTGCCCTCGCACGGGGCGGCCACGCGCGTGGTCGCCGCCTGTGCCGTGGCGCCTTGGGCCGCCGTCAGCCCCACCGTCAGCAGGAGCCCGGCGGACGCGGCGGCGATCTTTCGTGCTTGCATGGCGTTTCCTCCCCACGAGGTCGGCCCGCCCGCCCGCTCCGTTGCGGCGCGTGGTGGGCCCAGGTCACCGGAGGACCATCGCAGCGGGCGATGACAGAGCGATGAAGCCGATCGTCCGGGGGGCACCGCCGCCGGTCAGGAGCGGCGGGCCGGACGGCGGCGCGGGGTGCCGAAGGCGCGCAGGAAGGTGTCGACGCCGGTGCGGACGGCGGTGGCGAGGTCCGCGGGGGCGACGGGCCGGGTGCCGAGGGCGGAGAGGCCGGGGAGGTTGCCGGAGACCAGGGCGATGAACTGGGCCGCCGCCACGGCCGGGTCGTCGAGGTCCAGGTGGCCGCGGTTGGCCAGGCTGGAGAGGCGGCCGGCCAGGACGTCCTGGACGGGCTGGGAGCCGCGGGCCACGACCTGGTCGTAGAGGTCGGGCAGCCGGGAGGCCTCGGCGTAGAGCAGCCGTTGCAGGGCCCAGCCCTCGTCGCTGAGCTGGCACTCGACCACGCGGTGGGCCACCCGTTCCAGTTCGGCCGCGAGGTCCTGTCCGTCGTCGGGGAGGCTGGCGAGGGCGGCGACGATGCGGTTGGCGGTGCGTTCGGCGCCGTCCCGCATCACCACCCGGAAGAGGTTCTCCTTGTCCCCGAAGTGGTTGTAGAGCGTCGGCTTGGCCACTCCGGCCGCCGCGGCGATGGCGTCGATGCCCGCCTGGGCGTAGCCCTCGCGCGTGAACACCTTGACCGCGGCGTCCAGGATGGCGCTGCGCTTGTCGATCCGGCCACGGCCCGTACCCGGGAGTTCACGTTCGTTCACGTTCCTCACAGTAGCGCACAGCTGCTTGCTAAATCGGATCTGAACTCATGAGTTCAGTTTCAGGGGAGGCTGGGCACCGGGTGCCTTGCTGGGGCGGATGCCATCTCGGGTGCCGCCTCCCATGGAGCGGACGGCAATTGAACAACCCAGTTCAGTCTGATTAACTACCCGGGTCAGTGGGAATCGTTTCGCGCCAGTCCCTGGGCGAGAACTGACCATTCATCGGCGCTCCGGTTCCGGAGCCGGTCTCCTAGGAGTACGGGGTGTCCGCCACGCGTGGCCTGCCGGGCATGCGCCCGCTGCTCGCCGCCACCCGCCGGGCGATCGACCTCTCCCGTACCGACAGCGCGCTCTGTACCCGGCCGCGTTGTGCCCCCGCGCGGCCCGGCAGCCACTGACCGGCCGGCGCGACGGCCCTCGCGGCGACCCCGACCCGTCCCCGGCGGCCCCGCCGCCGTCCGCGCCTCGGAGAGAAGCCCCGCCATGCGACCGCACCCCGACACCCTCGCCCCCGCCGCCGCCAGGACCGCCGCCGCCAGGACCGGGACCCGGCACCGAACCGCCCTGCACAGCAGGGGGTTCCGCTCCAGACTCGGCCTCGTCGCCGCCCTCACCGTGCTCCCGCTGACCGCCGCCTGCGCCGGCTCCGCGACCACCCCGGGCGGCGCCGACGCCGCCGGCGGCGACCGGCCGGTGGCCGGCGGCACCCTCACCCTCGCCGTCCCCTACGGCCCGACCTGCCTCGACCCGCACCAGGGCCAGGCCGACGCCCTGTTCTCCCGGGCCGCGCTGGACTCCCTGGTGTGGCAGGACGACAGCGGCACCGTCCAGCCCTGGCTGGCGAAGTCCTGGAAGATCTCCGAGGACCAGAAGACCTACACCTTCACCCTGCGCACCGGCGTCACCTTCAGCGACGGCACCGCCTTCGACGCCGCCGCCGTGAAGGCCAACCTGGACCACGTGGTCGCCCCCGCCACCAAGTCCGCCGGCGCCGCCCAGCTGATCGAGAACTACCGCTCGGCCAGGGTGGTCGACCCGCAGACCGTGGAGGTCGCCCTCGCCGCGCCCGCCTCCTCGTTCCTCACCGGCCTGGCCTCCCCGAGCCTCGGCATCGAGTCGCCCGCCACCCTGGCCGGCGACCCCAAGGCGCTCTGCTCGAAGATCGTCGGCACCGGCCCCTTCACCAGCGCCGAGGGGTTCACCCCGCAGCAGGGCATCACCTACCAGCGCCGCGCCGACTACGCCTGGGCCCCCGAGGGCGCCGCCAACCGGGGCGCCGCCCACCTGGACCGGCTCACCGTACGGATCGTCCCCGACAGCTCCTCCCGCCAGGGCGCGCTGACCAGCGGTCAGGCCGACGCCGCCGCCGCGATCGCCCCGGTCAACGTCGCCAAGCTCAAGGCCGACCCGAAGTTCACCGTGCAGAGCGCCGTCTCCCCCGGCGTGCCGTGGAGCCTGAACCCCAACACCGAGAAGGGCCCGCTCGCCGACGTCCGGCTGCGCCGCGCACTGCGCAACGGCATCGACTGGCACCTGATCGTCCAGAAGCTCTACTTCGGCGTCTTCCCGGCCGCCACCGGACCGCTCTCCCCGTCCACCCCGCAGTACGCGGCGGGCGTCGCCGACCAGTACCGGTACGACGCGGCGGCCGCCGGGAAGCTGCTGGACGAGGCCGGCTGGACGGCGCGCGACGGCGAGGGCTACCGCACCAGGGACGGGAAGCGGCTGAGCCTGGACTTCCTGTACATCGGCGAGTACTTCGGCCAGTACACCGCCCTGGCCACCCAGATCCAGGCCGCCGCGAAGGACCTCGGGATCGAGATCCGCAACCAGAACCTGGACACCGGCACGTACGTCAAGCGCGTCCTGGCCGGGGACTACGACCTGCTCAACAGCAGCGCCAACAACTCCTCCCCGGACGCGCTGCGGCTGGTCTTCGGCAGCGCCCACATCCCCACCGCCAAGATCGACAACAACGCCGCCCGCTACCACGACGACCAGGTCGACGCCCAGCTCGCCGACGCGCTCGCGACCACCGACGTGCAGCGGCAGAAGACCCTCTACGCCGCCGTCCAGCAGAAGGTGAGCCAGGACGCGGCGATCCTGCCGGTGTTCAGCAACGCCTACGTGCTGGGCACCTCCGCCCGGGTGCGGGGCGTCGTCTTCGAGCAGCAGAGCTTCCCGAACTTCGCCGACGCCTGGCTCGCCCGGTGACCGGCGCCGTGGCGGACCGCCGCCCCGGCGGCGCCGCGCTGAACCGCCTCGGCGGCGCCGCCCTGCGCCGGCTCGGCAGCGCCGTCCTGGTGCTCTGGGGCGCGGTGACGCTCGCCTTCCTCGCCCTGCACCTCACCTCCGGCGACCCGGTCGACCTGCTCACCGGCCTGCGCGGCACCGGCGACGGGCTGCGCGAGGAGATCACCCGGGAGTACGGGCTCGACCGGCCACTGCCGGTGCAGTACCTGACCTTCCTCGGCCATGTGCTGCGCGGCGACCTCGGCGACTCCTACGTGCTGCACCTGCCGGTGCGCACCGCGATCGGCCAGCAGCTCGGCCCGACCCTCCAACTGCTGGGCGCCACCGTGCTGGTGACCGTCGCGCTGGCCGTCCCGGCGGCCCTGCTGACGGCCGGCCGGCCCCGCTGGGTGCGCACCCCCGTCGCCCTGCTGGAGGGCCTGGGCGTGGCCGTGCCCGCGTTCTGGCTCGGCACCCTGCTGCTCGCCCTGTTCTCCTTCCGGCTGCGCTGGTTCCCCGCGCTGGGCGCGCCGGGGCTGGACGGGCTCGTGCTGCCCGCCCTGGCGCTGGCCGCCGGGCCCGCCGCCGTGATCACCCGGGTGCTGCGCCGCAGCCTGGAACGGACCCTGGACGAACCCTTCGTCACCACCGCCCGGGCCCGGGGCCTCGGCGAGGCGGCCGTCCGGCTGCGGCACGCGCTGCAGCACGGCCTGCTGCCGGTCACCACCCTGGTCGGCTGGCTGACCGGCTCGCTGATCGGCGGCGCGGTGGTGGTCGAGTCGGTCTTCTCCCGGCAGGGGCTGGGCACGCTCGCCGTCACCGCCGTCCGCAACAAGGACCTGCCGCTGGTCATCGGCATCGTGCTGGTCGCGGGGCTGGTCTACACCGTCGTCAACACCGCCGTCGACCTGTCCTACCGGCTGGTCGACCCGCGGCTGCGCACCAGCGAGAGCTGAGGAGGAAACCCCGTGGTCATCCCCCGCATCCGCCCCGGCCTCGCACTGGGGCTCGCGGTCTGCGCCCTCCTGCTGCTGGCCGCACTCGCGCCGGGCCTGTTCGGCGGCGCCGGGCCGGACGCCGCCAACCCCGCCGACACCCTGCTGCCGCCCGGGTCCGCCCACTGGATGGGCACCGACGAGAACGGACGCGACGTCTACTCCCGCGTCGTGCACGGCGCCCGGCCCTCGCTGCTGATCGGCCTGGCCGCCTCCGCCCTGGCGCTGGCGGCCGGCACCCTGGTGGGCGTGCTGGCCGCCCAGGGCGGGCGGACCGTCGACCGGATCGCCGGCCGGCTGCTGGACGTGCTGCTGTCCGTCCCGGGCGTGCTGCTGGTGCTGCTGGTCGTCGCGGTGCTGGGCACCGGCACCGGGAACCTGGTGGCCGGGCTCGCCCTGGTCACCCTGCCCGGGTACGCCCGGCTGGTGCGCGCCGAGGTGCTGCGGGTGCGCGGCACCGGCTACGTCGAGGCGGCCACCGTGCTCGGCTGGTCGCGGCTCCAGGTGGTCCTGCGGCACGTCGTGCCGAACGCCGTCGGGCCGCTGCTGGCGCTGGCCACCGTCGGCGTCGGCGGCATGATCGTCACCGGCTCGGCGCTCAGCTTCCTCGGGCTGGGCCCGCAGCCGCCCACCGCCGAGTGGGGCGCGATGCTGGCGGGCAGCGGCGACTACGTCCAGGTCGCCTGGTGGACGGCGGTCTTCCCCGGGGCGGCGATCACCCTCACGGTGCTGGCCGTCTCGGCCGTCGGGCAGTGGCTCCAGGACCGGGCCGAGGGGCGGGTGGCGCGATGAGCACCGAGACCCGGTCCGAGTCCGCGCACCCGCGGACCGAGCCCGCGCCGCCGGTGGTCGAGGTGCGCGGCCTCCACGTCGCCTTCCCCGGCCGGCGCGGCCCGGTCACCGCCGTACGCGGCCTGTCGCTGACCGTCGGCGCCGGCGAGAGCGTCGCCCTGGTCGGCGAGTCCGGCTCCGGCAAGAGCGTCACCGCGCGCGCCCTGGTCGGGCTGACCGGGCCGGGGGCGCGCACCACCGCCGAGGTGTTCCGGATCGACGGGCGCGACGCGGGCGCGCTGACCGACCGGCAGTGGCGGCCGCTGCGCGGACGCCGGATCGGCTTCGTGCTCCAGGACGCGCTGGTCTCGCTCGACCCGCTGCGCCGGGTCGGCGACGAGATCGCCGAGGCGCTGCGCGCCCACCGCACCGTGCCGCGCGCCGAGGTGCCCGCGCGGGTCCTGGCGCTGCTCGCCGAGGCAGGGGTGCCCGAACCGCGGCTGCGGGCCCGGCAGTTCCCGCACCAGCTGTCCGGCGGGCTGCGCCAGCGCGCCCTGATCGCCTCCGCGCTCGCCGCCGACCCGGCGCTGCTGATCGCCGACGAGCCCACCACCGCCCTGGACGTCACCGTCCAGGCGCAGATCCTGGAACTGCTCGCCGAGCGGCGCCGGGCCGGCCGGGCGCTGCTGCTGATCAGCCACGACCTGGCGGTGGTGGCGCGGGTCGCCGACCGGGTGCTGGTGATGAAGGACGGCGAGGTGGTCGAACAGGGCCCCACCGCCGAGGTGCTGGCCGAGCCCCGGCACCCGTACACCCGGCGGCTGCTGGCGGCCGTGCCCCGGCCGGGGGCGCGCGGCACCCGGCTGTCCGGGCCGCGGGCGGGCGCCGAACTGCCCCGGCCGCGCACCGGGGAGCGGGTGGTGCTGCGCGCCGAGGGCCTCGGCAAGTCCTTCGCCGCCCCGGGGCACGCCCCGGTGGCCGCCGTCCGGGACGTCTCGCTGACCCTGCGGGAGGGCCGCACGCTCGGCATCGTCGGCGAGTCCGGTTCCGGCAAGAGCACCACCGGGCGCCTGCTGCTGGGCCTGGCCGCGCCGGACACCGGGAGCGTCGAGGTGGACGGGCAGTCCTGGCAGGGCCTGCGCGGCGCCCGGCGGCGCGCCCTGCACCGGCGGATCCAGGTCGTCCACCAGGACCCGCTCAGCAGCTTCGACCCGCGCTACCCCGTCGCCCGGATCATCGCCGAGCCGCTGGCCGCCACCGGGGTGCCCCGGCGGGCCCGGGCCGGCCGGGTCGCCGAGCTGATGGCCCAGGTCGGGCTGGGCCCGGAACTGCTGCACCGCCGTCCGCGCGAACTGTCCGGCGGGCAGCGCCAACGGGTCGCGATCGCCCGGGCGCTGGCACCGCGCCCGCGGATCGTCGTGCTCGACGAGCCGGTGGCGGCGCTGGACGTCTCCGTCCAGGCCCAGGTCCTCGACCTGCTGGCCGAGCTGCGGGCCGAACTCGGCGTGGCCTACGTGTTCGTCTCGCACGACCTCGGCGTGGTGCGCCACGTCGCCGACGAGGTGCTGGTGATGAAGGACGGCGAGGTCGTCGAGTCCGGGGACGTCGCCGAGGTCCTGACCGCGCCGCGCCACCCCTACACCCGCCAACTGCTGGACGCCGTCCCCCACCTGGACGGCCCGAACCCCGGGAAGGCCCGATGAGCACCGAACGCGAGCTCCACCTCAACCTGCACATGGTCGGCGGCGCCATGGGCGTGCACCCCGCCGCCTGGCGCGAACCCGGCTCCGACCCGTACGGCTTCGCCCGGGTGGAGACCTGGGTGGACGCCGCCCGGACCGCCGAACGCGGGCTGATGGACGCGGTCTTCCTCTCCGACACCCCCGGGGTCTTCGCCGACATCCAGACCAGCCCGCACGGCGCGTACTACCACGAGCCGACACTGATCCTCACCGCGATCGCCGCCGCCACCTCCCGGATCGGACTGATCGCCACCGCCTCCACCACCTCCAACGAGCCCTACAACATCGCCCGCCGGTTCAAGTCGCTGGACGTGCTCAGCGGCGGGCGGGCCGGCTGGAACGCCGTCACCACCTACATCCCGCAGGTGGCGGCCAACTTCGGCGGCAGCGGCCTGGCCCCGCGCACCGACCGGTACGCGCGCGCCGAGGAGTTCGTGGACATCGTCAAGGCGCTGTGGCGCAGCTGGGAGCCGGAGGCGCTGGTCGCGGACGTGCGCACCGGGCGGTTCACCGACCCGGGGCGGCTGCGGCCGATCTCCCACCAGGGCGAGCACTTCAGCGTCCGCGGGCCGCTGCCGCTGCCGCCCTCCGCCCAGGGCCACCCGCTGGTGGTGCAGGCGGGCGCCTCCGAGCCGGGGCGCGAACTGGCCGGGCGGACGGCCGACCTGGTGTTCTCCGGGGCCAAGACCCCGGACGTCGCGCACGCCTACGCCGCCGACGTCCGCGCCCGGGCCGAACGGCACGGCCGCGACCCCCGGTCGGTCAAGATCCTGCCCGGGCTGATGACCACCGTCGCCGACAGCCGGCGCGAGGCGCTGGCCCGGCTGCGCCGGCTGGACGAGCTGGCCGGCCACGCCCCCTGGCGCGGGGCGCACATCGAGGCGATCGGCACGCCCGAGCAGGTCGCCGACGTCGCCGAGGAGTGGTTCGTCTCGGGCGCCGCGGACGGCTTCACCCTGATGCCGGACGTCTTCGCCGACGGGCTGCCGGCCTTCGTCGACCTGGTGGTGCCGATCCTGCAGAAGCGCGGCGTCTACCGCTCCTCCTACCGGGGCGCCACGCTGCGCGAGCACTACGGACTGCCGCACCCGTACCCGACCCCCGCCCCGGCCGGCGTGTGACCACCGCCGCCCGGACCCGGTCCACCCGCCCCCGGCGCACCGGGGGCCGACTCCTGAGGAAACAGGCATGACCGCATTCTCCGTCCTCGACCAGGGCCCCCGACGGGCCGGCACCGGCACCTCCGAACTGCTCGACGAGGCCGTCCGACTCGCCCGGCACGTCGAGGCGTTGGGTTTCAGCCGGTACTGGGTCGCCGAGCACCACGCCGAGGCGGCGGTGGGCATCTCGGCGCCCGAGATCGTCATCGCCCACCTGGCCGCCCGCACCACCCGGCTGCGGATCGGCGCCGGCGGGATGCTGCTGCCCAACCACTCGCCGCTGCACGTCGCCGAGCAGTTCCGCACCCTGGAGGCGCTGCACCCGGGCCGGATCGACCTCGGCATCGGCCGCTCCACCGGCACCGGGCACGGGCCGACCGCCGCCCTGCTGCAGCGCTCCTCGCTCGCCCCGGACGTCTTCAACGGCCAGCTGGCGCAGCTGCTGGCCTTCGGCGGGCACACCGCCCTGCCGGACGGGCACGAGCTCGCCGCCGTCCGGGCCGTGCCGACCGACGCGCCGCTGCCCGAGGTGTTCCTGCTCGGCGGCAGCCCCGCCTCGGCGGGCACCGCGGCCCGGCTGGGCCTGGGCTACGCGTACCTGGCGGCCTACCAGGACCCCGGCAACGCCTTCACGGCGCTGCGCCGCTACCGGGAGCAGTTCCGCCCGGCCCGCGAGGGCGCGCGGCCGTGGGCCGTCCTGACCCTGACCGTGGTGGTGGGCCGGGACGACCGGCACGCCGAGGAGCTGGCCACCCCGTGGCGGCTCGCGCTGGCCCAGCACGCGGTGGGCCGCTCCGCGCCGCTGCTGTCCGTCGAGGAGGCCCTGGGCCACCGGCCGTCCCCGGCCGAGCAGGCCGCGCAGCGCACCCCGCCGCTGAACGACCTGCGCTCGGAGGTGGTCGGCGGACCGGACACGGTGGCGGCGAAGTTGAAGGCCTTCGTGGCCGAGTCGGGCGCGGACGAGGTGATGGTGGTGGCGAACACCTACGACCCGGCGGACCGCCGGGAGTCCTACACCCGGCTGGCCGAGCTCGCGGGCCTGAGCTCCTGACCGCCGGACGTGCCGCAGGGGTGGGACACCGGCCGGTGTCCCACCCCTGCGGCGTGTGGGGGGTTGGGGGGGTGGGGGCTGCGGGGCGGGGGTTCAGAGCCGTACGGGCAGCTCCCGCAGGGCCGGGAGCACCTCGGCGGCGAAGGTGCGCAGCGCGGCGAAGGCCGTGTCGGCGGGCAGGGTGCCGTACTCGAAGGCGGCGTTGACCCGGGTGACGCCGGCGGCGGCGAGTTCGGCGATCTGCTCGACGATCTGCTCGGGCGAGCCGGCCAGCAGCCGCTGGTAGGCGAGTTCCTCGTCGGCCGGGTCGACGGCGGCCGGGACCGGTGGCCGGCCCCCGGTCGGGTAGGCGCCCTCGGCCAGGGCCCGGGAGGTCTGGATCTGCCGGGCGACCTCGCGGGCCGCGGCCCGGCGCCCGGCCGGGTCGGTGCCGACGTGGACGAAGCGGTTGACGGCGTACTCCAGGCCCTCCGCCGCGACCCCCTCCTCGGCCGCCAGGGTGGTCACCGTCCGCCACTGGGCGGCGAGTTCGGCCGGGGTCGACAGGGCGAGGCCGAGCAGGTGGAAGCCCCGCCGGACGGCGAAGCGGGTGGACTCGGGCGACACCGCGGCGGCCCACACCGGCGGGTGCGGGGCCTGGTGGGAGGGCGGCAGGACGGTCACCGGGGCGTCGATCCGGTGGAACTCGCCCTTGTGGGTGACCTCGGTCTCGGTGAGCAGCCGCAGCACCAGGTCGGCGGACTCCTCGAAGGCGGCCCGGCTCCGGTCGAGGTCGCGGCCGAAGCCGAGGAACTCGTGCGGCTGGTAGCCGCGGCCGATGCCGAGGTCCAGGCGGCCGCCGGACAGCTGGTCCAGGGTGTTGACGTCGGCGACCAGGCGGACCGGGTCCCACAGCGGCAGCACCAGGATGCCGGTGCCGATCCGCAGGTCGGGGGCGAGCGCGGCGGCCTGGCCGAGCAGCAGCAGCGGGGAGGAGCTGAGGCTGTAGCCGGAGAAGTGGTGCTCGGTGATCCAGATGCCGGAGAAGCCCCGGTCGTTGGCCCATTCGACCTGCCGGGCGAAGTCCAGGTACTTCTGCCGGGCGGACGACCGGTCGACCGACGGGGAGATGCTGAGGTAGGTGATTCCGACGCGCATGACCGGGGTTCGCTCCTCTGGAAGGTTCGGCGGGCTTGGTCGTTCGGTGGGGGGTGGACGGGCTCGGTGCCTCAGGCGGCGGGCAGGACGGACTCGGCCAGCAGGTGGTCGAGGTGGGCGGTCAGTTCGACCGGCGTGGGGTGGTCGAAGGCGACCACCGGGGGCAGCGTGAGCCCGGTCGCGGCGGCGAGCCGGTTGCGCAGGTCCAGGACGGTGAAGGAGGAGAAGCCGAGGTCCTGGAAGCGCTCCCGCTCGCCGATCCGGGCCGGGTCGGCGTAGCCGAGGGCCTCGGCGGCCTGTTCCCTGACCAGGGCGAGCAGCAGGGCGGTGCGGTGCCCGGGCCCGGCGTCCGCCCAGCGCCGCAGCAGGGCGGCCGGGTCCTCGGCGGGCTCCCGTTCCGCGGTGGTGGCTCCGGGCAGCGGCGCGGGTTCGGGGCCGGCGCCGGAGGGGCCGGGGGTGGCCAGCCAGTGGACCGTCGGGGCGAAGGGGTGGCCGGGCACGGTGTCGGGGTCGGCGGCGGGCGCCGGCCCGCTCGGCCCGCCGACCGGCAGGCCGTGCACCTCGGCCCCGGCCAGCGCGGCGGCGAGTGCCCTCGACGGGGGCCGTTCGCGCAGCTGCACGGGCAGTTGGACGGCCTCCGGGTGGATCGCGGCGGTCAGCGCGGCGAGCGTGCTGTGCGGGCCGAGTTCCAGGTAGGCGGTGACGCCATACTGCTCGCGCAGGGTGCGCACGCCCTGCTCGAAGCGGACGGTGGCGCGGATCTGCTCGGTCCAGTACCGGGGGCTTGCGATCCGCTCGGGGTCGGCGGTCTCGCCGGTGAGGTTGCTGACCACCGGCAGGCCCGGGGCGCGGTAGCCGATCCGCCGCGCCTCGGCGTGGAAGCGTTCCAGCACCGGGTCCAGCTGGGCGGAGTGGAAGGCGTGCGAGACCCGCAGCCGGCGGGTGCGCAGGCCGAGGCCGGTGAGCTCGCGGTCGAGCCGGGCGATCGCGTCGGCGTCGCCGGAGACCACCGTGGAGGCCGGTCCGTTGACGGCGGCCAGGCCGAGCGCCTGCCCGTACGGTGCGAGCAGTGCGGTGAGCCGCTCCTCGGGGGCCTGGACGGAGAGCATCGCGCCCGCGCCGGCGGGCAGTTCGTCCATCAGGCGGGCCCGGGCGGCGACCAGCGCGGCCGCCGACTCCAGGTCGAACACCCCGGCCAGGTGGGCGGCGGACAGTTCGCCGATCGAGTGGCCGAGCACCGCGACCGGCGGGGGCAGCCGGGTGCCCAGCAGCCGGGCCAGCGCGGTCTGGTGGGCGAACAGGGCCGGCTGGGTGTAGCGGGTGCGGTCCAGCAGCGCGGAGGCGGCGGAGCCCGGTTCGGCGAACATCACGTCCCGCAGCGGGCGGTCCAGGTGGGGGTCGAGGGCGTCGCACACCTCGTCCAGCGCCTTGGCGAACTCCTGTTGCTCGGCGTGGAGTTCACGCCCCATGCCGGTCTGCTGGGAGCCCTGGCCGGTGAAGGTCCAGGCGGCCCTGGGGGCGGCGACGGCGGTGCCGCGCACCAGGGCGGGGTGGCTGCGGCCGGCCGCCAGGGCGCGCAGGGCCGGGGCGATCTCCGCCGGGCGGTCGGTCAGCACGGCGGCCCGGTGCGGGAACCGCGCCCGGCCGTGGCCGAGCCAGTGGGCGGTGTCCCGGGCACGGTCCGCGGCGCCGTTCCCGGTGCCGTTCCCGATACCGTCCGCGGTGCCGGCCTCGGCGTGCGCGGCCAGCGCCAGCGCGTGGGCGCGCAGCGCCTCGGGGGTGCGGGCGGTGAGCAGCCAGGGCCGGTCGGCGGGGCCGGCGCCGGGTTCGGGACCGGGTTCGGCGGGCGGCGGCTCGGGGGCCTCCTCCAGGATCAGGTGAGCGTTGGTGCCGCTGATCCCGAAGGAGGACACGGCGGCCCGGCGCGGGCGCTCCCCGCGCGGCCAGGGCGCAGCGTCGGCGAGCAGTTCGACGGCGCCTTCCGACCAGTCGACGTGCGGGGTGGGCGTGTCCAGGTGGAGGCTGGCGGGCAGGGTGTCGTGCCGCAGGGAGAGGATCAGCTTGATCACCCCGGCGGCTCCAGCGGCGGCCTGGGTGTGACCGATGTTGGACTTCAACGAGCCGAGCCGCAGCGGGCGTTCACGCTCGGCGCGGCCGTACACCGCGAGCAGGGCGCGGGCCTCGATCGGGTCGCCGAGCGTGGTGCCGGTGCCGTGCGCCTCGACCGCGTCGACCTGGTCGGGGGTGAGCCGGGCGTCGGCCAGCGCCTCCCGGACGACGGCCTCCTGGGCCGGCCCGCTGGGGGCGGTGAGCCCGTTGCTGGGGCCGTCCTGGTTGACGGCCGAACCGCGCAGCACGGCCAGCACCCGGTGGCCGTTGGCGAGGGCGTCGGACAGGCGCTCCAGGAGCAGCAGGCCGACGCCCTCGGCGAGCCCGGTGCCGTCGGCGCCCGCCGCGAAGGCCTTGCACCGCCCGTCCGGGGCCAGCCCGCGCTGGCGGCTGAACTCCAGGAACACCCTCGGGTGGGCCAGCACGCAGGCCCCGCCGGCCAGGGCGAGGTCGCTCTCGCGCGAGCGCAGCGAGCGGGCCGCCAGGTGCAGCGCGACCAGCGAGGAGGAGCAGGCGGTGTCGACGGTCAGGGCCGGTCCGTGCAGGCCGAAGTGGTAGGCGAGCCGGCCGGAGGCGACGGACCCGGCGTTGCCGGTCATGAAGTGGCCGTCGAGTTCGCCGGCCACCTCGTGCGGGCGCGGGGCGTAGTCCTGGCCGATCATGCCGACGTACACGCCGGTCCGACTGCCGCGCAGGGCGGCCGGGTCGAGGGCAGCGGACTCGAAGGTCCGCCAGGCGGTCTCCAGCAGCAGCCGCTGCTGGGGGTCCATGGCGAGCGCCTCGCGCGGGCCGAGGCCGAAGAAGGCGGCGTCGAACTCGCCGGCGCCGTCCAGGAAGCCGCCCTGGCGGGCGTAGGAGGTGCCGGGGGTGGCCGGGTCCTCGTCGAACAGCGCGTCGAGGTCCCAGCCGCGGTCGGCGGGGAAGTCGCCGATGGCGTCCCGGCGTTCGGCGAGCAGCCGCCACAGGTCCTCGGGGGTGCGCACGCCGCCGGGCAGCCGGCAGGCCATGCCGACGATCGCGACCGGCTCGTGCGCGCGCTCCTCCAGGGCCTCGATCCGCCGCCTGGCC
The DNA here is from genome assembly GCF_042266305.1 of Kitasatospora sp. NPDC056076. NCBI lineage: Bacteria > Bacillati > Actinomycetota > Actinomycetes > Kitasatosporales > Streptomycetaceae > Kitasatospora > Kitasatospora sp. NPDC056076. The sequence goes on from NZ_JBHJWG010000042.1 coordinate 21,184, forward strand.
TGGCGCAGGTCGGCGGTCGCGCGGCGCAGGTAGTCGCGCAGCCGTTCCTCGGTGCCGCCGGGGGTGGCGGTGGGGGCGCCGCCGGGGGTGGCGGTGGGGGTGCCGCCGGGGGTGGCGGCGGGTTCGGTCGTCCCGGGCATCTCAGACCTCCGTTCCGGGATGGTTGAGTTCGTCGTCGAGCGCGGCGAACAGTTCCTCGTCGCTGGCCGTCGCGAGGTCCTCGGCGCGCTCGCCCTCGCCGTCGCCTTCGGCCGGGGTGTCGTCCAGGCGCCAGAGCAGCTCGCGCAGCCTCCGGCCGACCGCTCCCCGGACGCCGTCCGCGGCGGCCAGCGCGGGCAGCAGGGACTCCAGCCGGTCGAGCTCGCGCAGGAACGGGTCCGGCGCGGCCTCGTCCTCGGGGGCCAGGGCCCGGTGCAGGTGGGCGGCCAGCGCCGACGGGGTCGGATGGTCGAACACCGTGGTCGGGGCCAGCCGCAGGCCGGTGGCCGCCCCCAGGCGGTTGCGCAGTTCGACGGCGGTGAGCGAGTCGAAGCCGATCTCCTTGAAGGCCTGGTCGGCGGCGACGGTTCCGGCAGCGACGGTTCCGGCCCCGCCGTGGCCCAGGACGGCGGCGGCCTGGCCGAGCACCAGGTCGAGCAGGGCCTCGGCCCGCCCGGCCGGGTCGAGGCCGGCCAGCCGGTCCGACAGCGGGGCCGGGCCCCCGGCGGCGGGCGCGCCGGCGGCGCTGCGCCGGGCGGGGGCGCCCGCCAGCGAGCGCAGCAGCGCGGGTACGGTCCCGGCGGCCCGGCCCGCCCGCAGGTCGAAGCGGGTGGTGACGACGGCCGCCCGGCCGGTGGCGCGGGCCGCGTCCAGCAGGGCGAGGCCCTCCCGGTCGGTGAGCGGCACCAGGCCGCCCCGGGCCAGTCGGGCCCGGTCGCCGTCGGTGAGCCGTCCGGTCAGTCCGCTGGCCCGCTGCCACAGGCCCCAGGCGAGCGAGGTCGCGGGCAGGCCCTCGGCGGCGCGGCGCTGCGCGAGGCCGTCCAGGTAGGCGTTGGCCGCCGCGTAGTTGGCCTGCCCGCCGCCTCCGAGCACCCCGGAGACGGAGGAGAACAGCACCAGGTCGGCGAGGTCGGCGTGCCGGGTCAGCTCGTCCAGGTGACGGGCGGCCCGGGCCTTGGGGGCGAGCACCGCCTCCAGCGCGGCCGGGTCGAGGGCCTCCAGGACGCCGTCCGCGAGGGCGCCGGCGGCGTGCACCACCAGCGTCAGCGGGTGCTCGGCGGGGACGGAGTCGAGCAGCGCGGCCAGCGCCGCCCGGTCGGCGACGTCCACCGCGGCGACGGTCACCTCGGCGCCCAGTGCGGCGAGTTCGGCGGCCAGCTCGGCGGCGCCCGCCGCCTCGGGGCCGCGCCGGCCCGCCAGCAGCAGGTGCCGGGCGCCGTGCTCGGTCACCAGGTGCCGGGCCGTCAGCGCGCCGAGGGTGCCGGTGCCGCCGGTGACCAGCACGGTGCCGGCCGGGTCGAGCGGCGCGGGGACGGTCACCACGACCTTGCCGGTGTGCCGGGCCTGGCCGAGGTGGCGCACCGCCTCCCCGGCCCGGGCGACCGGCCAGGCGGTGATCGGCGGCAGGGTCAGCGCCCCGCGCTCGAACAGCGCCAGCAGCTCGGTCAGCAGCTCGCCGATCCGCTGCGGACCGGCCTCCAGCAGGTCGAAGGAGCGGTAGCGCACGCCCGGGTACTGCTCGGCGATCCGGTCGGCGTCGCGCAGGTCGGCCTTGCCCATCTCGACGAAGCGGCCGCCGCGCGGCAGCAGCCGCAGCGAGGCGTCGACGAAGTCCCCGGTGAAGGAGTTCAGCACCACGTCCACCCCGGCGCCGTCCGTCCCGGCCAGGAAGAGCCCCTCGAAGTCGAGGGTGCGGGAGGAGGCGGTGCGGGCCGGGTCGACGCCCAGCGCCGCCAGGGTGTCCCACTTGCCGGCCCCGGCCGTCCCGTACACCTCGGCGCCCAGGTGGGCGGCGAGCTGGACGGCGGCGATGCCGACGCCGCCGGCCGCCGAGTGCACCAGCAGCCGCTCGCCCGCGCGGAGCCCGGCCAGGTCGACCAGGGCGTAGTGGGCGGTCAGGAAGGCGGCGGGGACGGCGGCGGCCTGGGCGAAGCTCCAGCCGGCCGGGACGCGGGCCAGCAGCCGGTGGTCGGTGACCGCGACCGGGCCGATGCCCCCGGACACCAGGCCGGTGACCCGGTCGCCGGGCGCCAGGCCGGTCACGCCCGGGCCGACCTCGGTGACCACGCCGGCCGCCTCGGTGCCGAGCAGGGCGCGGTCCGGGTAGACGCCGAGGGTGATCAGCACGTCCCGGAAGTTCAGTCCGGCGGCCCGCACGGCGATCCGCACCTCGCCGGGGGCGAGCGGGCGGGCGGCGTCCGGGGCGGGGAGCAGGGCCAGCGCATCCAGGGTGTCCCCGGTGGGGGCGAGCCGCCAGGGGCCGTCCCCGGGGGCGGTGAGCTCGGGCCGGGCGGGCAGCGGGACGACCGCCGGGGCGAGCAGCACGCCCCGGCGCAGGGCGAGTTGGGGCTCGTCCAGGGCGAGAGCGGTGGCCAGCGCGGCCCGGGAGTCGGGGTGCCCGTCGGTGTCCAGCAGGCGGAACCGGCCGGGGTGCTCGGTCTGGGCGCTGCGCAGCAGGCCCCAGAGGGCGGCCGCGACCGGCCGGACCGGGCGGTCGGCGGGGCCGGTGTGCTGGGCGTCGCGGGTCAGCACGGCGAGCCGGGTGTCGGCCAGGTGGTCCTGGGCGAGCCAGCGCTGGACGAAGCCGAGCAGGGCTGCGGTGGCGGCGGCGGGGTCCTGGTCCTGGTTCGGGTTCGGGTTCGGGTTCGGGGCCGTCGGCTCGGGGAGGGAGAGCGGGAGGACGGCGAGGGCGGGCGGGTCGGCGGTGAACAGGGTTGCGGGGTCGGGGAGTTCTGCGGGGTCGGTGGGGTCGGTGGGGTCGGCGGAGAGGTGGTGCTCGGGCAGTTCGACCACCGCCCGGTCGGCGGGGACGGCCGCCGACGGGGGCACGGGCATCCAGTCCAGGTGGTACAGGCCGTCGGCCCGCCCGACCGGCCGGGCGGCGGCGAGGGCGCCCGGGGCGAGCGGGCGCAGGGCGATCCGCTCGGCGGTGAGCACCGGCCCGCCGAGCGGGTCGGTGGCGGTCAGCGTGACCGAGTCGGCGCCGTGCCGGGTCAGCCGGACCCGCAGGGTGGTGGCGGCTGTGGCGGCGAGGGTGACACCGGTCCAGGCGAAGGGGAGTGCCGTTCCCCGGTCGCCGCCCGCGGGGTCGCTCTCCTCGCGAGTGCCGTCCGCGGGGGCGGTGAGGCCGGCGGCGAGCGGGTGCAGGGCGGCGTCCAGCAGGGCGGGGTGGATGCCGTAGCGGGCGGCGTCCGGGTGCGCGGGCTCGGGGAGTTCGACGGTCGCGTAGACGGCGTCACCGGCGCGCCACAGGGCGCGGACGCCCTGGAAGGCCGGGCCGTAGTCGTAGCCGCGGTCGGCGAGGCCGGGGTAGAGGTCGGCCGGGTCCACGGGGGTGGCGCCGGGCGGGGGCCAGGCCGCCGGCCGGTCCTCGGGGGCGGCGGAGGACGGGCGGTACGGGAGGAGCAGAGCGGTGGCGTGCCTGGTCCACGGCTCCTGCGGGCCGGCGGCCGCCGGGCGGGAGTGGACGGCGAGCGCACGGGCGCCGTCGGTGTCCGGCGGCTGGACGGTGGTCTGCAGGTGCACGGCGGCGCCGTCGAGCAACAGCGGTGCCTCCAGGGTCAGTTCGGCCAGGGCCGGGACGGCGGCGCGGTGGCCGGCGTGCAGGGCGAGTTCGACCAGTGCGGTCGCGGGCAGCAGCGGGGTGCCGGTGACGGCGTGGTCGAGCAGCCAGGCGTGGGTGCCGGTGGAGATCCGGCTGGTGTAGAGCGCGGTGCCGTCCGGCAGATCGGTGGTGGCGCCCAGCAGTGGGTGGTCGGCGCTCTGCAGGCCGAGGTGGCCCGGGTCGCTGATGTCCGGGGCGGGGTCGAGCCAGTAGTGCTCGTGCTGGAAGGGGTAGGTGGGGAGGCCGGGCGGGGTGGTGGGGGTGGCGAGGGGCCAGTCGAGGCGGTGGCCGTGGAGCTCGACGGCGGCCAGGGCCTGGAGCAGGGGTTGTTCGTCCTCGCGGTTGCGGCGCAGGGTGCCGGTGATCAGGGTCTCCGGCTGTTCCGTCAGGGTTTCCTGGATGCCGACGGTCAGCACCGGGTGGGCGCTGGCCTCCACGAAGGTCGTGAAGCCCTCGGCGGCCAGGACACGGACGGTGTCCTCGAAGCGCACTCGGCTGCGCAGGTTGCGGAACCAGTACCCGGCGTCCAGCTCCGCAGTGTCCAGCGGCCCGGCCGTGACGGTCGAGTAGAACGGGATCTCCGACGGCTGGGGGCTGATGTGTGCCAGCAGGTCGAGGAGTTCGGTGCGCAGGGGATCGACCTGGGAGGAGTGCGAGGCGTAGTCCACCGGAACCTTCCGGACCCGTACGTCCTGCTCCTCGCCCCAGGCCACCAGCTCCCCGACCGCCGATGCCGTACCCGAAACCACCGTCGAGGACGGGCCGTTGACCGCCGCGACCTCCAACCCACCGTCCCAGCGGGCGATCAGCGCTTCCACCTCCGCCACCGGCAGCGGCACCGACGCCATCCCGCCGTCACCCGCCACCACCCGAATCGCCTTGCTGCGCAAGGCCACCACGGCCGCAGCATCCTCAAGGCTCAACGCCCCCGACACCGCCGCCGCCGCGATCTCGCCCTGCGAATGACCCACCACCGCGTCCACCGGCAGTCCGTACGAACGCCACAGCCCCGCCAGCGACACCATCACCGCCCACAGCACCGGCTGCACCACATCCACCCGCTCCAACAGGACCGGATCCCGCAACGCCTCCCCCAACTCCCAATCCACATAAGGAGCCAGCGCCCGACCCGCATCCGCCAGCAGGGACGCGAACACCGGCGAGGACTCGGCCAGCGCCACCCCCATCCCCACCCACTGCGAACCCTGCCCCGGGAACACCAGCGCCACCCGACCCGGCGAGGACGCCACCCGACCCGACACCACCGCCGGATGGTCGGTCAGCGCACGGAGTGCGGCCACCACCTCGGCGCGCTCGCCCGAGGCGACGGCGGCGCCGTACCCGTGTCGGGCGCCGCGGGTCAGCGTCCAGGCCGCGACCTCGGACAGGCCGACCCGGGCACCCGGGCCTTCCAGCCAGTCCGCGAGCCGCTCGGCCGCCGCGCCCAACACCGCCTCGGAACGCGCCGAGAGCAGCACCGGGGCGACCGTGGGAACCGGCTCCACCTGAGGCCCGGTGGCGGCCGGGGCCTCCTCCAGGATCACGTGCGCGTTGGTGCCGCTCATCCCGAAGGCCGAGACCCCCGCCCGGCGCGGCCGCTCGCCCGGCGCCCAGTCCACCGGCGCGCGCAGCAGCTCGACCGCACCGCTCCCCCATTCGACGGCGCCGGTCGGCTCGTCGATGTGCAGGGTGCTCGGCAGCACGCCGTGCCGCAGTGCCTGCACCATCTTGATCACGCCTGCCACCCCGGCCGCCGCCTGGGCGTGCCCGATGTTGGACTTCACCGACCCCAGCCACAACGGCCGCTCGGCGGGCCGGTCCTGACCGTAGGTGGCCAGCAGCGCCTGCGCCTCGATCGGATCCCCGAGCCTGGTCCCCGTCCCGTGCGCCTCCACCGCGTCCACGTCCGCCGCGCCCAGCCCGGCCGCCGCCAGCGCCGCCCGGATCACCCGCTCCTGCGAGGGCCCGTGCGGGGCGGTCAGGCCGTTCGAGGCACCGTCCTGGTTGACGGCGGTGCCGCGCACCACCGCCAGCACCGGGTGGCCGTTCGCCCGGGCGTCGGAGAGCCGTTCGACCAGCAGCAGCCCGACGCCCTCGGAGAAGCCGGTGCCGTCGGCGGCGGCCGCGAAGGCCCGGCAGCGGCCGTCCGGCGAGAGGCCGCGCTGACGGCTGAACTCGATCAGGGTGTCCGGGGTGGACATCACGGTGGCGCCGCCGACCAGGGCGAGGCTGCACTCGCCGGAGCGCAGGGCCTGGCCCGCGAGGTGCAGGGCGACCAGGGAGGAGGAGCAGGCGGTGTCCACCGTCACCGCCGGGCCCTCGAAGCCGTAGGTGTACGCGATGCGGCCGGAGGCCACGCTGCCCGCGCTGCCGGTGCCGAGGTAGCCCTCGGCCTCGGGGGCGGAGCCGCGCACCCGGCCGCCGTACTCGGTGTAGATCAGGCCGGTGAAGACGCCGACCGGGGTCCCGCGCAGCGCCGCCGGGTCCAGGCCGGCGCTCTCCAGCGCCTCCCAGGAGGTCTCCAGCAGCAGCCGCTGCTGGGGGTCCATCGCGACGGCCTCGCGCGGGTTGATGCCGAAGAACGCCGGGTCGAAGTCGGCGGCGCCGGCCAGGAAACCGCCGTGCCGGGTGTAGGAGGTGCCGGTGCGCTCCGGGTCCGGGTCGTACAGCGCGTCCAGGTCCCAGCCCCGGTCGGCGGGGAACTCCGAGATCGTCTCCCGGCCCTCGGCGACCAGCCGCCACAGCTCCTCCGGCGAACCGACCCCGCCCGGGTAGCGGCACGCCATCCCGATGATCGCGAGGGGTTCGTCGGCGGCGGCCCGGGTACGGGCGGGCGCGGCGGCCGGTGCGCTGCCGCTACGGCGCAGCAGGTCGCCGAGGTGCTCTGCGAGGGCGCGCGGGCTGGGGTGGTTGAACACCAGGGTCGGCGGCAGCTTGAGGCCGGTGGCGGCGGCGATCCGGTCGCGCAGTTGGACGGCCGTGAGGGACTCGAAGCCGAGGTCGCGGAAGGCCCGGTCGGGGTCGAGCTCGGCGGGGGTGGCGTAGCCGAGGACGGCGGCGACCTCTCCGCGCACCAGCTCGCGCAGCTGCCGCTCCAGCTCGGCGCCGGACAGCCGGCGGAGGCGCTCGACGGCACTGCCCTCCCCCGCCGTGCGCCCGGCGGCCCGGCGGGCCGGGGTGCGGGTGGGCCGGGCCGGGCCCCGGGGGGCGGGGGCGGTCAGCCGGTCGGCGGCGACCGGGCGCAGCACCAGGGTGTCGACGGTGAGGACGGGGGCGCCCTCGGGGTCGACGGCCTGGAGGCGGAGGGTGTCCTGGTCCAGGCGGTCCAGCCGCACCCGCAGCGCGGTGGCGCCGACGGCGTGCAGGCCGAGGCCGTTCCAGGCGAACGGCAGCCGCAGGTCGGCGGGGCGGTCCGGGCCGTCGGCCGCCGCCTCGGCCTGGAGGGCGGCGTCCAGCAGGGCGGGGTGGATGCCGTAGCGGGCGGCGTCGGGGTGCGCGGGCTCGGGGAGTTCGACGGTCGCGTAGAGCACGTCGCCGTGCTGCCAGGCGGCGCGCAGGCCCTGGTAGGTCGGGCCGTAGCCGACCTCGGCGGCGGCGAACCGCGCGGCGGCGGTGGCGAGTTCGAGGGGGACGGCCTCGGCCGGGGGCCAGTCGGTGGGGAAGTCCTCGGTGGGGGTGGCCTCGGTGGGGAAGTCCTCGGTGGGGGTGGCCGGTTCGGCCGGCTCGGCGGCCAGGGTGCCGGTCGCGTGGTGGGTCCAGTCGCCCGCGCCGCCGTGCTCGGGGCGGGAGTAGACGTCGAAGGTCCGGCGGCCGTCCTGGTCGGCGGCCGGGACGAGGACCTGGAGGTCGAGCACCGCCTCGCCGAGGGTCAGCGGCGCCAGCAGGACGAGTTCGTCCACGCCGGAGGAGCCTGCTGACTCGGCGGCGGCCAGGGCGAGTTCGGCGAAGCCCGTCCCCGGGAACAGGACCGTCCCCGCGACGGTGTGCTCCGCCGACCACGGGTGGCTGCGCGGGGAGAGGCGGCCGGTGAGGACCAGCCCGCCGTCGTCGGCGCGTTCGACGCTCGCGCCGAGCAGGGGGTGGGCGGACGCGTCCGGGCCGCCCGCGTGGGTGGGGGCGTCGAGCCAGTGGTGGCGGTGCTGGAAGGGGTAGGTGGGAAGGCCGGGTGGGGTGGTGGGGGTGGTGAGGGGCCAGGTGAGACGGTGGCCGTGGAGTTCGACGGCGGCCAGGGCCTGGAGCAGGGGTTGGTCGTCCTCGCGATTGCGGCGCAGGGTGCCGGTGACCAGGGTGTCGGGGTGTTCCGTCAGCGTCTCCTGGATGCCGACGGTCAGCACGGGGTGGGCGCTGGCCTCCACGAAGGTGGTGAAGCCGTCCTCGGCCAGGGCGCGGACGGTGTCCTCGAAGCGCACCCGGCTGCGCAGGTTGCGGAACCAGTACCCGGCATCCAGGGCGCTGGTGTCCAGCAGGGTTCCCGTGACGGTGGAGTAGAACGGGATGTCGGCGGACTTGGGGTTGATGTGTGCCAGCAGGTCGAGGAGTTCGGCCTCAAGGGGTTCGACCTGGGCGGAGTGCGAGGCGTAGTCCACCGGGACCCGCCGCACCCGCACCTCCTGCTGTTCACCCCAGGTCACGAGCTCGCCGATCGCCGTCGCGGTCCCGGAAACCACCGTCGAGGACGGCCCGTTGACCGCCGCTACCTCCAACGCGCCGTCCCAGCGGGCGATCAGCGCCTCCACCTCCGCCACCGGCAGCGGCACCGACGCCATCCCACCGTCACCCGCCACCACCCGAATCGCCTTACTGCGCAGGGCCACCACCGCAGCAGCATCCTCAAGGCTCAACGCCCCCGACACCGCCGCCGCCGCGATCTCACCCTGCGAATGACCCACCACCGCGTCCACCGGCAGTCCGTACGAACGCCACAGCCCCGCCAGCGAGACCATCACCGCCCACAGCACCGGCTGCACCACGTCCACCCGCTCCAACAGGACCGGATCCCGCAACGCCTGCCCCAACTCCCACTCCACATGGGGCTCCAGCGCCCGACCCGCATCCGCCAGCAGCGACGCGAACACCGGCGAGGACCCGGCCAGCGCCACCCCCATCCCCACCCACTGCGAACCCTGCCCCGGGAACACCAGCGCCACCCGACCCGGCGAGGACGCCACCCGACCCGACACCACCGCCGGGTGCGCCGACTGCCCGGCCAACGCCCTTAGTCCACCGATCAGTTCAGCCCGGTCCGAGGAGACCACGGCGGCCCCGAACCGGTGCCGGGCACTGCGGGTGAGTGTCCAGGCCGCGACCTCCGCGAGCCCGGCCTGCGCGCCCTCGCCGTGCTCCAGCCAGTCCGCCAGCCGCCCGGCTGCCGCGCCCAACGCCGCCTCCGAGCGCGCCGAGAGCAGCACCGGGGCAGCCGCAGGGCCCTCGATCGGAGCCGACTCCGCCGCAGCGGCGGCCGGGGCCTCCTCCAGGATCACGTGCGCGTTGGTGCCGCTGATCCCGAAGGCGGAGACCCCCGCCCGGCGCGGCCGCTCGCCCGGCGCCCAGTCCACCGGCGCGCGCAGCAGCTCAACCCCGCCGACGGACCAGTCCACCTCTCCGGTCGGCTCGTCGACGTGCAGGGTGGCGGGCAGCACGCCGTGCCGCAGCGCCTGCACCATCTTGATCACGCCCGCCACCCCGGCCGCCGCCTGGGCGTGCCCGATGTTGGACTTCACCGACCCCAGCCACAACGGCCGTTCCGCGTCACGACCCTGCCCGTAGGTGGCGAGCAGCGCCTGCGCCTCGATCGGATCCCCCAGCCTGGTCCCCGTCCCGTGCGCCTCCACCGCGTCCACGTCCGCCGCGCCCAGCCCGGCCGCCGCCAGCGCCGCCCGGATCACCCGCTCCTGCGAGGGCCCGTGCGGGGCGGAGAGCTGGCTGCTGGTGCCGTCCTGGTTGACGGCCGAGCCGCGCACCACCGCGAGCACGGGGTGGCCGTTCGCCCGGGCGTCGGAGAGCCGTTCCAGGAGCAGCAGGGCCACCCCCTCGCCCCAGCCGGTGCCGTCCGCGCCCGCCGAGAACGCCTTGCAGCGGCCGTCCGGCGACAGCCCGCGCTGGCGGCTGAACTCGACGAAGGTGTTGGGGGTGGCCATCACGGTGGCCCCGCCCGCGAGCGCCAGCGTGCACTCGCCCGAGCGCAGGGCCTGGGCGGCCAGGTGCAGGGCGACCAGGGAGGAGGAGCAGGCGGTGTCCACCGTCACCGCCGGGCCCTCGAAGCCGTAGGTGTAGGCGATCCGCCCCGAGGCGACGCTGGGCGCACTGCCGATGCCGACCTGGCCCTCGACGGCGGCCGGCAGCGGGTTGAGCCGCGAGCCGTAGTCGTTGTACATGATCCCGGTGAAGACGCCGACCGGGGTCCCGCGCAGCGCGGCCGGGTCCAGGCCGGCGCTCTCCAGCGCCTCCCAGGTGGTCTCCAGCAGCAGCCGCTGCTGGGGGTCGATGGTGCTGCTCTCGCGGGGGCTGATGCCGAAGAACTCGCCGTCGAAGCCGGCCGCCGCGGCCAGGAAGCCGCCGTGCCGGGTGTAGGAGGTGCCGGTGCGCTCCGGGTCCGGGTCGTACAGCCCGTCCAGGTCCCACCCGCGGTCGGCCGGGAACTCCGAGATCGCGTCCCGGCCCTCGGCGACCAGCCGCCACAGCTCCTCCGGCGACCCGACCCCGCCCGGGTAGCGGCACGCCATCCCGACGATGGCGATCGGCTCCGTGGACCTGGCCTCGGCCTCTTCCAGTCGCAGGCGGGTGTCCTGGAGGCTGGCGCTGACCCGCTTGAGGTAGTCGCGGAGCTTCTCGTCGTTCGACATGCGTGCTCTGCCCTTCGATGGTTCGAGGTGTGGCGGGGCCGGACGGAGTTACGGCGGGCCCGGCGGCGGGGCGGGGCCGGGAGGGGTCAGACGTGTTCCAGGGCGAACCCGGACTTGATCCACTTGCTGGACTCGACCGCGATCGCGGCGGCCCGGTCACCCGGGGAGAGCTTCGGCAGGACCTGTTCGAGCTGGAAGAAGACCAGCGCGTTCCCGGTGTTGGCGGTCTCCCCGACGCAGCTGACCTCCTCGGCGCCACTCAGCCCGAGGCGCTCGACAATCCGGCTGGTCATCCGGGTGGACAGCTGCGGCGGCAGCAGGTGCGTCACCTCGCCCTCCTGCCAGCCGGCCTCGGCGAGCAGCCGGTGCAGGATCTGCTCGGCGAACAGCGGGACGGTCTCCTCGATCGCCTTGTAGTCCTCCCGGGCCGTCGGCCGCCCGCTGTGCCGGTCGACCGGGCCGAACCACTCCAGCACCTGGCCCGGTTCCCGTCCCCGGCCGGCCAGTTCGACGAAGGAGGCCCGGACGGCGGTCGGCCCGGCGGCCGGGTCGGCGCTCAGTACGGCGGCCCCGGCGGCGTCGCCGAACAGCACGTAGTTGACCAGTTCGGCCGGGGGGACGGCGCGCAGGTCGGCCGTCAGGTCGTAGTGCTTGGCGATGACGTCGCCGCCCAGCACCAGGGCGGTGCGGTGCCGGCCGGTGGAGAGCAGCTGGCGGGCGACGTCGATCGCCTGGACGGCGCCGGAGCAGCCGGACTGCAACTGGTAGGTGGCCACGCCGTCGATGCCGAGCCGGTCGGCGATCACGTTGACGGTGGCGGGCATCAGGGTGTCCGGGGTGGCGGTGCCGAGCACCACGAGGTCCACGTCGGCGGGGTCGGTGCCCGCCGCGGCGAGCGCCCGCCCGCCGGCGGTGGTGCCGAGGTCGGCCAGGGTGTCGCGCTGCTCGCCGGTCTCCAGGTCGAGGGCGAGGTGCCGGGTGCGGGTGCCGATGAAGGCGTCCACCCACTGCTCCCAGAGCGCGTCCATGCCGAACCGGCGGCCCAGGGCGGCGTTGTCGATGGGCGGGCCCGGCAACGCGGTGCCGGCCGCCAGGAGGCGGATCTCTGCGGGGTCCATCTGCGGTCTGCTCCCAGCCGGGTCGGAGTGCGCGTCGGGTCGGGGTGCTTGTCGGGTCGGAGTGCGCGTCGGGCCGAACGGCGGTCCGGCGCAGGGGTGTTCAGCAGGTGCTCAGCAGGTGGTCAGCGGTAGAGGACGATCGCCGAGGCGTACGCCTTGTGGGTCTCGACCGGCCGGAACTGGCGGAACCCGATCGCCCCGCGCAGCGGGCCGGCCACCGCGACGGCCTTGATGGTCTGCTGCTCGCCGAGGGTCAGCCGGGCGTCGTCGACGATGCCGCCGGTACGGATGACGTTGCCGTCGATCAGCCGGATCTCCTCCGAGAAGTAGCCCAGGAAGTTGCCCTCCGGGCCCTTGCGCAGCATCCGCCCGATGCCCTTGGTCGTCCCGACCAGTGCGCCCTGCTGGTCGCGCAGCTCGTAGCGGACGTGGGCGAGGTCGTCCAGCGTCGGGGTGGCCCCGCTGAAGTCGGAGTTGGTGGACTCGTAGCTGATCAGGGTCTCGGCGAGGTCGGTGAGGTGGAGCAGGTTGGCGGGGTCGCCGACCGGCGGGTTCGGCCCGGTCGGGCCGAGCGGCGGCACCGCCAGCCAGGCCAGCAGCCGGCCCCGCAGGGCCGCCGCGACGGGGGCCAGCGGGCCGGGGAGGGAGATCGATGCCATGCCACAACTCCGTTCAGCACAGGGACGGGACGGCGCCGGCGGAACGGCGCACCGATCACGCTAGGCAACGGCGCTAAACCGGCCCGGCGCGGCCGCTGAACCGATCTCCGCCGCCCGGCGAATGCGCCGCTTAATCGGCGACAAACGCCCATTGAATTGCCGTTGATTCCGGTCGGAACTGCCGTGGCCCGCGCCCGAGGTGCGGAACTAGCATGCGCCGGAGCAACCAGAATTCCCCCCGGAAAACCGTTCCGGGAAATCCGACCGGGAGGCCGCGTTGTCCGCCAGTTCCGTCGAAGCACCGTCGTTCCCGGTGCGCCGCACCTGCCCCTACCAGCCACCGGACGTCTACCGGGAGATCAGCACGCGGGGCCCGATCAACCAGGTCACCCTGTGGGACGACCGCCGCGTCTGGCTGATCACCGGCTACGCGGAGGCCCGCCGGCTGCTCGCCGACGAGCGGCTGTCCTCCGACCGCAGCTACGACGCCTACCCCACCATGGCCCCGCACCTGGGCGCGCCGGCCGCCCGCAAGCTGGTGCTGGTGGGCGAGGACCCGCCGGTCCACCACCACCACCGACGGCTGCTCAACCCGGAGTTCAGCCTCAAGCACGCCCGGGCGCTGCGCCCCGACATCGAGCGGATCGTCAACGGGCTGATCGACCGGATCGAGGAACTCGGCTCCCCCGCCGACCTGGTGGAGCACTTCGCGGCGCCCATCCCCTCGCTCGTCATGTCGGCGCTGCTGGGCATCCCGTACGAGGACCACGCCTTCTTCCAGACCGCCACCGCCGGCGTCATGCAGGGCCGGGACCCGGAGCACACCGAGGCCTCCGCCGCCGAACTCGTCCGCTACCTGGACCGGTTGGTGACGGCCCAGGAGCGCAAGCCGGACGAGAACCTGGTCGGCCGGCTGGTGGCCCACGTGGAGAGCGGCGAGCTGACCCACGACGAGGTGGTGCAGCTGGCAATGGTGCTGCTGATCGCGGGCCTGGAGACCACCTCCTCGATGATCCCGATCAGCGTGCTGGCCCTGCTGGAGCACCCGGAGCAGCTGGCGGCGCTGCGCGACGGCGTGGTGCCGGCCGCCATCGCGATCGAGGAACTGCTGCGGATCACCGCGGTGACGGACTTCGCCGGGGTGCGCTGGATCACCGACGACATCGAGATCGACGGCCTGGTGTTGAAGGCCGGGGACGGCCTGGTGGTCTCCTCCACCATGACCAACCGGGACGACCGGGTGCACGCCGAACCGTACGAGGTCGACCTGGCCCGGGCCAGCCGCCAGCACCTGACCTTCGGCTACGGCATCCACCAGTGCCTGGGGCAGAACCTGGCCCGGCTGCAACTGGAGATCGCCTTCGAGACGCTGGTCCGCCGGCTGCCCGGGCTGCGGCTGGCGGTGCCGGCCGAGGAGCTGGTGATGCGCCGCACCGGCACCATGCAGAGCGTCGAGCGCCTGCCGGTGGCCTGGTGAGCGGGGCCGGGGTGCGGATCTCCACCGACCGGGACCGCTGCATCGGCGCGGGCCTGTGCGTGCTGACCGCGCCGGACGTCTTCGAGCACGACGACGACGGGCTGGTGACCCTGCTGGAGCCCGAGCCCGCGGCCGAGCGGGAGCAGGACGTCCGGCTCGCCCACCAGCTCTGCCCGGCCCGGGCCCTGACCGTGGAGGCCGCCCCACCGGAACCGTCCTGACCGGACAGGACCTAAAGCCGCCGGGAACCCTCCCGACTCCCGGCCGGCGGGGCGTCTCCGCAGGTCACCGATGCCCGACCGGCGGCCGGGCGCCCCGCCGAAGGCCGTCGGCCCGCATTCCGGGCCGACGGCCTTAACGGTGTCTAAGGGGTGATGGCCGCCGACCCTGACTTGTTTATACGCTCTTTCAGCACGCCGGTTCTCTGAACTCCCGTTCTCAGGAGACCGGTTCCGGGACGCCGGCCCTTCCGCTACGACGGCCTCCCGGGCCGGGGGCCACTCGCCGCTCCGCCGGAATTCCTCCCATCGCATTCCGCGGCCACGGGGCGCCACGCGATGTCGCGACCGCCCCCGCCTCCGTTTTCTCCTCCCCTGCTATCGCTAAGGACTGAAATGACGCAATCGGCCGAGAATCGGTTGGACGGTCCGCTGGTCAAGCTGATCGTCGTCATGGCGCTCGCATCGGTCACCGCGACGCTGAACGCGACCATCGTCGGCGTCGGACTGAGCCCGCTGGCCGACAACTTCCACACCACGCTCACCACGGCCGAATGGGTCATCACCGGCTACCTGCTGGCGGTGGCCGCGACCATCCCGGTGACCGGCTGGGCGGTGGACCACTTCGGCGGCAAGAAGGTCTGGGTGTTCGGCCTGGTGCTCTACACCGTGACGGCCGTCGCCTCGGCGCTGTCCTGGAACATCGGCGCGCTGGTGACCTTCCGCATCCTCCAGGGCGTGGCGGCCGGCATCATCGAGCCGGTCATGATGACGCTCACCGCCCGCGCGGCCGGCCCGGCCCGGCTGGGCAAGGTGATGGGCCTGCTGGCACTGCCGATGACCCTCGGCCCGGTGATCGGCCCGATCCTCGGCGGGGTCATCGCGGACAACCTGCACTGGAGTTGGCTGTTCCTGGTGAACGTGCCGATCGTGCTGGCGGCGCTGGTGTTCTCGTTCAAGGTGGTTCCCGCCGACGTCCCCGCCGAGGGCGAGCGTGCGACCTTCGACGTGCTCGGCACCGTGCTGCTGAGCCCCGGCTTCGCCGTCCTGGTGTACGGGCTGTCGCAGACCGCCCACGAGGGCTTCGGCTCCCCCACCGTGCTGGTGTCGCTGCTGGTCGGGGTGGCGCTGGTGGCCGGCTTCGTGGTGCACGCGCTCACCACCCGCCGCACCCCGCTGATCGACGTGCGCCTGCTCGCCAACAAGGGCTTCACGGCCGCGGTCGTGGCGATGGCTCTCACCGGCGCGGCGGTGTTCTCGCTGTACGTCCTACTGCCGCTCTACCAGCAGCAGGTGCACGGGCAAAGCCTGATGGCCAGCGGGCTGCTGCTGGCGCCCTTCGGGGTCGGCACCTTCCTCGGGATGCCGCTGGCCGGGCGGCTCAGCGACAAGGTCGGCGCCAACCTGCTGGTGCCGGTCGGCGCCGCGCTGGTGGTGCTCGGCACCCTGGGCAACGCGCTGTCCTCCGGGACCACCGGCCAACTGGTGCTCGGACTCTACGCGTTGGTCTCGGGCCTCGGCCTGGGCTGCGTCGGCGCGCCCACGCTCGCCTCGCTCTACCGGACCGTGCCGCTGGAGAAGACCTCGGGGGCGACCAGCACCATGCTGTCGCTGAACCAGGTCGGCGGCTCCTTCGGCGTGGCCCTGGTCGCGCTGCTGGTCCAGCGCGGGGTCGCGAACGGCGACTCGGTCCGGGACGCGTACTCCACCGCCTTCTGGTGGGAGCTGGCGATGACCGCGGTCATCGTGGCCGTCGGCCTGCTCCTGCCCGGCCGGCCCAAGGCCTTCGCGGCCGCCCCGGTGCTGGAGGAGGTCAGCCCGCAGGACAGCGGCGAGCCGGTGGCCTCCTGACCGGCGGACAGCGGCGGGGGCCGCGCCGGGCCCCCGGGGCGGCGCCGGGGC